>NZ_MUMI01000375.1 GCF_002155975.1 Amycolatopsis kentuckyensis
CGCTGGCCGGCCAGCGCGAACTCGCGGGTGCCGTTCTCTCCAAGCAGGAGATGGGGGCCGGTCGGTGGCACCTCGGGCAACGTCGGCCGCTTGAGCACGCTGCCCAGTGTCCGCGTGTACTCGGCGTTGCGCACGGGTTGCGGGCTCACCGCGTTGATCGGTCCACTGAGGACCGAGTCCGTCAGGGCCCGCAGGTAGACGTCGGCCAGGTCGTCGATGGCGATCCACGGCATCCACTGCCGGCCCGTGCCGAACGGGCCGCCCAAGCCGGCGATGAACAGCGGGTACTGCACTCGCAGCAGGCCGCCGCGTGGGCTGAGGACCAGGCCGGTGCGCACCCTGACCACCCGAAGCCCCGTCACTTCGGTCGCCGCCTCCCACTCGGCGGTGACGTCGGCCAGAAAGCCTTGCCCGCGCTCGCTTTCCTCGGTGAGGACCTCGTCGCCGCGGTCGGGTCCGTAGTAGCCGGCCGCGGACGCCGAGACGAACACCTTCGGGCCGTCGGGTGTGCGCGCGGCCAGGTCCGCGAGCGCCCGCGTCGGCGCGATCCGGCTGTCGCGCACGGCTCGCCGGTGCTCGTCGTCGAACCGGCCGGTGATCGGGGCGCCGGCCAGGTGCACGACCGCGTCGACGCCGGCGAGCAGGTCCGCGGCAGGTTCCTCCGGCTGCCACGTGCGCTCGCCGGGCGTCTCCGCGGCCCGCCGGACCAGCCGGACGATCTCGTGTCCCCCGGTGGTCAGCAGCGCGGTCAGCGCCGTCCCGACCAGCCCACTCGCCCCGGTCACGGCAACCGTCAGCGGCCCGGCGCGGCCGGTGACCGCCGAGCGAAAGACCCTGGCCACGATCACCTCTCGATGCACGGACGCTGCGCTGTGCGGCGAAGCCTACGAGGATGATCGCTTCAGCGCTCGCCGAGTCACGGTGTCAGCAGCTCCAGCGGTGGGAACGGAGGAGGTAGCCGGTGCCGTTGTTCCCCTTGAAGTTCCCGTAGCCGCCGCTCGCGGTGCAGCCGGCCCGCTGGCCGCCGTAGTCGGCTCCGGTGTAGTACGAGACCGAAGCCCCCGTCGTGCCGTGGTTGTAGACCGACTGCGCCCTGGTCGACTTCGCCCACGAGCACTTGATGGCGCCCGTCAGCCAGTTGGGGTCGTCCCCGGACCAGTAGCACATGTCACCGGTGGCGTTGTCGCCCGTCCAGAAGCAGACGTGCTGCTGCGGGCAGTCGTCCCAGTTGCCCGCCGCGTGCGCCGCGGCCGGCAGCACGCCGCCGATCAGCGCCGCGACGGCTCCGCAGAGCAATCCCGTCCGCACCGCGATCCTCGTTCCCATGACAGAACTCCCTTCCGTGAATTTCGGCGAGAAAGCGAATCAGCAATTCCTGACGTAGGCGATACCGTGCCAATTTCCCTCGCGGTCGTGGCTCGGTGCGCGGGGTGTCGTGTAGACGGGCCGGTCCATGTTGTCGAACATCCGGGCTTTCGTGCCCGACGACTGGTTGTTGTCCCACGAACCCGGGCCGCCGTAGTTGACGACGTACCTGTCGCAGTAGTACATGTCGACCGAATCGCCCGTGTACCAGATTCCGCTGTAGGCGCAGAAGCGACCGTAGGGTGCCCCGTTGGGCCAGGCGAAACAGTAGTCGCTCCGCGCGCCCGGCAGATTCCGGGGATGGGCCTCGCCGGGCAGGGCGATGGACACCATGCCCCGTCCGTCGAGGTCGATCTTGTTGAGCCCGACCTGGCGGCCGCCCATGGTGGCCAGGTAGTGGTCCGCCTTTTCCTGCAGCGTGGCGATCTGCGTGGCGTCGAGCCCGCCCGCGCGGCCCTGAGCCGCGAACGCCGTCCGGACCGCGGGCGTCGACGCGGTAGCGAGATCGGCGATCAGGACCGTCGCCAGTAATGACATCGGGATCGCGGATGTCACAGCGTATTTCCGTCGCATTCTTCCTCCCCGGTGGTCGAGCGGGAGGACGTCTCCCCCGTGGCCACGTCCTCCCGCTCGACCACTCTGCTTCGGCGGGCGCACAGAATCCGCACAGGCGTCCGCACACCGGCCCGTCCGGCGGGCGCGGGATAGTGCCGGATCGCCGGCACAGATCCCGCACAAATGCCGCACGGAATTGGCCCGGCTGGAGGTTGGGCGGCCGCACGGGTTGCGCCACGATGCAAAGAGGGAAACGGGGAGGGGATCGACGTGGAGTTCCGGCTCCTCGGGCCGCTCGAAGCCGGGCGCCCGGGTGAGGCCGTGGCGGTCGGCGGGCGGCGGCAGCGGTCGGTTCTGGCCGCCTTGCTCCTGCGGGCGAACGCCGCGGCGGACGTCGGCTACCTCGCCGAGGCGGTGTGGGAGAAGCCGCCGGTGGCGCCGGAGTCCAACGTCCGGACCTACGTCGCCGGGCTGCGGCGGGTGTTCACCGCGCTCGGCGAGGACCGGCTCGCCACGCTGCCCGGTGGCTACCTGCTCACCGTCCACCCCGGCGAGCTGGACCTGGAAGTCTTCCAGGACCAGGCCCGGCGGGGCGACCGGGCGTGGCGGCAGGGGGACTTCGAAACCGCCGCCGGTCACTTCGAGCGCGCGCTGGGCCTGTGGCGCGGCCGGCCGCTGGCGGACCTGTCACCGGGGCCGGTCCTGCGGGCGGAGATCGCGCGGCTGGAGGACGTGCGGCTCACCGCGGCGGAGCGGCACGCCCACGCGCGGATCAAGCTCGGCCGGCCGGAAGCCGCCATCGGGGACCTGCGCCTGCTGCTCGCCGAGCACCCGCTGCGGGAAGAGCTGTGGGTGGCCCTGATGCTGGCCCTGCAGCACGCCGGACGGCAGGCGGAGGCACTCGACGCGTTCTCCCTCGCCCGGCAGCGGCTGGTGACGGAGCTGGGCATCGAGCCGGGCGCACGGCTGCGGCGGGCGCAGCAGGACATCCTCGCCGGCGAGTTCGCCCCCGCCGCGGACACCGAGACCGGCGCGTGGCGGCAACTGCCGATGGACATCGCCGAGTTCGTCGGCCGGGAGGCGGAGCTGCGCACGCTGCACGCGCTGGCCGAGCCGGGTTCCGCCACGGCGGTGGCGATCGGCACGATCCACGGCATGGCCGGCGTCGGCAAGACGCGGCTGGCCGTGCACGCCGCCCACCAGCTGGTCGGCAGCGGGCGGTTCGACGAGATCCAGCTGTGGGCCGACCTCCGCGGGTTCGACGCCGAGCTGCCCCCGGTCCCGGCCACCACGGCCCTCGAGAACTTCCTGCGCCTGCTCGGCGTGGCCGGCCAGCACATCCCCCAGGAGCTGGAGTCACGGGCCGCGCTCTACCGGTCCCGGCTGGCCGGCCGGCGGACGCTGATCCTGCTGGACAACGCCGCGACCGAGGAGCAGGTCCGGCACCTGCTGCCCGGCGACCCCGGCAGCCTGGTGCTGATCACGAGCCGCCGGAGCCTGTCCGGGCTGGCCGGCGCGCGCGAACTGCCGATCGGCGTGCTGCCGACGGCGGAAGCGATCACCCTGCTGTCCCGGATCGCCGGCGACGACCGCGTGACCGCCGAACCCCGGGCCGCCGCCCGGGTCGCGGACCTGTGCGGGCACCTGCCGATCGCGATCTCGCTGGCCGCGCGGCGGCTCCGCCAACGTCCTCTGTGGACGGTTGCCGACCTGGTGACCAGGTTGCGGAAGGGGGCAGGCACCGACGAGCTGCACGCCCTGTTCACGCTGTCCTACCGTGCCCTGCCGCCGGCGCAGCAGCGGATGTTCCGGCTGCTCGGGCTGCATCCGGGCGGCGACTTCACCGCCGAGTCGGCCGCGGCCCTCGCCTCGACGACGTCCGAGGACGCCGAACGGCAGCTCGAAGCCCTGCTCGACGAGCACCTGCTGCTGCAGACGACCCCGGGCCGGTACCGGTTCCACGACCTGGTCCGCCCGTTCGCCCGCGACCGGGCGCGGAGCGAGCCCCCGCAGGCCACGCACCGGCTGCTCACGTGGTACCTGCACGCGGCCGAGTCCGCCCGCGGCGTCTTCGATCCGCACCGGGTCCGGATCATTTCACTGCACCCGCTGCCGGAGCGGTGCGCGGTGCCGCGGTTCGCGGACCACGAGGAAGCCCTGGCGTGGTACGAATCGGAACGGGCCACCCTGCGTGCGGTGGTCGAAACCGCCGCCGGCCACGGCCTGCCGGAAGTCGCCTGGCAGCTGGCGTGGGTGCTGCTCAGCTTCTACTACCGGCGCAGCCACTGGGACGACTGGATCGCCACCTTCGACGTCGCGCTGGAGGCGACGCGGGCGCTGGGCGAGCGGCGCGGCGAGGGCATCATCTGGCGGGGTCTCGGTGTCGCGTACGGCGATCTGCGCCGCTACCCCACCGCCATCGACTGTCACCAGCGGGCGCAGGCGATCCTGGAGGAGGTCGGTGACCGGCACGGTCAGGCCTGGAACCTCAACAACCTCGGTGTCGTCCACGTCGACCTCGGCCGGCTCGCCGCGGCCGCCGACTGCTTCCGCCGGGCGCTGCTGCTGTTCCGCGAAACCGGCGACCGGCAGGGCGAAGGTCTCGGCCTGAACAACCTCGGTGACACCTACCGGCGGCTCGACCAGCCCGTGCACGCCGCCCGGCACCTCGAGCAGGCGCTGACCATCCAGCGGGAGAACGACGACCGGACCGGCCTGCAGTTCACCCTGGGCACCCTCGGCGACATCCACGCCGACGCCGGGCACCACGACCGCGCGCGGCACCGGTACGAGCAGGTCCTCGCCCTCAGCCGGGAGCTCGGCGACCAGCGCACGACCGCCCGCGTGCTGGCCAGTCTCGCGCGGACGCTCGCCGCCCAGGGCCTGGACGGGCCGGCTCGCGCCCGCTGGCACCAGGCCCTCGCCATCTTCGACGAGCTCGGCGACCCGCACGCGGAGGTGATCCGCGCCCGGCTCGGCTGACCACCACGGACCAGCGGTGTACCACGACGAAAACTCACGAGCGCGCGAGGCGGCGGCGGACACCTCCGCCCGAGTGACGTCGGTGGAATTGCGGAACCGGTTCCACGCGGCGCGTGCCATTCTGTTCCGATGGGGAGAACAGGGCCGCTCGGATTTCTCGGCGCCGATGTGTTGATCAAGCTGCTCGGAGCGCTTTGCCTGCGGCCGCGGCTCGGGGACCGGCCGCGGAAACTCGACGACCAGTGCCATTGGGGCGACTACCAGGACGAACGGTCCGAACGGCGGGGCCTGCCCATGGTCTGCCTCGTCCGGCCGGCCGAAAGCGGGGACGTGCTCGCCGCCGTCGCGGAACGGCTCAAGACCGCGAAACCGCAGGGCAGCATCCGGTACGCGCGGCCGGAACTCACCGCGCACGAAGGGCGGGACGAAGCCGGGCCCGCGACCGCCGACTCCGTCACCGTCGTGCGGGACATCCTGCGGGATGCCCGGAAGCAGCTCGGCGACAGCGCGACCGCGCACACCAGCCGGCTGCCCTTCCCGCTGTTCGACCTCGTCTACTGGCTGATGCTGCAGGACTACGACGGCCGCGACGATCCCGACGGGGTGCTGCGGCGGGCCATCCGGCGGATCAGCCTCGCCGAGCGGTTCAGCTCCTCCGCCGAGGACGCCGTCAAGCAGCTGCCCGAAAACCAGGGCATCTGGAAGGTCTTCTCGCTGCTCGTGCGCGGGCTCACCCTGCTGACCTTCCGGATCGCCGTCACCGGGCGGGTGCCCCTGCTCTCCGGGCGGTACCGCTGGTTCCTGCGGCAACCGCACCTGGCCCCCGAAATGTCCGGCAGCTTCGTCCGGTTCGCCCGGCGGCTCACCGAGGGGCAGTGGCAGGAAGAGGCCTCCGAGTACGTCTGCCGCCTGCTGCTCAACGCCTTCCTCGAAGACCTTCGGCGGGCCTACCGGCTGCGGCCGTGGCGGGTGTGGCGGCGACGGCGGATGACCTACCCCGTCCTGCTGCTGGACGAGGTGAGCGTCGGCAACGGCGGCTACCGGCTGCTGGAACTCGTCAACTCCGTCCGCAACCAGGTCGGGCGGTTCGACCCGTTGCTGGTGGTCAGCGCCAGTCCCGCGCCGCCGCCCGACGCGGAGTCGACGCTGCACCGGCCGCAGTTCCAGGCCGGGCAGGCGCGCGCCGCGTACGTGGCCTGGCAGAACCAGCTCGAACGCGACCGGCGGGAACGCCGGCCGACCGCCTGGTACCTGCCCGTCGGCGTCCGGCCCGCGTCGGACGAAGACGAGCCGAGGGTCCGGCAGATGCTGCAGACCCTCGGCAGCGACTACCGGTTCCGCAGGCAGGTCCGGCCGCCGTGGTGGGCCAGCCGGTGGACGCGGATCGGCGTGCCCGTGGTGGTCGTCGCGCTCGTCGCCGGGTTCGTCGCCTACGACCGGCACGACACCTGGGCCGAGCACTGCGGCTCCGACAACCCCTGGCTGACCTGGACGGGCAGCGAGTGCGTCGGCGTCACGGACGGCTCCCAGGACGTCTTCCAGCCGTCGGACGCGACGATCCGGCAGGTCGAAGCGGTCGTGCTGGACCACAACCACCGCGCGGAACGGCTGCACGAAGCCCACCCCGAACGGCCGTACATCACGCTCGTCGTGCTGGAGGCGCTGACTTCGTCCAACAACCTCGCGGAGGGCCTGACCACCGAACGCGAATCGCTGGAAGGGTTCGCGGTCGCCCAGCTGCGGCAGCTGAACGCGCCGGGTTCGGCCGATCCGATCGTCCGGCTGCTCATCGCCAACGCGGGCCGCAACATGCGCGAAGGCGTGCGGGTGGCGAACCAGCTGCGGCTGCAGGCCCAGCAGGACAGCAGCATCGTCGGGGTGGTCGGGCTGGACCTGAGCAGCACCCCCACCCAGCAGACCATCGCCGCGCTGACCAACGCCGGGCTGCCGATGGTCGCCTCGACGCTGTCCGCGGATCCGCTGGCCGACCTGAACCCGATGTACTTCCAGGTGACCCCGCAGAACCGGCGCGAGGCCGCGGTGGCGGCGGGGTTCGCCGAGCAGCTGCCGGGCCCGCGCACGGTGCGCGTCTACTACTCCGACGACGACGCCGACCTCTACAGCACCAACCTCCGCGACGACGTCCTGAAGTCCTTCCGCGACAAGGGCTTCCAGGCCGAAGCACGGGCGTTCACCCCGGACGGCGGCCTCGGCGGGCCGCCTTCGCACGTCCGCTACGACGAGACGTTGCTGGGCAACGCCGGCGCGGCCGGCCGGGACACGTGTTCCTACGACGGCGTGGCGTTCTTCGCCGGCCGGGGCGTGCCCGACTTCGGCCAGTTCCTCAGCAGCGCCGCGCAGTGCGGCAGCCGGGCCACGGTGATCGGCGACGACGACGTCACGCGGTTCGTCGCCGACCAGGGCGAACGCCGGCGCAACCGGGCGCTGCCCTACTACTACCTGTCGTTCGCCACCGCGCCGGTCACCGAGGCGAGCGGCACCGCGCTGGACTTCTACACGACGCTGGACGAGACGCTGTTCCCGTTCGAACGGACGCCGGAAGGCCGCTCGTACGACGGCCACGCCGCACTGGCCTACGACGCCGCGCAGGTGATGATCGTCGCGGCGGCGTACCTGCGCGAGACAGCGGCCGAGATCCCGGTGACGCCGGGCGCGATCTGGCGCGAGATCACCGCCATCCACACGTCGCGCCCGGGGGCCAAGCAGGTCAACAAGTACCTCGAAGGCGTCACCGGCACCATCGACTACGGCGGCGACATCGGCCGGAACGTGCCGCAGAACAAGCCGGTCGCGGTGATGGGCGTGTCGGGCGGCGAAGTCGACAAGTCGCTGCACGGCTTCTGCGGGGCCGCCGACGGGCCCACCTCCGACACCTGGTGCCCGCCCGACCCCTGATCGGCGGGCTCGGCAGCCGGGGTGGCGAGGGGCGCCGGCCACGGCTTCACGCTGCCGAACCGGGCAAGGTGAGCAAAACTCGGTTTCATGCCCGAACTGAGAGTTTTCAGCCTGCTCGCCCGGATCGGGCTGACCTGCTACGCGGCAGTGCACCTCATCGTCGCGTGGCTGGCCGTCCAGGTCGCGCTCGGCGACAACGACCGGGCCGACAAAGCGGGCGCGCTGCAGATCGTCGCTTCCGAGGGCGGCGCTTGGCTGCTCTGGCTGGTCGCCGCCGGCACCGGCGTGCTGGCGCTCTGGCAGCTCGCCGAGGCGATCACCGGCCACCGGCACGCGGAACCCCGGCGGCGGTGGGTGCGCCGGTCGGTCAGTGGCGTCGAAGTGGTGCTGTACGGCCTCGTCGCCTACAGCGCGGGCAAGACGGCGATGGGCGCGTCCGGCAAGGCGGGTTCGGTGGTCGCGAGCGTGCTGGGCCGGCCGTGGGGCGCGGTCGCGGTGATCGCGGCCGGTGTCCTGGTCATCGCGGTCGCGGCGTGGCTCGCCTTCCGGGGCGCGCGGAAGGAGTTCCTCCGCGACCTCGACTTCGGCGGCGCCTCCGCCACCCTGCGCACGTCGACCACCCGCCTCGGCCAGATCGGCTGGTGCGCGGTGGGCGTCCTGTACGCCACGGTGGGGGTGATGTTCGTCCTGGCGGCCGTCCGCTACGACCCCGCCAAAGCGGGCGGCTTGGATCCGGCGTTGAAGACGCTGGCCGTGCAGCCGTACGGGCAGGCGCTGCTGCTGACACTGGCGGCGGGGATCGCCGTGTTCGGGGTGTTCGCGCTGCTGGAGGCCCGGTTTCGCCGCTTGTGACGGTCACCGCCGCTCGGTCGGGACGGCGGCCGCCTCGGGTCGGGCTTCTCCTTCGGTCAGGGGCAGTGGCGGACGGTGAACTTCGACGTTCCGGAACCGACCGGGATCCGGTTCCCCGTGGGCAGGGTGACCGTGGCGGTCGCGTTGACCGGCACGGTCACGGTCAGTTCGAAGCGGCAGCCGGTCTGCGTCCACGCGGAGCTGACCGGCCCGCGGACCGTGTCGATCGACGCCGCGACGTGCCCGAGCCCGGCCGGGACCTGCGGCGCGATGGCGATCGACGCGTATCCCGGCGCCGCGGGCGTGATGCCGGCGAACTGCGTGTAAAAAGCGGTGTTGATCCCGGCGAACATCGCGTGGTCGTGGGTCTCCATGCCGGACTCGTACGTCCACTGCTCCCACGGCGTCGTCGCGCCGCGGCTGATTTCGTACCCGAAGCCGGGGTAGGTCTTCTGCCGGAGCACGGTCAGGGCGACGTCGATGCGGCCGGCCTTGGCGAGCGCTTCGGGCAGGTACCGGGTCCCGAAGATGCCGGTGTCGAGGTGCCCGCCGTCCTTGGTGAGGATCGTGTCGACGAGTTGCGCGCCGACCGCGGCCACCTTGTCCGGGGGCACGATCCCGAAGGCGAGCGGGAGGACGCTGGTCGTCTGACGGCCGTCGCCGTAGGTGGCGCCGTCGAGGAAGTGCGCGTTGAACGCGGCGGCGATCGCGTTCGCCAGCTCGGCGAAGTGGGCCGCGTCGGCGGTCTTTCCCAGCGCCCGCGCGGCTTTCGCGACGTCTTCGGCCTGCCGGTAGGACAGCGCGGTGTTGACCAGCGAACGCTCGCTGAAGCACGCGCCCGCGGACGGATTTCCCTGTCCCCCGTTGGCGTTCGGGCCGCGGTCGGGCGGGCACCAGTCGCCGAAGCCACGGTCGTCCGGCCAGATGTGGCCGGGATAGGCGGCCGCATTGGTGTCCACGAACGCCTTCATCAACGGGTACGCGGCGGCCAGCCGCGGGAGGTCCCCGTACTGCTCGTAGAGCGACCAGGCCAGGTCGACCGAGCCGCCGCCCATGTCCGGCAGCTGGGCGTTCCCGGCGTCGCTGGGCAACGCCGTCCCGGGCGGCAGGTCGAGCAGGTACTTGCGGTAGAAGGCTTCCATGCCGAAGTCGAGGACGGCGGCGTCGTGGTAGGTCTGCACGTCCATGCCCGGCGGCGTCCGCTCGTCGCGGACCGGGTTGTCGGTGGGCAGGCTCATCGAGTTGTTCAGCACGGCCCGGCGGTTGTTCGCCCAGATCGTGTTCAGCAGCGGGTCGGACGTCTCGACGTGCCCGGTGGCGGCGACGTCGGCGTGCACGACCCGGCCGGCGACGCTGCCCGCGTCCGGCGTCCCCGGGTAGCCGGTGAGCTCGAGGTAGCGGAAGCCGTGGTAGGTGAACCGGGGCTCGTGGACCTGGGTTCCGCGGGCGGCGCCGAGGGTGTAGGAGTCGGTGGACGCGGCGTTGCGGTTGGTCGTGGTGTCGAGCATCCCGTCCCCGGTCAGCTCTTCCGCGGTGCGCATCCGCACGGTCGTGCCGGCCGGTCCGGCGACGCGCAGCTGCGCCCAGCCCGCGAAGTTCTCGCCGAAGTCGTAGACGTACACGCCCGCCCGCGGCTGAGTGACGGCGACGGGCCGGAGGGTGCGGACGACCCGGATCGGCGGCGCGGTCGACCCGGTGAGCTCCCCGTCCGGGGCGGCCGCGGTCCGCACCGGGTGCCACGCCGCGTCGTCGAAACCCGCGCGGTCCCAGCCGGTTTTCTCCAGCCGGGCGTCGTAGCTTTCCCCGGCGTAGAGGTCGTTGGCCGTCACCGGGCCGTCCGACCAGCGCCAGGAGCCGTCGGTCGTGATCGTCCGGCGGGTTCCGTCGGTGAAGGTGACGGCCAGCGCGAGGATGCCCTGTTTCGGGCCGGTCCAGCGGAAGCCGTACTGGCTGAAGCGCGGACCGTATCCGTTGCCCAGCCACAGACCGGCCGCATTGCGTCCTTGGTGGACCTGTGGTGTCACGTCGTAGGAGTCGTAGAGGAGGCGACGGTCGTAGGGGGTGCTCCCCGGCGCCAGGACCTGGTCGCCGACCTTCCCGCCGTTGAGGTGCAGTTCGTGGAAGCCGAGGCCGTGGACGTACGCGCGGGCGCTCGCGACGGGCTTGTCGAGGACGAATTCGTGCCGCAGCAACGGCGCGTCCGGCGACTGGGCGAGCAGGAGCGGGTCGCCCTGGGGTTCGAGCTCGCCGCCGGTGATGGTGGCTCCGGGGAAGCGCGGGTCCGGAGTGGACTCGAAGTCGTCGGAAAACAGCGGGGTGCCGTCGAGGCCGTGGACGGTGAGGTTGTCGTAGGCGGCGGCTTCGGGCGTGCCCTGGCTGAGCGAAGTGCGGAACCCGATCGTGCCGGTGCGCACCGCGTCGACCGGCCGGGAGTCGACCCGGGTGCCGTCGATCGACGTGACGACGGTGCTCCCCCGCGCGTCGATCCGCAGGTGGTGCGGGGCGTTCGCGGTCTGCGGGCTGAGGACCGGGCTGAGGTCGGTTTCGCCGAGGAGCGTGAAGGACCCGTGGCTCTTGACGTGCGGCCGCAGCAGGACCTTGCCCGGCGCTTCGGCGGCGTTGACCTGCCACAGCAGGAAATCGTCGGGACCGGTGGCGCGGAAGACCACACTCGCGGCCGCGGCCTTGATGGTGAAGTCGACGTCGAGGACGAAGTCCTGCCAGGCGTAGGCGTCACCGGGTGTGATCCACTGGGCGCCGGACCAGTCGGCGCCGGTCTCCCACCAGGCGGGCGCGGCCTCGGCGGGCGGTCCGCCGTGGGCGCCCCAGACCTCGACGGTCCAGTAGTTCCGCTTTCCGCCGGCGGGCCCGCGGTAGGGGACGGCCACCGAGTCCGCGCTGGTGATCCGCCCGCTGTCCCAGACGTCGGGGCGGTTCTCCTCGAGGAGCCGGGGATTGCTCGCGACGAGGATCCGGTACGCCGTCTGCCGTTCTCCTGGCCTTTCGGAACGCAGTTTCCAGCTCAGCGTCGGGGTGGCACCGGCGGCGAGGGGGTTGACAACGTTGTCGACGCGCAGGTCGCCGACCTGGACGGCCGTTCGGGGTGCGGCGACGCTTGGCGGCGTGATCACCAGGAGGGCGGACAGGACGGCGAGCAGCACGCGATATCCGGACATGAACGCTCCACGGCATTGTTGAAACGTTTCAAGTCAGAATATCACCGCGCCTGGGTCCCGCATAGGTTGTCCACGAGACAGTTACTGGTGCAGGCGCTGGGCCCAGTCTTCGGGCACCCGCCCGG
>NZ_MUMI01000376.1 GCF_002155975.1 Amycolatopsis kentuckyensis
ACGAGGTACCTCGTGCACCGGGGCTGCTGTACGAGCCGAAGTGGGACGGCTTCCGCTGCGTGGTGTTCCGCGACGGCGACGAGATCGAGCTCGGCTCCCGCAACGACCGCCCGCTGACCCGCTACTTCCCCGAGCTGGTGGAGCTGCTGGCCGCCGCGCTGCCGCCCCGCTGCGTCGTCGACGGCGAGATCGTGCTGGTCACGCCCCAGGGGCTCGACTTCGAGGTGCTGCAGCTGCGGCTGCACCCGGCGGCGTCGCGCGTGCGCAAGCTCGCCGAGGAGACGCCGGCCAGCTTCATCGCCTTCGACCTGCTCGCCCTCGGCGACACCGACCTCACCGGGGAGCCCTTCCGTGAGCGGCGCAAGCAGCTCGAAAGCGTGCTCTCCACGACCGCCGAAGGGCTGCAGCGCGTCCACCTGACCCCGCTGAGCGAGGACCCGGCGCAGGCCGAGGACTGGTTCACCCGGTTCGAAGGCGCGGGTTTCGACGGTGTCATGGCCAAGCCCGGTGACCTGCCGTACGAGCAGGACAAGCGCGTCATGCTGAAGGTCAAGCACGAGCGCACGGCCGACTGCGTCGTCACCGGCTTCCGCTGGCACAAGGACGGCGTGGGCGTCGGCTCGCTGCTGCTCGGGCTGTTCGACGACGAGGGCGTCCTGCACCACGTCGGGGTGGCCAGCAGCTTCACCAAGGCCCGGCGGGCCGAGCTGGTCGAAGAGCTGGCGCCGCTGCGCGAAAACGCGCTCGAGAACCACCCGTGGCGGTCCTGGGCCGAGTACGAGCCCGAGCCTGGGCGGCAACCGGGCGCGAACAGCCGGTGGGCACCGCAGAAGGACCTCTCGTGGGAGCCCCTGCGGCCGGAGTGGGTGGCGGAGGTCCGCTACGAGCACCTGCAGGGCGGCCGGTTCCGGCACGGCGGGCGGCTGGTCCGGTTCCGGCCCGACCGCACGCCGGAGTCCTGCACGTACGCCCAGCTCGACGAGGCACCGCCCGCCGAGCTCGCGAAACTGTTCGGGGAGGCGCGATGAGCGGGGCGGTCCTGCTCGACGCCGACGGCGTCGAGGTCAAGATCAGCAGCCCGGACAAGGTGTACTTCCCGGAACGCGGCGAAACGAAGCTCGACCTCGTCGAGTACTACCGGGCGGTGTCCGGGCCGCTGCTGGCCCGGCTCGGCGGCCGCCCCCTGCTGCTGGAGCGCTACCCGGACGGCGCCGGCGGCAAGAACTGGTTCCAGAAACGCGTCCCGAAGGGCGCGCCGCCGTGGCTGACCACCACCGTCGTCTCGACGCCGAACGGCACGACGAGCGACGCGCTGGTGGCGAAGGACCTGGCCCACATCCTCTGGGCGGTGAACCTCGGCTGCCTGGGCTTCCACGTCTGGCCCTACCTCGCCGACACCCCCGAGGTCACCGACGAACTGCGCGTCGACCTCGACCCCTCGCCCGGCATCGGCTTCGACGAGCTGCGCGAAGCCGCGATGCTGACCAGGGAGTTCCTGGCCGAGCACGGCATCGAGGGGCACCTGAAGACGTCGGGCTCGCGCGGGCTGCACCTGTACGTGATGCTCGAGCCGCGCTGGGACGGCTTCCAGGTGCGGGCCGCCGCGGTCGCGCTGGCGCGGGCCCTCGAACGCCGCCACCCGGAGAAGATCACCGCGCAGTGGTGGAAGGAAGAACGCGGCACGCGGGTGTTCGTCGACTTCAACCAGAACGCCCCGCACAAGACGGTGTTCGGCACCTGGTGCGTGCGCCCGCGCGCCGGCGGCCAGGTGTCCACGCCGATCGGCTGGGACGAACTGGACACCGTCGAGCCCGACACGCTCACGCTGAGCACGGTGCCCGCGCGGGTGGCCGAGCGCGGCGATCCGTGGGCGGGCGCGGGGGAGCGGCCGCAGTCGATCGAGCCGCTGCTGGCGATGTCCGAACGCGACCTGGCCGCCGGGCTGATGGACGCGCCGTGGCCGCCGGTGTACCCGAAGATGCCCAACGAGCCGCCGCGGGTGGCGCCGAGCCGCGCGAAGAAGACGTGATCAGGGTGGCCCGAGGCGGGGGTGGAGCTGGCTCCACGCGGTGAGCGCGAGCAGCGCGGTCAGCCCGAACACCGCCGCGGACCCGAGGCCCGCGGCCGCCGCGCCGGCCAGGGGTGAGGCCACGGTCTGGCCGACGCCGAGCCCGGCGAACGACCACGTGATGCCCCGGGCGGGCCGCTCGGGGAACAGGCGGGCCGCCCACAGGATGCACAGCCCGGTCAGCGCCATGTAGGTGCTGCCGAACAGCGCGCCGGACAGCAGCGCGAAGGGCACGCCCGGATCCGGCAGGGCGAGCAGGGCGATGCCCGCCGCGGCCAGCGTCCAGGTCGCGAGGTTGACCGTCCGCAGGCCCACGCGCCCGGCCGCCCGGCCCGCCAGGCCGCCGAGCAACCCGGCGCCGCCGATCGTGGCCCAGCACCAGGTCGCGGCCACCGGGCTCAGCCCGGTTTCGGCGAGGCGGGAGGTGGAGAACGTCCAGTACGGCGCGCTCGTCACGCCGATGAGGGCGGAGTTGACCACGAGCGGGACCATCCCGTGGCCGGTCCCGGAGGCCGCCGGGACGCCTGGCGGCCGTGGCAACGTCCGCCAGGCGAGCAGCGTCACCGCCACGCCGAGCGCCGCAAAGGCCGCCCAGATCACCGGCCAGCCGAACGCCAGCAGGGGAGTGAACGCCGACGCGGCCAGCCCCAGGCCGGTCCCGGTGTTGGCCCAGGTCTGCGCCCGGTCGCGGGTGCGCGTTCCGACCGTCTCGCCGATCAGCTGCGCGACGCCCGGCGAGACGAGGCCCGCGCCGGCTCCCGCGACGGCGATCCCGGCGCCGAACACCGCGACGTGCGGGGCCAGCGCCATCAGCGCGAGCCCGGCCGTCGCCGACGTCGCGGCCAGCAGGACGGTGCCGCGTGCCGACCGCGCCGAAGTTCTCGGCGCGAGCAGCAACCCGAGGCCGTACCCCGCGGTGGACAGGCCGCCGAGCACGCCCACACCGACCGTCGTCAGCCCGAACGTCTCGCTGAACCGCGGCACGAACGGCCCGTACGCGTAGCGCGCGAACCCGTAGCAGAGGGCGATCACGACCGCGCCGACCGCGGCCGTGGACGCCCAGCTTCCCGTCTTCGTCTGCGTCACCACTGTCTCCACCAAACAGACAGGTCTGTCTGGTGTCAAGTGATGGTAGAGTCACCGCAGGTAGCAGACCATACCAATCTGTTCGGAGGATGACCGTGGCCCGGACCCGTCCCGGCGATGCGGGCGCGAAGGTGCTCGAGGCCGCGTCGGCGCTGTTCTACCGCGACGGCATCCACGCCGTCGGCGTCGACACGGTGGCGGCCGCGGCCGGGGTGACGAAGGCGGCCCTCTACGGCAACTTCGGGTCCAAGAGCCGGCTCGTCGTCGCGTACCTGCGGGAGCGCGACCGGCGGTGGCAGGAGGAGATCGACCGGATCACCGCCGCGCACCCCGATCCGCGGGAGCGGGTGCTGGCGGTGTTCGACGCCTACGAGGCCTGGCTTTCGCGCGACGGCTACCGCGGCTGCGCCTTCCTGAACGCGACCTCGGAGTTCCCCGACCCGGCCGATCCGGTGCGCGAAGTGGTCCGTCACCACAAGACGGCGTTGCACGGCTACCTGCGGGCGCAGCTCCGGCGCAGCGTTCCCGGGCGCGCCGATGCCCTCGCCGACGAGCTGATGCTCCTGCTGGAGGGTGCCGCGGTCACGTCGGTCGTCGCCCAGGACTCGCAGCCGTTCGACACCGCGAAGCGGCTCGCGCGGACGTTGACCGCCTAGACCGGCAAGTCGAGGGCGAGCTGGCCCCGGTCCGCATCGACGCCGGAGAGCGTCGCGACGCACTCCGGGCACGGCGCGAGCTCGGACGTGGTCAGGTCGACCGGTTTCCAGCTGCGGGACTCGCGTGCCCCGCAGGCCGAACGCCGGTAGCGGAGGTCGCCGGAGCGGGTCATCAGGTGGGCCAGGGGGACGTCTTCGGGCAGCACGCCGACCAGGTACCAGCGTGGTGCGCTCACCGCGGTGGTCGTCATGGCGGTCAGTGTCCGTCGCGGTGGCCGGGACGGCGGCGCATTTGCCGATCTTCGGCGTGGCGGCGCGGTCAGGCCTGGTCGGGCAGGTAGCGCAGGATGTGCAGCAGGCCGCGCTCGTCCACGGTGTCCGGGTCCTCGGCGAGGCAGCGGCCCAGTTCGGCGAGCACGGCGTCGGTGTCGATCCCCGCGCCGATCAGCACTAGCTCGGTCCGGCGCGGCTCGCCCGGCGGCCAGGCCGACCGGTCCAGCTGCACGAACCCGCCGACGGTGTGCAGGTGGAAGCGCGCTTCCGGGCCGGTGGGGCCGAAGTCGGCCTGGCCCTTCATCCGGTAGAGCCCGGCCGGGCGCCGCTCGAGGAACTCGACGAAGGCGCGCGGCGCGAGCGGCGTCTCGGCGGTGAAGGTGACCGTCTGGTACTCGGCGTGCAGGTGCCGCGAGTGGTCGTGGTCGTCCTCGCGCAGGTCGTCGAACGACAGCTGCCCGGCTCGCTCGCCGCGCGGTTCCGGGTCGAAGAACAGCCGCGGGTCGACCCGCCCGTGCTCGGTGACCAGCAGCGGGCGGCCCGGCGCCAGCTCTTCGACGGTCGCGGCGAGCTTCGCGAGGGCCTCGGCGGGCACCCGGTCGGCCTTGTTCAGCACGACGAGGTCGGCCAGCCGCAGGTGGTCGGCCAGTTCGGGGTGGCGTTCGCGGGCGGCTTCGAACTCGGCGGCGTCGACGACCTCGGCCAGTCCGCCGTAGCGGATGTCCGGGTTCTCGCTGGCGATCATCAGCCGGATGAGGTCGCGGGGTTCGGCGATGCCGCTGGCTTCGACGACGATGACGTCGATGCCGGCTTCCGCGCTCGACAGCTTCGTGAGCATCGCGTCCAGCCCGCCGGCGTCGACCGCGCAGCACAGGCACCCGTTGCCGAGCGAGACCATCGTGTCGACCTGGCCGGCGACGGCCAGCGCGTCGACGTTCACCTGCCCGAAGTCGTTGACCACGACGCCGACCCGGGCGCCTTCGCGGTTGGCGAGCAGGTGGTTGAGCAGCGTCGTCTTGCCCGCGCCGAGGAACCCGGCGACGAGAACCACGGGGATCCGCCTGGCCTTCACGAAACGTCCTCCTCTGCCGAACCCCGCGACTCTAACGCGGGCGCGCGTACACGGACGGCCGCCCCCGGTGAAGGCCGTTCGGCGAATGCCCACGAAAAGACGTACCCGGTCGCACGGGAAACGATCACGCGGCTTTTGCCGCCCGAAGTGATCGATTGACGGGAAATGCGCTGTGCCATGTCCGAATAACTCTTGGTAGCAGTTATTTTTTCAACCACGGCCGGGGTGTGCTGGAATTCCGGGATCGGCGGGACGCCGTTCACGAGTGGCGGAGCCCGCCTCGCGAAACGTGGGGTATCCTCCCCCGCCTGACCGGAGTTCCCAGGGCAGTGGGGACTTCCGGTCCTCGGTGTCGTCGGCGACCCTCGGAGGAACGGTGGACCTTTTCGTCGGGCTGCAGATCGCGATTTCGGAGAGTGGGGAACCGCGATGACCGTTACACCCGAGCGGGTGACGGCCTCGTTGCCGCTCTACCCGCAGCGCGTCTCGGAGGAGCAGTGCGTCAATTCCGCGGAAGCGGAGGAATTCCTGGACCGGATGTTCGCCGAAGGGGCCGCGGAAGAGGGCGAGCGGTTCGAGGACCGGCTGGCGCAGGTGCGCGCGGAAATCATGGAAACCGGCACCTACCGGCACACGCCCGCCGAGCTGGCGTACGGGGCGCGCATCGCGTGGCGCAACTCGGCGCGCTGCATCGGCCGGCTGTACTGGCGCAGCCTGCGCATCCGGGACCGCCGCCGGGTCACCGACCCCGCCGCGATCGCCGGCGAGTGCGTCGCCCACCTCCGCCAGGCCACCCGCGGCGGCCGGATCCGGCCGACGGTCACGGTGTTCGCACCGGACACCCCGGACACGCCGGGCCCGCGGATCCACAACGAGCAGCTCATCCGGTACGCCGGGTACCGCTTCGAAGACGGTTCGGTCCTCGGCGACCCGCGGTACGCCGAGTTCACCGAGCAGGTGCGAAGACTCGGCTGGCGGCCGCCGGAGCGAAGGGGCTCCTTCGACGTCCTGCCGCTGCTGATCGAGGCCGCGCCGGGCGAGCCGCGGCTGTTCACGCTGCCGCCGGACGCCGTGCTGGAGGTCCCGCTGACCCACCCCGACCACCGCTGGTTCGCCGGGCTGGGGCTGCGCTGGCACGCCGTGCCGGCGATCAGCAACATGCCGCTGGAGATCGGCGGCGTCACCTACCCGGCGGCGCCGTTCAACGGCTGGTACCTCGGCACCGAGGTCGGTGCCCGGAACCTGGCCGACGAGCAGCGTTACGACCTGCTGCCGGTCATCGCGGAGCTGATGGGCCTCGACACCACGTCCGAGCGCACGCTGTGGCGCGACCGCGCGGTGGTGGAGCTGACGCTGGCGGTGCAGCACTCCTTCGACGCGGCCGGGGTCACGATGGCCGACCACCACACCGAGTCGCACCGGTTCCTGTCCCACCTGGAACGCGAGGAGCGGGCCGGACGCCGGTGCCCCGCGGAGTGGAGCTGGATCGTGCCGCCGATGTCGGGCGGGCAGACCGCGGTCTTCCACCGCTACTACGACGAACCCGACCCGGCGGAGCGACCCGCGTTCCTGCCGCCGCCGTGAGAACCGCGGAGAGTAGTGTGGAAGCGCCCGTTCGGCGGATCGTGCGCAACCCGCGGGGCAGTCCGGCCCGCGAGGGCCGACAATGGAGCGCATGACCGCAGTCCTCGTCGCCTACGCCGGGCGTCACGGCGGAACCCGGCAGATCGCCGAGGTCATCGCCGCCGAGCTCGGTGACGCGGGCCTGACCGTCGACGTGCGCGACGCCGCCGACGTGGCCGGCGTCGAGCACTACGCCGCGGTCGTCGTCGGCAGCGCGCTGTACTACCACCGGTGGCGGCCGGAAGCCGTCCGGCTGCTGGAACGCAACGCCCGGGCGCTCGCCGAGCGCCCGGTGTGGTTGTTCCACAGCGGACCGTGCGGCCCCGGCGCGGCCACGCACCAGGTCAGCCTGCCGGCGAACGTGGCGCTGCTGGCCGCGCGCATCGACGCGGAGCGCACCGCCACCTTCGGCGGCCGGCTCGACCCGGCGACCGTGCGCGGGCTGATCCCGAAGCTGCTGGCGTCGGGCCGGCGGGCCGGCGACTTCCGCGACTGGGACCGGATCAAGGCGTGGGCCCGGGACGTCGGCCGCCGGGTCCGCACGCGCGTCGCGCTCTGATCCTCTTGCCCGCCCGGGGCGGTGGGTGCTAAACCGAACCCGAGGTCTTCCGGTGGGAAACCGACGGAACGGGGCGAACGTGACGGATCGGAAAGCGCTTACCTCGGACCAGCGCAACGCGTTCCTCGCCGCCCTGCTCGGCTGGAGCATGGACTCGTTCGACTACTTCCTCGTCGTGTTCGTCCTGGCGGACATCGCGAAGGACAAGTCGTTCGGAGCGACGGCCACGCAACTGGCGTTCATCACGACGGCGACGCTGGTGATGCGCCCGGTCGGCGCGCTCCTGTTCGGCCTGTGGGCCGACCGGGTGGGCCGCCGCATCCCGCTGATGGCCGACGTCCTGCTGTATTCGGTGGCCGGCCTGCTGTGCGCGTTCGCCCCGAACTACGCGGTGCTGCTGGTGCTGCGGTTCGTCTACGGCATCGGCATGGGCGGCGAGTGGGGCCTGGGCGCGGCGCTGGCGATGGAGAAGATCCCGGTCGAGCGCCGCGGCTTCTTCTCGGGCCTGCTGCAGGTCGGCTATTCGATCGGCTACCTGCTGGCGGCGCTGGCGTACCTGCTGTTCCATTCGGCGCTCGGCCTGCAGTGGCGCTGGATCTTCGTGCTGAGCATCTTCCCGGCGCTGATCAGCCTGCTGATCCGCGCGCGCGTCCGCGAGTCGGAGGTCTGGCAGACCGCGCGCGAGAAGCTGCAAGTGACCCGGACGTCGGTCAAGGACATCCTGCTCAACCCGAAGGTGATCCGCCGCTTCGGCTACCTCATCCTGCTGATGACGGCGTTCAACTGGATGAGCCACGGCACCCAGGACGTCTACCCGAGCTTCCTGAAGGCCCACGACAACGGCGGCGCGGGCCTGAGCGCGTCGACGAGCACGTGGATCGCGGTGCTGTACAACGTCGGAGCCATCATCGGCGGGTGTGTGTTCGGGACGCTGTCGGAGAAACTGGGCCGCCGCCGCACCATCGTGACGGCGGCGGTGCTGGGGTTGCCGGTGGTCCCGATCTTCGCGATCGACCACGGCGCGGGCATGCTGGCACTGGGGTCGTTCCTGATGCAGATCATGGTGCAGGGAGCGTGGGGAGTGATCCCGGCGCACCTGACGGAGATGTCCCCGGACGCGATCCGCGGCTTCTACCCGGGCGTGACGTACCAGCTGGGCAACCTCCTGGCGGCGTTGAACCTCCCGATCCAGCAGGCGATCGCGGAGTCGCACGGCTACCCGTCGGCGCTGGTGTGGACGGTGGTCCCGGGCCTGCTCGCGGTGGCGGTGCTGACGGCGATCGGCAAGGAGGCGAAGGGCATCAAGTTCGGCGAGTCCGCGGTGGCGACCGCGCCGGCGGGTACGAAGTGAGCGGGCTTCGCTCAGGGATCCCGGTCGACGAAGGTGGCGAGCAGTTCGGCTGAATCGGTGCGTCCCCGCTCGATGGCGTAGTGCTGCAGGGCGGGGAGCAGCTCCGGGTTCTGTGGCGGGTGCCGCCCGCTTTACGGCGGGAACTCACGGCGTCACGAGCGCCGCTTCGTAAGCGAAGATCGTCAGCTGCACCCGGTTCGACACATCCAGCTTCGCGAACGCCCGCGTGATGTGCGTCTTCACCGTCGCCTCGCTGAGGAACAGCTCCGCCGCGATCTGCGCGTTCGGCTTCCCCTGGGCCACCGCCGTCACGATCTCGCGTTCCCGCCGGCTGAGCAGCTCCAGCTTCGCCTGGGCCTGCGACCGCCGCGGGTTCGCGCGCGCGGCCACGAACTGGCCGATCAGCTGCTTCGTCGTCCGCGGAGACAACATCGCGTCGCCGTTCGCCACCACCCGGACGCCTTCGATGATCTCCTGCGGCGAGCCCTCCTTCAGGAGGAACCCGCTCGCTCCGGCCGCCAGGGCCTCGAACACGTACTCGTCCAGGTCGAACGTGGTCAGGATCAGGACCTTCGGCGGGCGGGGCTGGGCCAGGACCGCCGCCGTGGCGACGAGGCCGTTCATCCTGCGCATGCGGATGTCCATGATCACCACGTCCGGTGCGTGCCGGGCGACCTGTTGGACCGCTTCGTCGCCGTCACCCGCCTCCGCGACCACCTGGAGATCGGGCGCACTGCCCAGGATCATGGACAGTCCGGTGCGGACCAGCGGGTCGTCGTCGACGAGCAGTACGCGCACGCTCACCCGCCCATGCTAGGGCGCCGGTGCCGCCCACGGCAGCCAGGCCCGCAGCCCGAACGTCCGCTCGTCGACCGGGCCCGCCGAAAGGGCACCACCGAGCAGGGAAATCCGCTCGTTGACGCCGGTCAGGCCGGTGCCCGAGCCCGGCGACGGCACCGGGTGCGGCGGCAGCGGGTTGAACACCTCGACCGACAGCCCCGGGCCCGGACCGCCGCGCACCAGCACCTCCGCCGGTGCTCCCGGTGCGTGCCGCAGCACGTTGGTCAGGGCCTCCTGGAGGATCCGGTACGCCGCGGTGCCGAGCGGGGCGGGGGCCGTCGACGCCTGGTCGAGCAGGATCGTCACGTTGACCGCCAGGCCGGCCTGGCGGGCGCCGGTGACCAGGTCGGGGATGTCGGCCAGCGTCGGCTGGGGCGGCTCAGCGGGCCCGCCGGGGGCCCGGTCGGCGAAGCCCGAGCCGCGCAGCACCCCGATCACCTGACGCAGGTCGTCGAGCGACTGCCGGGCGGTGGTCCGCACCGTCTTGGCCGCCTCCGCGGCGTCCGGCGTCGCGGTCGCGGTGACCTCCAGAGCGCCCGCCTGCAGCGAAAGCAGGGACAACCGGTGCCCGAGGACGTCGTGCATCTCGCGGGCGATCCGCGCCTGCTCCTCCCGGCGCGCGACCTGGTCGCGCAGGGCCGCCTCTTCGGCGGCCAGGCGCCGTTTCTCGGTGAGGCTGTACCGGACGATCCCCAGGGTGAGCGGGACCGCCGTGTAGACCGCCGCGGTGACGACGACGCCGATCAGCTTGGCACCGGCCGTCTCGGTCGAGATCCAGGCCTCGATCAGCGACATGTCCACGGGGCGGCTCGCGTCGCGCCACACCGCGAGCCCGGTCGCGGCGAACACGAGCGCCGCCGCGCTCCAGCGCCACCAGCCGGCGAAGCGGGTCGCGAGGGCGGCGAGGGCGATCAACGCGGCCAGCGAGTCGGACACCAGCAGCAACGGCGGCACCACCGCGATGCCCGTCACCACCAGGGGCCAGCGCC
This sequence comes from Amycolatopsis kentuckyensis, assembly GCF_002155975.1. GTDB lineage: Bacteria > Actinomycetota > Actinomycetes > Mycobacteriales > Pseudonocardiaceae > Amycolatopsis > Amycolatopsis kentuckyensis. Next base: position 10,518 of record NZ_MUMI01000376.1, read on the forward strand.
ACCGCCAGACCAGCATGATCGACGCGCCGAGCCCGAGGAACCAGCCGAGCACCACCGCGGCGGTCACGTGCAGTTCGTCGGTGCCGGGCAAGCTGAGCTCCAGCGACACGTTGACGATGCCCGTCACGATGCTCGCGGCGACTGCGAGCACGGTGCACAGCACGCCCAGCACGGACCGTCCCATGGGGTCAGCGTACGAGGTGGCCACCGCGTCCCCATCAGCCGTTCCGCTCCTTCACCGCCCGGGCGGTGACGACTTTCGTCGTACGCGGTCGAGGCCTGCGGACGACGCGGGCGGAACCGCGCCGCTGGTTTCCTTCTCGCCGTCAAGCAGAGGCGAAAGGGAACCCCGATGACCGACTACACCCCGCTCCAGCAGCACCCCGCTCCGCAGGCGGCGCCGCCGCGCAACGGCCTGGGCACGGCCGGGTTCGTCCTCGGCCTGATCGGGCTGGTGATCGCGCCGATCCCGGTCGCCGGGGTGGTCGCCTGGCCCCTGGCCGTGCTCGGCCTGATCCTGGCGGCGGTCGGCATCGCCAGAGTGCGGGCCGGGAAGGCGACCAACAAGGGCCTCTCGATCGCCGGCGTCGTCCTGTCGCTGCTCGCCCTGGTCGTGAGCCTCCTGTGGCTCGTGGTGATCGGCAAGGTCGTCAACGACGTGAACGAGCAGGCCACCCAGCACCACACCATCGTCTACCAGGTGAGCGGGGACGCGAAGGCCGTCGACATCGACTACAGCACCTTCGACCGCAACACGATCCTGATCAACACCGAGACCTCGGCCGCGGTGCCGTGGACCAAGACCGTCGAAGCCACCGGATTCCTCGCCGGTGCCCAGTTCACCGCGACCGCCGGCCCCGACGGCGGCTCGGTCAGCTGCAAGGTGATCGTCGACGGCAAGGAAGCCAAGACCGCGACCGCGGCCG
>NZ_MUMI01000377.1 GCF_002155975.1 Amycolatopsis kentuckyensis
ATTGAGGCCGGAACTCGCGTGATTGAAGCCGGAACTCGCGTGATTGAACCCGGAACTCGCGTGATTGGGGCCGGAACTCGCCAGTTCCGGCTTCAATCACGCGAGTTACGGCCCCAATCACGCGGGATCGGGGCTCGATCACGCGGGTTACGCGTTGTCGCGGACCTTTAGGGCCCAGGTGATCAGGGGCCATTGCAGGGGGAGGCGGGCCCAGGCGATTGCGCGCTGCGGTGCCGGGGCCTTTTTCGAAGAGGCGTCCACTGCCATCTTCACGTTGCCGGGGAACACACCCAGGAACAACAGCGCCGCCGCCAGGCCGCCGAGACGGCGGGTGCGGGGCGTCGCCACCGCGGCCGCGACCGCCAGTTCCGCCACTCCCGAACCGTACGTCCACGCCCGCCGCGAGCCCGGCAGCGAAGCCGGGATCAGGCCGTCGAACGGCTTGGGGACGGCGAAGTGCAGCACGCCCATGAAGCCCAGCGCGCCCGCCAGCAGGTGGGCGGGCCGTTGCGAGGTTGCCATGAACTCATCGTTTCACGCGGCGGCGTCGTGTCCGGTTCGGCTATCCTCCGGGCGTGAGTGACGCTCGACACGAGCCAGCATGAAGGCCCTCAAGCGGTTGCCGCTCGGCAGCCTCACCGATCGGCCCGACCACGAGCTCGTCGGCATCCTGCGGATGCCGGAGCTCACCGTCAGCCCGCTCCGCTCGATCGTCAAGCGGATCATCGGCGCGACGCTCGCGCTGCTGGCCACGGTGATCATCGTCTACCTCGACCGCGACGGCTACCGCGACGCCAACGGTGACGGCCTCTCCCTGCTGGACAGCCTGTACTACGCCACCGTCTCGCTGTCGACGACCGGCTACGGCGACATCGCGCCGGCCACGTCGTCCGCGCGGCTGGTGAACGTCCTGGTGATCACCCCGCTGCGGGTGCTCTTCCTCATCGTCCTGGTCGGGACCACCCTGGAAGTGCTCACCGAGCGCTCCCGCCAGGCGTTCAAGATCCAGAAGTGGAGGACGAAGGTGCGCGAGCACACCGTCGTCGTCGGGTTCGGCACCAAGGGCCGGTCCGCCGTCAACGCGCTGCTCGGCGACGAGAACATCGCGCCGGAGCAGATCGTCGTCGTCGACACCGACCAGCAGGCCCTCGACGCGGCGAGCGCGCTCGGCCTCGTCGCCGTGCACGGCTCGGCCACCCGGGCGGACGTCCTGCGCGTGGCCGCGGTCCAGCACGCGCGGGCGGTCGTGGTCGCCCCGAACCGCGACGACACGGCGGTGCTCGTCACGCTCACCGCGCGCGAGCTGGCGCCCAAGGCGCACATCGTCGCGTCGGTGCGGGAAGCGGAGAACGTCCACCTGCTCAAGCAGTCCGGCGCCAACCAGGTCGTCGTCTCCAGCGAAACGGCCGGGCGGCTGCTCGGCATGGCGACGTCGACGCCGCTGGTCGTCGACATCATGGAAGACCTGCTGACCCCCGAATCGGGCCTGGCGATCGCCGAGCGGGCGGTCGAACCGTCCGAAGAGGGCGGGTCGCCGCGGCACCTGGCCGACCTCGTCCTCGGCCTGGTCCGCGACGGCGTCCTGTACCGGGTGGACGCCCCGCAGGCCGACGCCATCGAACCGGGCGACAAGCTGCTTTACGTCAAAAAGGTCACCCAGGCGGAGAAGATCGAGCGCTGACCAGGGCACCTGGGTTTTGCCCGCGGGATCTGGAACCATGACCGGGTGCCCCCGCGATCCCTCGCCCTCACGTGGCCCACGGTGGCGATCCCCGCCGCGGCGGGTGTGCTCGTCGTGCTGCTCGCCTGGCTGGCCGGGCCCGGGCTGCTCGGCATCGGCAACGACGTCCTGGGCGCCCCGGTACAGGCGGAGGTGACCAAGCCGGCGCCGTGCGGTCAGGCGGACGCGAAGGAAACCGTCAAGTTCACCGTCACCGGGAAGGCCCACGAAGGCACGCTCGACGGCTGCGGGCACGGCCAGGGCGAACGCGTCGAGATCGCCGTGCCGGAGGCACTGCCGGACGCCGGCCCGGTCACCGTCGCCCTCGCGGACACGTCGATGGGCGCCTCCGACGCCCGCCGCCCGCTCGGCCTGGCGCTGCTGGTGTTCGCGTGCTTCTCCGGCGGGATGTTCGTCCACCTCTGGCTGAGCATCCCGCTGCGGCCGAAGCCCGCCGCGAAGGTCAGCTGACCTCGGACGACGGCGCAGCGAAGGTGTTGCAGTCGGAGATCCGGTTGCTCGTCGCGCCCGCCCGCCACCAGGACGCGTAGTGTGCGTTCGTCCCGTGGTCGTGGCTGCGGGAGGTGTTGTCGCCGCGGGTCTCCTGGTCGTTCCAGGCCTTGTTGTACATGTCGCGGGTGATCGTGCCGCCCTGGTCGACGTGCGCGCCGAGGAACATCCCCGAGAAGCACTGGGCCTGCAGTTCCTTGCGCCGCGACATCTCCAGGCCGGCCGGGCTGTTCTGGCCGGCCTCGTAGATCTTCTGCCAGGCCGCGTCCATCAGCCCGGCGACCTCCTGCACGTGGTGGCCGTACTCGTGGGCGAACAGGGCCAGGTAGACGCCGGGGTTGTTGCCGTACTGGTCGGTCTGCAGCCCGCGGAACGGGACGTACAGGTTGTTTTCGCAGTAGTACGCGGCCGTCGCGATGCCGACCTGGATGGTGCCGCACTCGGTCTCGAAGCTCGCGCCCGTCGGGAAGTGCAGCGACGGCGGCGTGAACGGCAGGCGGTAGGCCGTGAGGAACGGGCCCCACGCCGCGTCGAGGCACTTGCTGGCGGCGGTGAAGAACGCTTCCGCGCCGGCCTGCGTGCTCTGCCAGGCCGGCAGCGTGCAGACGCGGTTCTGCAGGCCGGCGTTCGGGTCCTGCAGGATCGGGTGGTCGGCCAGCTTGAGGACCTTCTGCGGGCCGGTCGCGCTGGGCGTCGACAGCTCGGTCGCCGGGTTCGACGCCGACGCCGGGGCACCCGCGCCGCCGGGCGGCAGCTGCTGCGGGGGGACGTCCTGGGACGACGGGACGTCCCGGAGGTTCGGGTTGGCCAGCGGGGTGTCGTCGCGGTTGAGGGCCACGATCGCGACCAGCCCGAGCACCAGCACGGCCACCGCGCCGAGGCACACGCCGATCACCGCCGCCGGTGACCGGCGCCTCGGGGCGGACACGGTGTGCGGGCGGCCCAGCCACGGGAGATCCGGTTGCGCATCCGGCACCGGCGGCGGCTGGACGGTTCCGCGAGGCGGTTCCTGGCCGGGGGGCGGTTGCGTCACTAGGCAGTCCCGAAGGGTCTCGGTACGGACCGGGGGTACCCGATCCCGCCATTCAGCATATCGGGGGAATGGGGCGTCTCGCACCCGTCCGTGCGCGCGGCGTCACGACACACCGGCGTCACCCCAGGTCTGGCCGGGTGCAACCCGCTCTGAGAGAGTGTCGTCAAGCAGGTACTGCAGGCGAGGGGCTTCGATGACAGACACCGGTGGCGCGCCCGGCGGCGAGGGCGCCGACACGCCGACTCCGAGCCAGGGCGTGCCCCAGGCTTTCGCCCCCGGATCGGGTGAGCCGAACCGATCCGAAGATCACTCCGCGTCACCGGCGACGCCGCCGCGAGGCTGGCAGGCGCCGGACGCGCAGGCCGCCCCGCCGACGCCGCCGCCGGGCTGGCAGCACGGGCCCCAGCCGGGCGCGCTGCCGCCGTTCACCGGGCAGCAGCAGCCGCAGTACCAGCCGCCGCGCTGGAGCCCGAACGGGCTCGGCAAGCCCGGCGTGATCGCGCTGCGGCCGCTCAACATCGGCGACATCCTCGACGGCGCGATCACCGCGATCCGCCGGAACGCGCTGCTGGTGCTCGGCATCGGCGTGGTGATGTCGGTGATCGGCGCCGCGGTCTCGTTCGTCCTGCAGAAGTACATGCTCACGAACCTGCAGAGCTTCGCCGTGACGGTCGAGCTCGGCCCCGCCGCGACCGACGAGGAGATCCGCAACGCCCTCTTCGGCACGTTCGGCGACCTCTTCCTGGTGCTGATCTCCTCGGCGCTGGTCTCGACGTTCCTGCTGACCCTCACCACCGGCCTGATGGCCGCGGTGATGGGCCGCGCCGCGCTGGGCCGCGAGGTCACCTTCGCCATCGCCTGGCGCGAGGTGCAGCCGCGGCTGCTGCCGCTGCTCGGCGTGGCCTTCGTCTACACGATCCTCAGCACCATCGGCGTCATGCTCTGCATCGTCCCGGGCGTGCTCGCCTGGACGTTCTGGGCGCTGGCCGCCCCGGCCCTCGTGCTCGAGCGCGGGACGTTCCGGACGGCGTTCGCCCGGTCGGTCAAGCTGGTCCTCGGCGGGTTCTGGCGGGTGCTCGGCGTGCTGCTGCTGGCCGTGCTCATCCAGGCGATCTTCGAGCGGATCGTCCAGCTGCCGTTCACCATCGGCACCGGCGTGTTCAGCGAGATGTTCAACCCGAGCAAGGTGACCGTGCCGAGCACCGGCGACCTGCTCCTGGCCTCGGCCGGGCAGATCATCGCCGGCACCGTCGCGATCCCGTTCGTCGCGCTGGTCACCGTGATCGTCTACCTCGACCTGCGGATGCGCCGCGAAGGCATGGACATCGAGCTGGCCCGCGCCGCGGGGGTCCAGCCGCCGCAGGCATGGTGACCTTCCGGCTCACCGACGTCCCGGTCGACATCGACCGGGACGCCGCTCGCCGCGCGGCCGAACAGGAGCTGTCGGACCCGAAGTACCGGGACGCGCAGCCGAGCTTCCTGGAGCAGTTCTGGCAGTGGCTCGGGGAGCAGCTGGAGAAGCTGCTGAACGGCGCTTCCTCGGACGTCCCGGGCGGGATCTTCGGGCTCGTGCTGATCGTCGTGCTGCTGATCGTGCTCGTCGTGGTGATCCGGCTGCGCACGGGCAAGATCGCCGGCTCGGCGCGGGCCGATCGCGTCGTCTTCGGCGGGCAGCGCAAGAGCGCCGCCGACTACCGCCGCTCGGCCGCGGAAGCCGCCGCCGCGGGCCGGTTCGACGACGCCGTCCGCGACCGCTTCCGCGCCGTCGTGCGATCGCTGGAGGAACGCGCGCTGCTCGACACCCGCTCCGGCCGGACGGCGGACGAGGCCGCCGCCGAAGCCGGGCAGCTGCTGCCGAACGTCGCGGACCGGCTGCGGCAGGGCGCCCGGCTCTTCGACGACGTGCACTACGGCGGCCGGGACGGCACCGAGGCGGCGTACCGGGAGCTGACCGAGCTGGACGAGCGCTGCCGGCGTGAGCGTCCGGTCGCCATGGCGGCGCCGTGAGCACCTCGGTCTCGCCCGACCTGGGCCGGATCTGGCGCGGTGCCCGGATTCCCCTCGTCCTGCTCGTCCTGATCGTCGTCGCCGCGGCCCTGCTCCTGCTCGGCCGCGGCGAGCAGGCCTACGGCGCCCTCGAACCCGGCTCGTACGAACCCGGTGGCACGCACGCGCTGGTGGAACTGCTGAAGGACCAGGGTGTCGACGTCCGGACCGTGCGCACGGCCGCCGAGGCGGACGCCGAAGTCGGCGAGGACGCGACGCTGCTGGTGACCGCCCCGGACGTGGCCCCGGCGAAGCCGTTCGACGCGCTGCGGGAGCGCGCGGCCGACGTCGTCCTGGTGACACCGGGGGAGGTGACGCTGCGGGACTCGCTGCCGCTGGTGCACCCGGTCGGCCGCAGCGACGTCGGGAACCTGCCGCCGCAGTGCACGGTCGCCGCGGCGGTCGCGGCGGGCGACGCCACGCTCGGCGGGATCGGCTACGCCTCGCCCGGCGCGCGCTCGTGCTACCCCGGCGAGGACGGCGGCGGCACGCTGCTGCAGCTCGCCGAGGGGGACCGCACGACGACGCTGCTCGGCACGCCGGCACCGCTGACCAACGCGCGGCTCACCGAACAGGGCAACGCGGCGCTGGCCCTGCGCCTGCTCGGCGCGCACCCGAAGCTCGTCTGGTACCTGCCTTCGGTGACGGACCCGGCGCTGGAGGACTCCCGCCGGTCGATCTTCGACCTGATCCCGGACGGCTGGTACTACGGGGCCGGACAGGCGTTCGTCGCCGTGGCCCTGCTGGCGTTGTGGCGGGCCCGGCGGCTCGGCCCGGTGGTCACCGAGCCGCTGCCGATCGTGGTCCGCGCGGCCGAAACGGCCGAGGGCCGCGCCCGGCTGTACCGGCGGGCGAAGGCGGCCGGCCACGCTGGCGAGACGCTGCGGGAAGCGGCGCGCGACCGGCTGCGCACCACGCTGGGCCTGCCGCGCGACGCCGATCCGGCGGCGCTGGTGGAGTCGGTGAGCACGCGGACCGGCCGTCCGGCGAACGACGTCGGCGCGGTCCTCTACGGCCCGCCGGTGCCCGACGACCCCGCGCTGGTCCGGCTGGCCGGCGAACTCGATCAGGTGGAACGAGAGGCAGGGCGAACTTGACCAGCGGTACCGAGAACGCGACCGGGGCCCGCGACGCGCTGATCGCGCTGCGCGCCGAGGTCGGCAAGGCCGTCGTCGGCAACGAAGCCGCCGTCACCGGGCTGATCCTGGCGCTGCTGTGCCGGGGGCACGTGCTGCTCGAAGGCGTCCCGGGGGTGGCGAAGACGCTGCTGGTGCGCGCTCTGGCCGCGGCACTGGACCTGGAGACCACGCGCGTCCAGTTCACGCCGGACCTGATGCCCGGCGACGTCACCGGCTCGATCGTCTACGACGCGCACAGCGGCGAATTCTCCTTCCGCGAGGGGCCGGTGTTCACGAACCTGCTGCTCGCCGACGAGATCAACCGGACGCCGCCGAAGACGCAGTCGTCGCTGCTGGAGGCGATGGAGGAGCGGCAGGTCTCGCTCGACGGGAAGTCCCGGCCGCTGCCGGACCCGTTCATCGTGATCGCCACCCAGAATCCGGTGGAGTACGAGGGCACCTACCCGCTGCCGGAGGCGCAGCTGGACCGGTTCCTGCTCAAGCTGACCATGCCGGCGCCCTCGCGCGAGGACGAGATCGGCATCCTGTGGCGGCACGCGCAGGGCTTCGACCCGCGCAACCTCGCCGCGGCGGGCCTCAAGGCGGTCGCCGGTGCCCCGGAACTCGCCGCGGCCCGCGAAGCCGTGGCCCGCGTGACGGTCGGGCCCGAGGTGATCGGGTACGTCGTCGACCTGTGCCGGGCGACGCGGTCGCTGCCTTCGGTGCGGATCGGCGTCTCGCCGCGGGGCGCCACGGCGTTGCTCGCGGTGACCCGCGCGTGGGCGTGGCTCGCCGGGCGCGACTACACGACCCCCGACGACGTCAAGGCCCTCGCCCGGCCCGCGCTGCGGCACCGCCTGGACGTCCGGCCGGAGGCCGAGCTCGAGGGCGTCACCGCGGACGGCGTGCTGGACCGCGTGCTCGCGTCCGTGCCCGTGCCGCGCTGACATGGCCGTCACCGGAAGGCTCGGGCTGCTGGCGCTGTTCGGCGCGCTGGTGGTCGGGCTGCTCCTGCCGTCGACGACCGGGATCCTGGCGGTCGGCGCGGTGCTGCTGGTGCTCGTCGTCGTCGACCTGACGCTGGCGGGAAGCGTGCGGGCGCTGACTTTCGCGCGCTCGGGCGACACTTCGGTCCGGCTCGGGGAGCCGTGCGAGGTGACGCTCGTGGTGGCCAACCCGGGACGGCGTCCGGTGCGCGGGCAGCTGCGCGATGCGTGGCCGCCGAGCGCGGGCGCGCAGGACCGGCATCCGGTGCGCGTCCCGGCGGGGGAGCGGCGGGCGCTGGTGACTCCGTTGCGGCCGACGCGGCGGGGCGACCGGACGGCGGCGCGGGTGACGGTCCGCTCGGTGGGCCCGCTGGGCCTGGCCGCGCGGCAGGGTTCGCACGCGGTGCCGTGGACGGTCCGGGTGCTGCCGCCGTTCCACAGCCGCAAGCACCTGCCGTCGCGGCTCGCGCGGCTGCAGCAGCTCGACGGCCGCAACGCGGTCCTGATCCGCGGCCAGGGCACGGAATTCGACTCGCTGCGCGAATACGTCATCGGCGACGACGTCCGGTCGATCGACTGGCGCGCCACGGCCCGGGCGGCCGACGTCATGGTCCGGACGTGGCGCCCCGAGCGCGACCGGCACGTGGTGCTGGTTCTCGACACGGGCCGCGTCTCGGCGGGCCGGGTGGGCGACGCACCGCGGCTGGACGCGGCGATGGACGCGGCCCTGTTGCTGGCCGCACTGGCGACCCGGGCCGGCGACCGGGTCGACCTGCTGGCCTACGACCGGCGCCTGCGGGCGGCGGTGCAGGGGTCGTCGGGGGCGTCGTTGCTGACGTCGCTGGTGAACGCGATGGCGCCGATCGAGCCGTCACTGGTCGAGACGGACGCGCGCGGGATGATCGCGGAGGTGCTCCAGCGGACGCGGCGTCGCGCGCTGGTCGTGCTGCTGACCGGCCTGGACGCGGCACCGATGGAGGAGGGCCTCTTCCCGGTGCTGAGCTCGCTGACCGGCCGGCACGAGCTGGTGGTGGCGTCGGTGGCGGACCCCCGGGTGGCGGAGATGCTGACGGGCCGGGGTGACGCGGAAGCGGTCTACGACGCGGCGGCGGCCGCCCGCACGACGGCCGAGCGCCGGCGCGTGACCGAGCGCCTGGTCCGGCACGGGGTGAGCGTGGTGGACGCGGTCCCGGAGGAGCTCCCCCCGGCTCTCGCGGACCGCTACCTGGCCTTGAAGGCCGCCGGCCGCCTGTGATCGGACAGCCGACTCGCGTGAGCAAAGGGTCGACACGCGTGATCCGCAGGACGACACGACTGCGCTTCGCCGTGTCGACCCGCCAATCACGCGTGTCGGCTCCCTGATCACGCGAGTCGACCCGCCAATCACGCGAGTCGGCCGTTCCCGCACACTCAGGCGGACTCGGGCAGGGCGTCCCCGGCGTCGCGGGCGTCCAGGTCGCCGACCTCGCCGTCCTTCGCCGCGCGGCGGCCGAGCGTGAAGACGTAGACCAGGAAAGCGATTTCCACCGCCACGCCGATGCCCACCCGCAGCCACGTCGGCCAGCCCGACGGGGTCACGAACGCCTCGATCACCCCGGACACGAACAGCACGCACGTCAGCCCGAGCGCCATCACCACCACCGACCGGCCCTGTTCGGCCAGTGCCGCCGTGCGGGAGCGGCGGCCCGGGTCGATCACCGTCCAGCCGAGCTTCAGGCCCGTGCCCGCCGCGACGAACACCGCCGTCAGCTCCAGGAGGCCGTGGGGCAGCAGGAGGCCGATCATCACGTCGCCGCGGCCGGCCGCGCTCATCGCGCCGATGATCACGCCGGCGTTGAGCGAGTTCATCCAGAGCGCGCCGATGACCGGCAGGCCCAGCGCGACGCCGAGGAACAGGCAGGTCGCCGCCACCCACGCGTTGTTCGTCCAGACGTGCGCCGCGAACGACGCCGCCGGCCCGGTCGAGTAGTAGCTTTCCGCCTCACCGCCGGGCTTGGTCAGCTCGCTCAGCTCGTCCGGGCTCCCCAGCGACGCGCGCACGATCGGGTCGCGCGCGACCCAGACCGAGATCACCGCCATCACCGCGATCGACACCAGCGCGGCCGGGATCCACCAGCGCCGTGACAGGTAGACCGCGGCGGGGAACCGGCGCGTGAAGAACCGCGCGACCTCCCGCCAGGCCGGGTTGTGCGACCCGGAGACCGCCGACCGGGCGCGGGCGACCAGATCGGACAGCCGGCCGAGCAGGGCCGGGTCCGGCGCGACCGAGCGCACGATCGACAGGTGCGTCGCGGTCCGCTGGTAGAGCGTCACCAGCTCGTCGGCTTCCGGCCCGGTCAGCTTGCTGCCGTGCCGGACCAGCTCGCCGAGCCGGTTCCACTCCGCCGCATGCGCAGCGACGAAGACGTCCACATCCACACCGACCACCCTATCCGTCGATACGCTGGGCCTCGTGCACGAGGAATCGGAGCTGGTCACCGGCGAAGCGGTCGTTCTGGACCTTCGCGTGGCCAAGCTCGCCAGCCGCGCGCTGGCGATGGCGCTGGACGTGCTCCTGCAGTTCGCGCTGCTGCTGGGGCTGGTCACGGTACTCACCTTCGCGCTGGCGTACGTCGACGATTCGCTCTTCCTGGCGCTGATGCTCGTGCTGACGGTGCTGATCATGGTCGGCTACCCGGTCGTGTTCGAGACGCTCTCGCACGGCCGCTCGCCGGGCAAGATGGCCATGGGCCTGCGGGTGGTCCGCGTCGACGGCGGCCCGATCCGGTTCCGGCACGCGCTGGTGCGCGGGCTTGCCGGTTTCGTCGTGGACTTCTGGGCGCTCGGGCTGTTCGGCGCGGTCGCGGTGGTCGTCTCGCTCAGCTCGTCGAACGGCCGCCGCGTGGGCGACTTCCTGGCCGGGACGCTGGTGGTCCGCGAGCGGGCCGCGGCCGGCCCGGCGTACGCGGCGATCGGCATGCCGCCGGGCCTCGAGGGCTGGGCGTCCCAGCTCGACCTGACCCGCCTGCCGGACGACCTCGCGCTGGCGAGCCGCCAGTTCCTCGCCCGGTTCCACGAGCTGAGCCCGGAGGCGTCGCACGCGCTCGGCTGGGGGCTCGCGCAGCAGCTGGGAAACGCGCTGGGCACGCAGGTGCCGCCCGGGGTGCCGCCGTGGGCGTTCCTGGCGGCGGTGCTGGCGGAACGGCGCAACCGCGACCACGCCCGGGCGTTCCAGGCGTACGCGGCCCAGGCGCGGCACGGCTATCCGCAGCAGGCCCCGGTTTCGCCTTGGCAGGCCCCGGTCCGGCCCTACCCGGGGCCGCCGCCGGGCGGTGTCCAGCCGGTGGCGCAGCCAGGCAGCGTCCAGCCGGTGGCGCAGCCGGATCCGCCGACACCGCCGTCCGGTACCCCGGTGCCCGTGGAGAACCCGTTCACCCCGCCGAGCTGACGTGCGGGAACGGTCGACACGCGTGATCAGGGAGCCGACACGCGTGATCGGCGGGTCGACACGGCTAGGAGACGTCACCCGAGGGTGAGAGCCACGTGTTGCACTGCTGGTTGCGGTTCTTGGTGGCGCCGTGCTGCCACCAGCTGATGTTGTGCTTGGCGCTGCCGTGGTCGCGTTTGCCGTTGCGGGCGTAGTCGTCGCCGCGGTCCTGGGCGTTCCAGGCTTCGTTGTAGAGGTTCTTGTCGACCGAGCCGCCGGAGACCGAGGCCGAGCCGAGGAACATGCCCGAGAAGCACTGCGCCTCGAGCTCCATCCGCCGGGACAGTTCCAGGCCGGCCGCGGAGTCGGCGCCCGCGTCGTAGCGCTGGTTGGCGAACGCCTCCGTGATGCCGGACATGTTCTGCACGTGGTGGCCGTACTCGTGGGCCAGGATCGACAGGTACGGGCCGGGGTGGTTGCCCCACACCTCGAGCTCGATCCGGTCCATCGGCATGTAGATCGTGTTGTTCGCCGAGCAGTAGAACGGCGTGACGCCGGTGGTGGTGCCCCCGCTGCCGCACGGTGTCGACGATTCCGACAGTGACCGCGGCACCGACAGGTTCGGCGTCCGGAACGGCAGGTCGACCGCGCCGAGCATGCGCGACCACATCGCGTCGAGGCAGGCGATGCCGGACTGGAAGAACCGCTGGACGCTGTTCTGGTCGGTCGCCCAGCGGCTCAGCGAGCACGGGACGTTCTGCAGGCCGTAGTCCGGGCTGCCGAAGAGCGGGTTGTTCCCGGTGGCCGCGACCGAGCGGGGGCCGGCCGGGGGTTGCGACGTCGGGGTCCGGCGCTCGGTGGTGCGGGCGGTCGTCGGTTCCTCGGTCGACGAGGTAGTGGCCGAGGTCGTCGCTTCGGTGGTGGTTTCTTCGGTGGTGGTCGGGTAGGTGCTGGAGTAACCGGCGTCGGCGACGTGCCGCTGGTGGTTCCCGGACAGCGCGACGGCGGCGATGAGGCCGCCCGCGACGGCCACGATCGCGAAGATGGCGACCGCGACGACGACGCCGGTGTTCGACTTCCTGGCGACGTAGGGGGTGTAGCCGGGCGCGAACCGCGGCCCGAAGCCGGGCGGCGCGGCGTACCCCGGGGTGTAGCCGGGCGCCGCGGCCG
>NZ_MUMI01000378.1 GCF_002155975.1 Amycolatopsis kentuckyensis
GCGCACGGCGGCGGCCGGGAACTCGCGGAAGGGCGGGGCGTCACCGCCGTGGACGAGCACGCCCCGGTGCTCGCCGAAGTGCCGACGGCCGTCGGTGAGGGTGCGGACGACACTCGCCGCGGGCAGCTGGGCCGCGTCGTGGCCGAGCCGCTCGCCCAGCCGCGTCGCCAACGCGCCGAGGGAGTCCCGGCTGCGGCCGCTGACCGGCAGGTAGAGCGGGGCGTCGCGGTCGCCCAGCGTCCCGGCGTCCGCGTTCGCCCGCGGCGGCGCCGGCGAGCGGAGCAGGACGTGGCAGTTCGCGCCGCCCATGCCGAACGAGCTGACCCCGCCGCGGACGGGCCGGTCGTCGGGCAGCTTGCGGCTGTCGCCGGTCACCGTGAACCGGCCGGTCCCGGCCAGGCCCGGGTGCAGGCCGGAGAACCCGTACGTCCCCGGGAAGAGCCGGTACCGGACGGCGAGGCAGGCCTTGGCGAACCCGGCGATCCCCGCGGCTTCGTCGAGGTGGCCGACGTTGCCCTTGACCGAGCCGACCAGGCACGGCGTGGACTCGTCCGGCGCCTCCAGGCGGGAGGCGAGCAGCCCGTCCCACTCGATGACGTCACCGACCGCGGTGCCGGTGCCGTGCGCTTCCACGAAGTCGAGCGCGGGGTCCGCGGCGCCGACGGCGGCGTCGATCAGCCGGGTCTGCGACTCCGGGTTCGGCGCGCTGAAGCCGGCCTTCGCGGCTCCGTCGTGGTTGACGGCGCTGCCGACGATCTCGGCGTAGACCGTGTTGCCGCCGGTCCGGGCGTCGCGGGCCCGCTTGAGGACGACGACCCCGGCGCCGTTGCCGAAGACGGTCCCGTCGGCGTCGCGGTCGAAGGGGCGGCACACGCCGCGGCGGCTGCGGACCGAGCCTTCGACGTACTCGTAGCCCTCCGGCTGCGGGTAGATGATCGACACCCCGCCGGCGAGCGCGAGGTCGCATTCACCGGCCAGCAGGGCCCGGCGGGCGGTGTGCACGGCGGTGAGCGCGGTGGCGCAGGCGGCCTGCACGACGACGCTGGGCCCGGTCAGGCCGAGCCGGAAGGACACGGTCGAGGTGAGGTAGTTCCGGTCGGTGCCGAGCCGTTCGGCGAGGGTGTTGTGCTCCAGGAACGGGGTGTCGTCGTCGGCCAGCCGCCGCGGCTCGACCTCGTTGAGCAGGTAGGTGCTCAGGCCGGCGCCCGCGAACACGCCGACGTTCTTGTCCGGGAGGCCGGCCACTTCGCCGGCGTCCTCCAGCGCGGTCCAGCACAGCTCGAGGAACACTCGCACCTGCGGGTCCATCCGCCGGGCTTCGGCCGGGCTGATCCCGAAGAACGCGTGGTCGAAGGCGTCGACGTCGGCCAGGTGGCCCTGGGCGCGGACGAACGTGCCGCCGTCGCCGGGAGCCGTCACCGCGGAGGTCCCGTCGAGCAGGGTGCGCCAGAACGATTCGATGTCCGGCGCGCCGGGGAACCGGCCCGCCAGGCCGACGACGGCCACCTCGTCCGCCGCGACCGGCTCGGGCCGGGCGACGTGGCCGTCGTGGGCCGGGCGGGCCGCCGGCCGGTCCAGGACCCGCTGCAGGTCCCCGATGACCGGGTGGCGGAAGAAGTCGGCGACGGACAGGCCGGGGTGGTCCCGGCCGAGCCGGGCCGCCAGGGTCATCAGGCTGATCGAGTCCAGTCCGGCGTCCAGGAACCGGGACCGCTCGTCGACGGCCGGGTTGCCGGTGAGGTCGCGGACGGCGGCGAGCACGGCCGACCCCGCCGGGCCCGGTGCGGCGGCGGGCGCACCGGAGGGCCGGCCCGCGCCGGCCTCCTCGGCCAGCTTCGTGATCGCCCGCAGGTCGGGTTTGTGGTTCGCCAGCCGCGGGAGCGCGGCCACGAACAGCAGCTCGAACTCGTAGCCGTCGCCGAGGCGGTCGGCGATCCGGTCGCGGATCGCGGCCGGCTCGGGCTCGGCGGCGGAGTCCCGCCTGGTCGCCACGACGACGATCTCGGTGCCGCCGGCGGGCGTCGGGTAGTGCACGGCGACGGCGTCGGCCACCCCGGGCGCCGCGGCGGTCTCGGCCTCCAGGGCCTGCAGGTTGACGCGGAAGCCGCGGCGCTTGATCACCCGGCTGTGCCGGCCGAGGATCTGCAGCCTGCCGTCGCGGTCGGTGTAGCCGACGTCGCCGGTGACGACCGAGCCGGCACCGCGCCGGACGACCACCTCGCCGCTGAGGGTCGGCGGCAGTTCGACGTCGTCCCCGCCGACCACCCGCACGTCGACGCCGTCGACGGGGAACCCGGCCGGCGGGCGGTCCGGCCAGTCGGCGGGCGGCCCGCCGAGCTGGTGGCTGGTGACGTCCTGGGTTTCGGACATGCCGTACTGGTTGACCAGCCGCGCCGAGGTGCGGCCGAACCACTCGCGGATTTCGGGCGTGATCCGCAGTCCGCCGCCGGCGACCAGGACTTCCTTGAGCGCCGGGGTCGCCACGGCCGGTTCCACCAGCGCCGACTCGGCCACCGGCCGCAGCAGCACGGTCGGCAGGTAGACCTTCTCGATCCCGGCCGAGGCCAGGAACTCGAGCAGCTTCCGGGGGTCGTCGCGGACCTCCTTGCCGGCCGCCACGAGGGTGCCGCCACCGCACAGCGTCGCGTAGATCACGTGGTAGGCGATGTCGAACGACAGCTTGGAGAACTGGAGCATCCGCCGGGGCGAGGGGAACGTCCGCAGGTGCCAGGCGACCAGTGCGGAAAGGTCCGTGCGGGCGAACGGGATCGGCTTCGGCTGTCCGGTCGAGCCGGACGTCAGCGTGATGTACAGCGGCGGCTCCGGCTCGGCGGCCGGTGCCGGTCCGCGCGCACCGGTGAGGATCCGGTACGTCCCGAAGGTTCCTTCGAACGATTCCTCGGCCTGCCCGGTGCCGTGCACCGGGGAGCCGGGCAGCCGGATGACCGCGCCGATGCCCGCCACCCCGGCCAGCGCGCGCCGGGTGGCCGCCGGGCCGCGGTCGAGCCGCAGCACGGTGGCCCCGGCCAGGTTCACCCCGAGCACGCAGGCGATCTCGGCGGGGTGCTTGCGGCCCACCACCGCGACGACGCGGTGCTCCGGCGGCAGCCGGCGGCCGAGGAGCTCCGCGAGCGCCGAGGCCTCCGCCCACAACCGGCCGTAGGACGCCGTGCCGGTGCCGGGAGCGTCGACGGCCACCGCGTCGGGCTGGGCCTCGACCACGGCGGACAGCCGCTCGAGCACGTCGGGCTCCGCCCGCGGTGGCGCCGGGTGGCCGCCGGTGCGGTGGTCGGTGCCCTGCAGCCGGGCGCCCAGGTGGTCGAGCACCTCCTGACCGACCACAGTGGACTCGAGGCACACGTGCAGCCGGTCGTCGCCGTCCCGCCAGTGGTTGAGCACCAGTGCGTACGGCGTCCGGCTGACGGCCGGCTCCGACACCGACTCGACGAGCTTTCCGTGGTGGCCGAACAAGGTCCGCGGCACGAGCAGGACGTCGAAGGGGTGGGCCGGGTCGGCCGCGGCGCGGAACCCGTCGTCGGCCATGACGTGCTGGAACGGCACCTCCGCCAGGGCGCGGGCCCGGTCGTACTCCCGCTCCGCCCACCGCGGGCCGGCGCTGTCGTCCGACGGCAGGACGGCGATCCCCGGGTTGCCGAAGTAGCCGAACCGGCCCTCCTGCTCCGGCGTGCAGCCGTCGAAGGGGATCGCGACGAGCAGCTGCTCCCCCGGGACGAGGTGGGCGGTCGCCGCCCGCAGGCGCCGCAGGAGGTGGACGTCGTCGGGTTCGCCGGCCGGCCCCGGGTCCAGGACCCCGCTCCAGCGGTGGCCGCCGGGGTCGGGCTCGACGACCCGCCGCCGCAGGTCGCCCGGGCCGGTGATCGCCGCGGCGAGCCGGGCCACCTCCGCGGCGGCGCCGGCGGGCAGCGGTGGTTCGGTCACCAGCCGGCCGAGGTCCGGCCCGGCCGCGGCCGGCGGCCGGTCGTCGAGACCGGCGAGGAACAGTTCCAGCGACCGGTCGCCGTCGCACACCAGGTGGTGGAACCGGCAGCACAGGTACGTCGCTTCCGGCGTCTCCACCAGGCCGGCCGACCACGGCAGTTCCCGGCCGAGGTCCCACGGTTGCCCGGCGAAATCGGCGTAGAGCGTGCGCAGCCGCGCCGGGTTCGCGGCCCGCACGGTGGGCCGCACCGCGGCGAGGACGGCCTCCCGCGGCGGCAGCGACCGCCACACCGGCTCGCCCGCCGCCGCGTCGACGACCGCCGACAGCAGCGGATTCCCGGCGACGACCGTCCGGAGCCGCCGCTGCAGCTCCTCGACCCCGATCGGGGCGCTGAGCCGCGCGGCGCAGGCGATCGTCAGATCGGTGCGCCGGGCGTCCATCGCCTGCATGAACCACATGCGGAGCTGGGACCGGGTGAGAGCGGTTTCCCTGTTCACGGTTCCCACTTTCGTTGTTCGTGCGCCTGCCTTGGGGTGGGGGGAAGTCTTCGCGGACCGCCGTCGCCGCGGCGTCACAGCGCTCACGGCAGCGGCCCGGCCGTCCCCTGTGGACGGTCAGTACGCGGCGATCCCGAACGGGGGCAGCTGACCGCCGTTCTCCGGGAGGACCACGTCGAACGCCTTGTGCTCCTCGATGAACTTCAGCGTGCCGTCGGCGTTCACCTGGAACACCTGCAGCAGCCCGAAGTGGGAGTTGAGCTGGTACAGCCACCGGCTGTCGTGGCTGAGCGCGATGTCCAGCGTGCCGTCCTTGGTGCCCTTGTCGGCGGCCTGCGGGTGCAGCAGCGTCAGCGCCCCGGTGTCTTCGATGCGGTAGGTCGAGAGCGAGCCGCCGCCCAGCGCGTTCGAGGTGAACGCCAGCTTGCCGTCGTTGGTCGGGACGATCCAGCACGTGTCGGTGCCGCTGTTGGGCACGGCCTTGCTGATCGCCTTCAGGGTTCCGTTGCCCAGCATGGTGTAGCTGCTCGCGGTGCCCTTGCCCTTGTCGGTGTGGTTCTGCTCGCTGAACAGGACCGTGCCGTCCTTGGTGAACGCGAAGCCGAACGGGCCGGCGCCGGAGGTGTTCTGCACGGACTTGGCACCCAGCGTCCCGTCGGGGTTGACGGCGAAGGTGTCGATGGCCCCGTTTTCGGCGGGCTGCTGGGGCAGCGTGGCGACCCGCTCGGACACGACCAGCTGCGAGCCGTCCGGGGTGAACGAAACCTGCGCGCAGCCGGACCGGCCACCGGCGCTGAGCGGGCGGGTGGAGGCGGGGATCGGGGTGAGCCTGCCCTCGACGTCGATCCGGAAGCCCGAGACCGACGGCTGGTCGCCGTGCGTGCAGTTGTCCAGGAACTGGTCGGGGAACCGGAGCACGAACCGGTCGTCGAGCTCACCGCTGTTGAGCGCGTAGAGCAGGCCGTGGTTCACCGTCAGGCTCACCGGCTTGGTCCCGCCGGAGGGCACGTTCGAAACCAGCTGGAGGCCGTCGGCCGCGACCCGGAACACGCTGATCGTGTCGCTGCCCGCGTTGGCCACGTAGAGCAGCTGCGCGCTGTCGAGGTTGTGCTGCGGGGAGGTCTCCCCCGCCGTGGTGCCGAGCACGATGCCGTGCGCGGAGTCCTCGAAGCTGCCGCTGCCGACGCCGCCGGTCTTGTACCGGCCCACCTCGTGCAGCCGCCCGTCCTCGCTGCGGGAGAACGCGATGACCTCGTTGGCCGTCGGATCGTTCGTCTGCACGAACACGGCGCCGCGGCGCAGGTCGAACACGCCACCGCCGCCGGCGGCGGGGTTGCCGGCCGCCGCGAGGGAGTCCCCGTCGTCGCCCGCGGCCGTGCCCGCCTGGCCGGCCAGCGGGATCGACAGCCCGTCCGCGCCGTCGTCGTTGAGGACCCAGCCGACGACGAACCCGGCGGCGATCGCGATCACCGCGGCCAGCACGCCGACCACGAGCGCCGGCCCCCGGCGCCGGCGTCGCGGCGGCGGAGCGGGTGGCGCGAAGCCGAGGTCCGGCCGCGGGGCGGAGCCGGGTGGCCCCGCCGGCGGCTGGGCGGGGAAGCCCTGGGTGCGGGGGCCGCGGTCGAAACCGTGGCCACCTCCGGCGTTGGTGGTGTTGTCCATCGTTACTCCTTTGCTGGACCGGCGGACCCGGCCGCCTCCCCGGCCGGCGGGCCGCTCAG
Organism: Amycolatopsis kentuckyensis; assembly: GCF_002155975.1. Lineage (GTDB taxonomy): Bacteria > Actinomycetota > Actinomycetes > Mycobacteriales > Pseudonocardiaceae > Amycolatopsis > Amycolatopsis kentuckyensis. Next base: position 6,159 of record NZ_MUMI01000378.1, read on the forward strand.
TAGTGCGAGAACTCGGCTTGGTCGAAGGAATGCCGCTCGTCACCGCGCAGCGGCGGGTTGAACACGCTCACCAGCTCCATGTCGCCCTCGCTGCAGGCGATGAGGAAGTGCTCGTCGTGGTCGTCGAGGGCGTAGATGACGCCGGGCGCCAGGTCGAAGGTGGTGCCGTCGGCCGCGACCACCTGGCCCCGCCCGGAGATGCAGTAACAGGCCTCCAGGTGCCTGCGGTACTGCAACGGCGACTTCGAGCCGGCTTTGACCAGCGTGTGGGCCAGGGTGAACCCCATGTTGTCGCGCTGGGTGAGAAACCGGTAACTGAGCCCGTTTCCCCAGTCGACGCAGGTCACTTCGGCCTTGGAACGCACGATCATGACAGGGTTCCTTCCTTCGGGGTGGCCACGGCCTGCCGCTTCCCGTTCGCGGTCCGGCCGATGCGGTGTTCGACGATCTCGACGGTGCTCGGAACGGCGGTGGCCGGGAGCTTGGCGCGGCAGTACACGCGCAGTTGCAGCCCGGTGAGCCGGGTCCGCGGCCGCAGCCGCACCGCCGCGCGGATCCGGTGGCCGTCGGCGGGGTCGGCGGTCGCGGTGACCAGCGCGTCGACCACGTCGGTGTGGCGGAGGATGACCTCCTGGACCTGCTGCAGGTTCGTCCGGACGCCGCGCACCTTCACCTGGTCGTCGCGGCGGCCGAGCGGGAACAGCCGGCCTCGCTCGTCGCGCTCGACGAGGTCGCCGGTGCGGAACGGGCGGCGGATCGGCACGATCCCGCCGCGCCGCCGATCCAGGTAGCCGCGGGCCTGGAACGGCGTGGACACCAGCAGTTCGCCCCGGCCCGCGCCGGTCACGGTCTCGCCGTGCTCGCCGGTGACGGTGGCCCGCACGCCGGCGATCGGGTCGCCCAGTGGCACGGCGCCGAGCGCCAGGGCCTCCTCGACGTCCACTTCGGCCAGGAAGCTGTCGTTGGTTTCCGTGCAGCCGTAGAGGTTCCACAGGCGGGCCCGGGGGAACAGCGCCGGCATCTTCGCGGCGAGGCGGGCGGACAGGACGTCGCCGGTGGAGATCGCGTGCCGCACCGCGGGCAGCGGCCGGGGCGCCGATTCGGCCAGCATCCGCAGGTGCATCGGCGACAGCTGCACGATGCCGGCGCGCCCGCACGCCTCCGCCAGGCTCGGACCGTCGGTGGCGGCTTCGGGTGCCGCCAGTTCGGCCCGCGCCCCGGTCGCCAGCGCGGCCCAGACGTCCAGCAGGGACAGGTCGAAGTTCAACGGCACGCAGCTGAGCGTCGTGACACCCGGGCCGATCCCGAACCGGGCCGAGGCCCAGCCGAAGAACCGGTCGAGCCCGGCGGGGTCGAGGACCACCGTCCTGGCCGGTCCGGTCGTGCCGGAGGTGGTCAGGAGCAGGCCCGGTGGCGCGGCGGGCCGCACGTCCGCCCGGGCCAGCCGGACGAACTCCCCGTCCCCCGCGAGCACGGCCGAGCACCCCGCCTGGGCACACAGGTCGACGAGCGCGTCCGAGCCGAGCTCGGCCGGCGGCAGCAGG
>NZ_MUMI01000379.1 GCF_002155975.1 Amycolatopsis kentuckyensis
CGGCCGGGCGCGGCAGGAACCCGAGCGCGAGGGCGGCTTCGTACTCGCCGTGCCGGGACTCGAGCTCGTCGAGAGCGCGCCGGGCGGCCTGCGAAGTCGCGGTCATGGCGCCGCCGATCACGATGCCGGCGATCGGCACGACGGCGATCGGCCGGAGCGGGACGACACCGGCGCCGAGGACCAGGGCGAGCACGGGCGCGACGCCGGCGGCGATGGCCAGCGCCGTCCACGGGAGGTTCCGGCTGTTCCCGACGCGTCGGGCCGACGTCACCGCGGCGATCCCGAACATCAGCAGGACGAAGAGGCCGGTGAGCGGCGCCGAGCGCAGGACGGCGGTGATCACGAGCGACACGGCGGCGAGCTGCGCGACGGCCCGCGCGGCGGCGATCAGCACCGCGCGTCCCTGGCCGAGCCCGCCGGCCTTGACGACGACCGCACCGGCGACGGCGAGCAGGACGAGGACGGCCACCAGGGCGGGCCCGAAGGTGATCGCGGCGTTCACGCCGCCGATCCTGCCGCTCAGACGGCGCAGCTGAAGAGGCGCCCCGGCTCGGTCTCGGTCTTCTCGGCGACGACGACGCCGTCGACGACGATCCGGCACCGCAGCGCGCCGGGACCGGGGTTGCGGGCGGCGACGCTGTAGAACTCGGTGCGGCCGGCCGGGCCGACCCGGGTGAACTGCGTGGACCACGGCGTCGCGACCTCGGCCTGCTGGGTCAGCGCGGAGCCGGCGGCGGCGTAGGTGAGGTTGCGGGCGCCGTGCGTGCCGAGCAGTTCGTAGACGACGCTGTGGTTGACGGTGCGCACCGCGGCCGGGGCGACGGGCGCGGTGGCGGGCTCGTCCTTGCCGGGGCCGCGCCCGGAGCGGGGGACGACGTAGGCGGTGACCGCGAAGGCCGCGGCGAGCACACTCAGGACGACGACGAAGCTGCCGGCCGACCGAGCCCGCCCGGCGCAGTCGCGCCGGGGCCGGGTCGCGGTGGGAACGCCCATGGAGAGGTCTTCTCTCGTCGCGCGCACTTCCGTCGAGTGCGTCGACCTATATCTCGCCGTGACCTGACGGGGTGTTAGCCGGTCTTCCCGGGAAGTTCGATGTTCACCCGGACGGGTGGGTGCCGGGGCGCCGGTTTTTGTCGGTCCTCCGGAGGATGATCGGGGTCGTGTACGAGGAGGCGGCGGCGCCCCCGGCGTTGCGGGGCGTGGCGAGGTGCGTGTGGCGGTCGGTTTCGGAAGGCCCGAAGCGGATCGTCCCGGACGGCTGCGTGGACTTGGTGGTGGGAGACGGCACGGCGTTCGTGGCGGGACCGGACACCGCGGCGTGGTCTTCGGAGGCGGAGGCGCCGTTGAGCGGGGTGCGGTTCCTGCCCGGCCGCGCGGCAGCGGTGCTCGGAGTGGCGGCGGACGAGCTGCGGGATCGGCGGGTGCCGCTGGGTGAGCTGTGGGGGCGGTCCTTGGCGGAGCGGTTGGTGGAGGGGGTGTTGACGCCGGTCGCCGCGGTGACGGATCGACTGGCGGACGTGCCGGCTCCGGATTTCGCGGTGGCGGAGTGCCGCTCGGCCGACCCGGTGGGGAGCCAACGCCACCCCATGCGCCACCCGGCCGCACCGGCGATGAACCGGCGCGGGCCAGCACCGTGCTCGGCCAATCCGGTGGGAAGCCAACACCACCCCATGCCGCACCCAGCCGCACCGGCGACCAACCGGCGCGGGCCAGCACCGTGCTCGGCGGAACCGGTGGGGAGCCAACGCCACCCCATGCCCCACCCAGCCGCACCAGCGATGGACCGGCGCGGGCCTGCGCCCTGCCCGGCCGCGCCGGCGACAAGCCACCGCCACCCCGTGCCGCGCTCGGCCGCACCGGCGATGGACCGGCGCGGGCCAGCACCGTGCTCGGCGGAACCGGTGAGGAGCCAACACCGCCCCGTGCCACACCCGGCCGCACCGGCGATGGACCGGCGCGCACCTTCCTGACCCCACCTCCAGCCACCGCAAGCGCCGGCGCGAGGGCGGCCGACATCGTTGCCACCCGGGCCGAGGATCCCGGCCTGTCCGGTGCGGTGAGCGAGCGGCGGTTGCGGCGGCGGTTCGTGCAAGCCGTCGGGTACGGGCCGGCCACCTACCTTCGGGTGAGCCGGTTCCAGCGGGCCGTTGCGCTGGCTCCGCACGTCTGCGGGCTGGCCGCGCTCGCCGCCGCCGCGGGGTATGCCGATCAAGCTCACCTCAGCCGGGAGTGCCGGGCGCTGACCGGCCTCACGCCGCGCCGGTACTTCCGTGGACTCTCCACTGTGGACGTTGCCGTGCGTGATCGACTCCGTTCGGCGTAACCCCTGCGGACAACCGGAAGTGGCTGTTCACCCAAAAAGGTAAGCGGACGGTAAACGACTACCAAGAGCGCTATCCTCCCCCTCGACGAGTGATCAGGGAGGGCGTGTGGCCACCATCAGCGACGTCGCGGCGAGAGCCGGCGTCTCCACGGCGACCGTGTCGCGCGCGCTCAACGGAAAGTCCACTGTGGACCCCGCGTTGGCCGCGCGGGTCCAGGAGGCCGCCGCCGAGCTGGGGTACCACCCGAACGGGTTGGCCCGGAACCTCCGTCGTCAGGAGACCGCGGTGCTCGCGCTGATCATCTCCGACGTCGAGAACCCCTTCTTCACCGCCATCGCCCGGGGTGTCGAGGACCTCGCGCAGCGGTCCGGGTACTCGGTGGTGCTCTGCAACTCGGATGAAAACGAAGACAAGGAGCGGCGCTACATCGAAGTCGCGCTGCAGGAGCGGGTCGCCGGTGTGGTGCTGTCGCCCACCGGCCGGTCGACGAACGTCGAAGGCCTGCGGCGCCAGGGCACGCCGCTGGTGGCGGTGGACCGGCCGTTGCAGGCGGCGGAGGGCGACCAGGTGCTGGTCGACACCCGTCACGCGGCCGCCGAAGCCACCCGGCACCTGCTCGCCGGCGGCTACCGGCGCGTCGGCTGCCTGACCGGTCCGCCCGGCGTGCGCACGGCCGAAGACCGCCTGGCGGGGTACGCCGACGTCGTCGGCGAAGAGAACGTCCTGTTCCGGCGGGCGGAATACCGCGCCGAGGGTGCCCGGCTGGCCGCGCTGGAACTGCTGGACGACCCCTCGCCGCCGGACGCGCTCCTGGTCGCGAACAGCACGATGGCGATCGGGGTACTGGAGGCGCTGTCGGCGCGCGGCCTGCGCCCGGGCAGCGACGTCGGCATCGTTTCGTTCGACGACGCCCCCTGGACGACGCTGATCGACCCGCCCCTGACGGTGGTCGCCCAGCCGGCGTACGAGGTCGGCCGGGTGGCGGCGCAGCTCCTGCTGGCCCGCATCACCGACAGCAGCCGCGACGCGACGACGACGACGCTCGAAGCCCGGCTGATCGTGCGGAAGAGCTCCCGCCGCTGACGGGCCGGGATCGCCCGCCCACGGCAGGGCCGCTTCACGCTTCGGAAGGGCCGGCTCGCGCACCCCGAGCACGCGGGGCGGTCTAGGCACCCCGGCTCACTTGCCCGAAGGATCGGTCGCCCCGACGAGCCGGCAGCCGGAAGGCCGGCGGCACCCCGGCGCACCGGACTGAAGGGTCGGTCGCCCCAGCGAGCCGGCGACCGGAAGGCCGGTGGCAAACGACGTGCCCAGGGGCCGGCTCGTGCCGGGCCCCCAGGCACGCCCCACCCCCTGTGTCCCCCATGTCCGGCGCCGGAACGCCGGGTCCTGTGAGCACGGAGCGGAAATCGTTTACTCTTCCGGAACGTAGGTGCCCGACCGCACAGTGTCAAGCCGAGCCGGGGCTGGACAAGCGCCGCCGGTCCGGGGAGACTGACCGGAAGTTGACTACTCAACGTGTTGGATGATGTGCCCTCAGTGTCGATCTCTGGTGAATTCACGCACAGACAGGGCAAGAAAGCGCACGAACCCGCACATCCGCGCTGTTTCGGGTTAACCTGAGCCACATGTCTGTAGCGCTGGAGAACATCCTCGCCAAGGCGGGCCTGAAGGTCGACGCGAATGAGTTCCTCACTCTCGTCGAAGACGCCGCACGCAGACTGTCGCCACCGAATCCGGATCCCTCGCACTACTTCTCGGCCGACCAGCGCGCCGCGCTCACCGACGTCGGCCTCGACCTCTCCCCCCGGCGGGAAGACGAACCCGACTTCAGGGCGCGCACCGTCGCCGCCCACGCCGTGCTCGCCGAGGGGGCGCTCAGCGTCAACGAAGCCGCCAAGGCCCTCGGGGTCGACGACAGCCGGATCCGGCACCGCCTCAAGGAAGGGCGGCTGACCGGCTGGAAGGACGGCGGGTGGCGGCTCCCCGCGTGGCAGTTCGCCGGCTCGGGTGTGCTGCCCGGCCTGGAAGTCGTGCTGAAGGCGCTGCCCGACGATCAGCCCGCGCTGGTCGTCGCCGCCTTCATGAGCACGCCGCAAGCGGACCTCGTCATCAACGACCAGGCCGCGACCCCACGCCAATGGCTCCTCTCCGGTGGTGACCCGGACCACGTCGCGCGCCTCATCGCCACGCTCGGCACTCCGCTCTAGGCTGGACCCTCCCGAGCAAGATCACCGACAAGGACGGACCACCCCCGACCCATGGCCCGGCTCCCGCTGCCGCCCGCCCGATCCGTCCTGGTCCGGCAGCTGAACCGCGCCGACGACGTGGTGACGGTCCAGCCCGCGACCAGGCTCGTACGGATCTTCACCGCGCACGGCAACCACCCCCAGCAGTGGAACTCGTTCCGCTACACCGGCCCGCTGCCGCACGGCCGCTTCGACCAGCAGTCGCCCGCCCGCGGCGGCGCACCGGTCACCGATCCCGCCAACGGCGTCCTCTACTTCGGCCTCACCGTGCGCACCTCGGTCGCCGAGGTCTTCCAGACCAGCTCGACGGTCGACCGCCGCACCCGCGGTCCCCGGCTGGTCGTCGTCCGCCCGACGCGCACCCTGCGCCTGCTCGACCTGACCGGCCTCTGGCCGACGCGGGTGGGCGCCTCCCAGGAGATCTCCAGCGGGCCCAAGAAGCTGACGCAGGCGTGGGCGCGGGCGATCCGCGGCGCGTTCAGCGACCTCGACGGCCTCTGGTACCGCTCGTCGATGGACTCCGGCGACCCCGCGCTCTGCCTGTGGGACCCGCCGGCCGGCGCCGCGCTCCCGATCGCGCCGGACGTGCTGCTGCCGCTGGACCACCCGGGCCTGGACGTCCCGCTGGGCCGGGTCTGCGAAGAGCTCAACTACACGCTGCTGAACTGAGCCGCCAGCACCGGGATGACCGCCCTCAGGTCCGGGCCGTCGACGACGTGGGTCGCGACGGCGCGGGCGGCCGGGGTCGCGTTGAAGGCGATGCTCGTCCCGACGGCGGCGAAGAGCGGCAGATCGGACCGGCTGTCCCCGACCGCGGCGCACCGCTCCGGCGCGAAACCCTGCGCGAGCGCGAAGTCGCGTTTGCCGTACTCGTCCAGGTGCTCGGCGACGCGGCCGGTGTAGCGGCCGCCGGCGGCTTCGGGTACCGGGCCGCAGTAGGCGGCGAACCCGAAGCGCCCGGCGAGCATGCGCCCGACCGGTGTCCACGCGAGCGTGGTCAGGATCGGGCGCAGGTCGTGGTCGCGGCACCACGCCACCGTCTCGGCGATCCCGTCCACCAGCGGCAACGTCGCCAGCCGCGCCAGGACCGCCGCCTCGGTGTGCCCCGCCCAGCCGCGGGCGTCGATGACCGACGCCTCCTGATTGGTCATCTCGCCCGCGACGTAGGCCGCTTCGGCGGCGACGAGCTCGGCCTCGTGCCCGAGCACCGCGGCCACCCACGCGCACGAGCTGGTGCCCGGGACGAGGGTGCCGTCGACGTCGAAGCAGACCAGGCCGCGCGTCACAGGTGCCGCGACCACCACTCCAGGACAGCTTCGAACCGCTGGACGCGGTGCCGCGGCCGCCCCGAGCGGCTCAGCTCGTGGCCTTCGCCCGGGAACACGAGCAGCTCCGCGGGCGCGCCCGCGCGGCGCAGGGCCACGAACATCCGCTCGGCCTGCTCCAGCGGGCACCGCCAGTCCTGCTCCGAGTGCACCACCGCGAACGGGATCTCGATCTGCGCCGCGTACGACAGCGGCGATCGGTCACGCTGGACTTCCGGTGACGAGCCGATGTAGGCGTCGACGAACATGTAGCCGATGTCGGAGCTGCCGAGCATCGAGTCCCAGGCGTTGACCGCGCGCTCGCTCCACGCCGCCTTGAAGCGGTCGCCGTGGTGGGCGGCCAGCCAGCTGGTCATGAACCCGCCGTACGACCCGCCCATGATGCCGACGCGGGAGGCGTCCAGGTCCTGCCGCTCCAGGGCCTTGTCGAGCAGCGCCAGGACGTCGTCGACGTCGACCGTGCCGAAGCCGTGCGTGATCGCGTGGCCGTGCGCCTGCCCGTACCCCGCCGACCCGCGCGGGTTGCCGACGACCACCGCGTAGCCCGCCGCCGCGTAGACCTGCGCCTCGTCGAACACCGCCCACTCCTGCTGGGTGAACGGGCCGCCGTGCACCACGCGCAGCACCGGGTGCGGGCCGTCGCCCTCGGGCAGGACCAGCCAGCCGTGCACCGGGTAGCCGTCCGGGGCGGTGGTCTCCAGCTCGATCATCGGCCGGATGCCCTTGTCCCGCAACGGCTTCGAGTAGTCGGTCAGCCCCCGCGGCGCCCCGTCGCCCAGCAGCACGACCTCACCCGCGGTCGACGGCGTGGCGATCACCGCCACCAGCACCGAGCCGTCCAGCGCGAACGAGCGGACCGCGGCCTGGTCCGCGTGGACCACCGCGAGGTCGGCCAGCGGGGCCTCGACGCCGTCGACGGGAACCGCGCGCAGTTCCACCGCGCCGCGGTGGCGGACGGCCACGACGACGTCGTCCTCACGCGGGGCGGGCGGGCCGGCCGAGGTCTCGCAGTCCACGGTTTCGGCGTCGGTGAGCCGCCGCGCCTTCACCGGGCCGGTGCCGAATTCGGGCGTCGCCGCGTAGAGCCCGGTGGGGGCGGCTTCGTGGTGCTCTTCGAAGGACTGTCCGAAGTAGAACAACGTGCCGTCGGCGCCGAACACCGGCCGCTCCGAGTACCCCTCGCAGCGCACGACGACCTCGGGCTCGCCGCCCTCGGCGGAGATCGCGCAGATGTCGCGGAAGTCGCTCTCGGCCGCACCCCAGTCCGGCGGGGCGGTGAAGACCACGCGCGTGCCGTCCGGCGTCCAGGCCGGGTGGGCCGCGTCGAACCCGTCGCCGGTCAGCGGCTCGAGGTCCCCGGGCTCGGCGGCGTCGGCAGTGTCGATGACGAACAGCCGCTGCATGCGGTCGCGCAGGAACCCGACGTCGTCGATCCGGTAGTCCATCCGCGTGATCCGGCGCGGGGCCTCGGCGGCCGGTTCGGGCGTCTCGCCGTCGGCGTCCGGCGTGCCGTAGCGGCCGGCCTCGGGCACCCGGGCGGTGAACGCGATCCGCCGCGAGTCCGGCGCCCAGACCGGTTCCCCGGCCCCGAGGTGCAGTGCCGTCAGCTTGCGGGCCTCCCCGCCGTCCGACGGCA
>NZ_MUMI01000038.1 GCF_002155975.1 Amycolatopsis kentuckyensis
GTCGCCGCCGAGGCGGGCCACCAGGGCCTTCTCCGCGTCGAACACCATCTTCAGCTTGGCGGCGACCCCGCGCAGCAGCCGGTCGCCGAGGTCCTGGCCGAGGCCGCCGTTGAGCTGGGAGAAGCCTTCGAGGTCGAGGTGGAACAGCGTGACGCCGCGGGCCGGGTCCGCGTCGCGCAGCAGGGTTTCCAGGCGGGTGCTGAAGAACTGCCGGTTCGGCAACCCGGTCAGCACGTCGTGCAGGGCCTGGTGGCTCAGCCGCCGCTGCAGCAGCGACACCTCGGTGTCGTCGTCGACGATGGTGAGCAGCTGCCGAGGCGCGCCGACCGAGTCGCGGACGACCGACGCGGCGAACGTCGCCCACATCGGCTCGCCGTCCTTGCCGACCAGGCGGCGGCCGGTGCGCAGCCGGTGCAGCCGGCCGGCCACCAGCTCGCCGTAGCTCGCCCGCAGCTGCTCCACGTCCTCGGGGTGGACCAGGTCGAACAGCGTCATCGTGGCGATCTCGGCCGGCGTGCGGTTGAGCGTCTTCGCCAGCGCCGCGTTGGCCCGCAGCACCCGGCCGTCCAGCTCGGTGAGCGCGACGCCGCTGGCCGAGCCGGCGAACACCTCCTCGAACTGCGCGCGGGAGATGACGTGCTTCTGCCGGGTCTCCTGCTCGACCTTCAGCAGCGCGCGGCTCAGGCCTTCCTGCCGCTTCTGGATGTCCTCGCGCAGCATTTCGCCGTACCCGGAGCTGAAGGCGCCGAGCACCAGCACGACCCGCTCGGCCAGCCGGTCGATCCCGCGCAGCTCCGGTTCACGCACCAGCGCCTTGCCCAGCACCTCCAGGCTGCGGCGCAGGCTGTCGGCGCCGACGCAGCGCAGCTCGACGAGCCGCCCACCGGCGGCCGCCGCCGCCTGGAGGTCCGGCGGCTCGCCCGCGACCGCCTCGAACAGCCGCCCGGCGAGGCCGGCCAGCTCGCGCTCGATCTCCTCGGGCGTGTGCGGCAGGTACGCGGTGGTGCTGATCAAGTAGCCCCACTTGCGCGCCAGCGTGCCGAGCCGTCTCGCCGCGCGATCGGCGGACGGCTTGTTCCGCGGCGTGTCGCCACGGGGTTGGGGAGCAGTCACCGCAGGCTGTCCAAGGGGTCAGTGCACACCGTTCGGGTCAATCGATATATCTTGGCCCGGAATTGCGCGACACGCACGGGTTCAGTTTCGTCCGATCGAGTGATAACCCTGTGGAGCGATCCCCAGGCGGTCCTGCAGCCAGGACCGGGTCGCACTGCGGTATTCGCCCGCGTTTTCGTGCAGCGCCACGGAATGACCCGCGCCCGGCAGCACGTACACCGACAACTTCGACGGGTCGGCGTAATAGGGCGCTTCCTGCGCGCGCAGCACCGCCGCGCCGGAACAGTCGCGCAGCGCCAGCACCCCGCAGAAAAGGACGTCCTTTTCACCGACCACTTGCAAAACCGGTACGGTGATTCCCCACGTCGCGGGCAACACGATGCCGAACAACGCGACGGTGCCCATCCCGGGGACCGAAACCTGGTCCTTCGCCGCCTCGTCGGCCGCGATCACGGCCGGGTCGGCGTCGCCCGCCGCGTAGAACAGCCCGGCCCGCGCTCCCGGCTTCGTCGTGAAGTACAGCGGGTCGCTGCCGAGGGTCCCGAGCTGCCCATCGAGCAGCGCGGGCTGCAGGCCGAGCGCCGCGCCGAGGGCGAGCACCGGCAGTGCGGGCAGGTGCGTGATGCCGGTGAGGACGACGCCGTCGACGTCGCGGTACGTGGACGCCTCCACGGCGACGATCCCGGAGCCGACCGAGTGCCCGACGATGACCACCTTCGCGAACCGGACGCCACCGGCCCGGCCGGCCCGCAGGTGGCCGACCACCTCGTGCATCGACTCGGCCGCGGCCCAGACCGACAGCGGCAGGCTCAGCGGCCGGCTGCTGCGCCCGGCACCGAGCTGGTCGGCGGCGAAGGTCGCGTACCCCTGCGCGGCCATGTCGCGCTGGTAGGAGTAGCGCTGCGGCTCGTAGGGCAGGTCCCAGTACGCGCTGTTGTACGTCCCGCCGTGCACGAGCAGCTGGACGGTGTCCGGCGCCTCCCCGGCGGGCAGGCACAGCCGGCCGTGGACGATCGCGGGCGCCCCCGGCACCAGCGGCGGCAGGCCCGGGCCGGTGACCGGCAGATCCGTGTCGCTGCAAGAGATCGCGGCGGCCTCGGCGGGCACCGCCGCGGTCAGCGACGCGAACAGGACGCCGCAGGCGAACAACGCCGACGTCACCTTGACGGGCAGCTTCACGCCGCACTCCCTCTGGACTCGGACAGGTGAAGGAACTCCGGAACACTACACCCGGTAGCCGAGCGCGTACCGTCAGGTCTTGCGCGGCACGACCGTCATCGGCAGGCGGTTCGGCTGCATGGTCGCCTTGATCTGCGCGTACACCTTCTTGCCCGGGACCGGGACCAGCCGCCACCGCGCGCCGATGGTCGCGGCCACGATGCCGATCTCCGTCGGCGCGAACACGTGGCCGGGGCACAACCGCGCGCCCGCGCCGAACGGGATGTACGCCCCCTTCGGCAGGTCCGCGGCGCGGCCGGGCGCCCAGCGGTCCGGATCGAACCGGTCCGGATCGGGGAACCAGCGCGGATCGCGGTGCAGAGTGTGCTGGCTGACCGCGACCTCGCTGCCCGCCGGGACCAGGACCCCGCCGAGCTCGACGTCCTCCCGCGCGCGGCGCATGAGGATCAGCGGCGGGGTGCGGCGGACGATCTCGTTCACGATCTGCTGCGTGTAACCGAGATCCGGGAGATCCTCGAAGCGCGCGGCGCGGCCGTCGAGGACTTCGTCGACCTCGGCGTGGAACCGCCGTTCGACGTCCCTGTGCTGCCCCAGCTCGTGGAAGAACCAGGCCAGCGCGACGGCGGTGGTTTCGGCACCGGTGGTCAGGATCGTGATGACCTCGTCGTGCACCTGGCGGTCGGACATGCCCTCGCCGGTGTCCTCGTCGCGGGCCAGCAGCAGCATCGAAAGCAGGTCGCCGTGGTCGGCGCCGTCCTCGCGGGCCGCGACGACGGTTTCGCCGATCACCTCGCGCAGCCGCGCGGCCGCGGCGTCGAACCGCCGGTTCGCCGGGATCGGCAGCTTCTCGACGAACTTCGGCGAGAAGGCCCGGATCAGCACGTACTTGAGCATCACCGGGATCGAGTGCCGGATCTCCGCGAGGGCTTCTTCGCCGAGCGCGGTGGAGAACAGCGTCTGCCCGGCGATGGTCAGCACCAGGTCCTGCATCCGCCGGTCGAACTCGACGACCTGGCCGGGCCGCCACGAACTCGCGAGCTCATCGGCCAGCTTCGTCATGGTGTGTTCGGCGTAGCCGGCGATCCGCGTGCGGCCGAAGGCGGGCATCACCAGCCGGCGCTGGCGGCGGTTGAGCTCGCCGTTCGACGTGGCCAGGCCGTCGCCGAAGAGCGGGCGCATCTTGTCGAAGACCAGGCCCTTGTCGAACTTGTCGGCGTCGGTGGCCAGCACCCGCCAGGCCAGCTCCGGGGTGGTGACCACGTGCACCGGCAGCGGGCCGAGCCGGATCTTGACGACTTCTCCGTGCACGGGAAGGGAAGTGAAGAACTTCAGCGGGTCGCGCAGCAGGGGCACGGTGTGTCCGAGCAGGGGCACCCGTCCGGGCACCGGACGCGGGTTCGGCATGGCCTCGTCTCCTCGTGACCGGGCCACCTTAGCCGGGCACCGGGCATCCGGAGCGCGAGTCCACACGAACGGATGAGGGGCTAAGCTCCGTTCCCGCAGCGTCCGCGAGGGTGGGAGGTCCCGTGACCGGAGAAGCGAGCTGGGTACCGCCGGAGATCGACACCTCGGTGCCGAACCCGGCCCGGGTGTACGACTTCTGGCTCGACGGCGACCACAACTTCGCCGCCGACCGGGCGCTGGGCGAGCAGATCCTCGAGATCATGCCGGGCATCCGCGACGCCGCCCGGCTCAACCGCGCCTTCCTGCGCCGCGCCGCGCGGTACATGGTGAACGCCGGGGTCCGGCAGTTCCTCGACGTCGGCTCCGGCATCCCGACCGTCGGCAACCTCCACGAGATCGTCCAGCAGGCCGACCCCTCGTGCCGGGTGGTCTACGTCGACCGCGAGCCGGTCGCCGTCGCGCACAGCGAGCTGCTGTTGCAGGGCAACGACAACTGCGCGGTGCTCCAGGCCGACCTGCGCGACGTCAGCGAGATCTTCGACGCGGAGCCGGCCCGCCGGCTGCTCGACCCCACGCAGCCGACCGGGGTGTTCATGTTGCTGCTGCTGCACTTCGTGCCCGACGAGTGGGATCCCGCGGGCATCCTGGCCCGCTACCGCGAGCGGCTCGCCCCGGGCAGCTTCCTCGCCGTCACGCACGTCGCGGCGGACTCCGGATCGACCGGCCTCGACGAAGCGATCGAGGTCTACACGACCCGGCAGAACCAGCAGAACCAGCCGTTCCCGCGCACGCACGACCAGGTGCTCCGGTTCTTCGAAGGCTTCGACCTCGTCGAACCGGGCCTGGTCGGGTGTGCGATGTGGAACCCCGAGGGCGCCGGCGACATGTCCGACGACCCCTCGGTCAACTCCCTCCCGTACGCGGGCGTGGGCCGGAAACCCTGAGCCGGCCCGGTCGTGGGTGGTGCGGCGGCCCGCCGCACCACCCACGAGCCCTCACCGCAGCGAGAACGTCGCCACGTTCACCGGGCCGTCGAACGTCAGGTACACGTCGTGCCGTCCGCTCGCCTTGGCCAGCGCCGCCGTCACCGTCGCGTACGCGTACCGGTCACCCGTCGAGGACACCGGGACCGTGCCCAGCACGCGGCCGGTCGGCGAGTCGAGGCGGACCGTGACGTGCGACGCCGCCGTCGCGGACACCGAAGCCGAGAACCGCGCGGGGCCGGTCAAGGCCACGTTGCGGTACGCCACCCAGCTGCCGGCCACGCCCGCGACCGAAGTACCCGAAACCTTCGACGTGTCCGTCAACGTCGTCCCGGAGTAGTCGTCGAAGTTCTGGGCCTGGGTCGGACGGCTCAGGTCGCGCGGCAGTGCCCGCTCGCCCGGCACGAAGACGGGCTGCGGTGCCGAGAGTTCGGAGGCGTTGCGGCCCACCGAGAACTCGTACACCCCCGCCGCCACCACGGACCGCTCCCGGGCGACGTCCCAGGACGCCAGGTCCGCCACGGGCACCTCGAACCGCACCGTGCGGGTCTCCTTCGGCGCCAGGGTCAGCTTCGAGAAGTCCCGCAACCGCTGCACGCCGGAGTTCTTCGAGTAGAGCTGGACGACGTCGGACCCGCTGCGGGCGCCGGTGTTCGTCACGTCGACGCTCACCCGGACCTTGTCCCCGGACCGGGCCGCCCGCACGTTGTCGTAGCGGAAGCTGGTGTAGCTCAGCCCGTAGCCGAACGGGAACAGCGGCTTCCCGCGGTAGTACTGGTACGTCATCCCGGTCTTGGCGATGTCGTAGTCCAGGATGCTCGGCAGCCCCGCGTCGGAGGCGTACCAGGTCTGCGTCAGCCGCCCGCTCGGGTCCTGGTCGCCGAAGAGCACGTCGGCGACCGCGTGCCCGGTCTCCTGCCCCGCGTGGCTGGTCCACAGGATGCCGGGCACCGACAGGGTGTCCCAGCCGGTCGTCGGGTAGCTGTTCTCCACCACGACGACCGTGTGCGGGTTCGCCTTCTGCACCGCCTCGATCAGCGCGCGCTGCGCGGGGGCGAGCTCGGTGCTCGTGCGGTCGTTGGCCTCGCGGCCGTTGATGAACGGCATGCTGCCGACCACGACCACCGCGGTGTCCGCGTCCTTGGCGGCGGCGACCGCGCTGCCGACGCCGCTGGTCAGCACGTCCCGGCCGAACTTGGTCGCGTGGGCGGCGTCCGGGGCCGAGATCGTCAGGACACCGTCGGCGCCGACGACGGCGAACTTGTTCGGGCCGAACCACGGCTCGTTCACCTCGTTGCCCGCGTACTCGAGCACGTAGCTGCCGTCGGGCTGGGCGTCGAGCTTCAGCTGCTGCTGCACGAACCAGCCGGCCGGCTGGTCGACGTCGTTCACCAGCGCGCCGCCGGAGTAGCTGAGGAACTTGCCGTTCGCGGCCGCGCGCAGCGTGTTCTTGCCCGCGCCCCAGTCGTAGACGTCGAAGGACTCGGCGGTGCCCGCCACCGTGCCGCCCGCGGTCACCTTGCCGGTGGTGGCCGGCGCGGTCAGGTACCGGCCCGTGGCGAGGTCCTTCAGCGCGATCCGGTCGACGCCTTCTGACGACGCGACCGTGCCCGCCGAGCCGAGCCGCTCCTTGATGCCCTGCACCGGGGTGACCTTGTACTGCATCGCGCCGGCGTACCAGTCTTCGTACAGCGTGTTCGAGAGCGGGCCGACGACCGCGATCTTCTTGTTCTTCGCGGCGTTCAGCGGGAGCGCGTTGCCGTTGTTGCGCAGGAGCACCATCTGCGCGTCGGCGGCCTTGCGCGCCAGGGCCTGGTGCTCCGGCGAGCCGATGACGGCCGGGGTGATCTTCGCGTACGGGTTGCGTCCCGCCGGGTCGAACTCGCCGAGCCGGAACCGCAGCGAAAGCAGGTGGCGGTCGGCGTTCTCGACGTCGGCCATCGTCAGGAAGCCCTTGGCCAGCGCTTCCTTGACCGCGGCGGTGGTGATCGAGCCGTCGGTGTCGTTGTCGGTGAAGCTGTCGAGCCCCGCCTTGATCGCTGCCGCGTCCCCTTCGGCCTTGGTGGCGTAGTACTTCTCGGAGTTGACCAGGTTGGACGGCGCGCCGGCGTCGCTGACGACGGCGATGTCCTGCGGCGCCCACTTCCGCAGCGCGCCGTCGAGGTCCGGGCTCACGTGGTTGGGCCGCCCGTTGACCAGGTTGTACGACGGCATCACGGCGTTGGCCGCGCCCGCCTGCAGCGGGATCTTGAACGCCTGCTCGTCGTAGTCGTGCAGGATCTTCGGCGGCACCGAGGAACTGGTGGTGTCGCGGTTGACCTCGTTGTTGTAGGCGAGGAAGTGCTTCAGCGTCGGGGCGGCCTGCAGGTAGCGCGGGTCGTCGCCCTGCATGCCGCGGCCGTAGGCCACCGCGAACTCGCCGGTCAGGTAGGGGTCTTCGGAGTAGCCCTCTTCGTTGCGGCCCCAGCGCGGGTCGCGCAGCAGGTTCACCACCGGGGCCCACAGGTTGAGGCCCCACAGCGTCGGGTTGCGGGCGTTGAAGCCGCGCGCTTCCTGCCCGACGGCCGCGCCCACCTGCTTCACCAGGGCCGGGTCCCAGGTCGTGGCGAGGCCGATGGCCTGCGGGAACACCGTGCCGTCGGCCTTGACGACGGCCCCTTTGTTGTCGTAGTCGGTCGACCAGGCGACGCCGTGCAGGGCTTCGGTGCCGGTCTTGAAGACGCCGATGCCGAGCCGCGGGATGGCCGGTTGGTACTGGTGCAGCAGCGAGATCTTCTCGTCCGCCGTCAGCCGGGACAGCAGGTCGTCGATCCGGGTGGCCAGGGGCAGCGACGGATCGCGGAAGGGTGGGGGCGGTGCCGCGAGCGCCGGCGACGGAGCCACCAGCAGGGTCGCGGCCACCACCGGGACGAGGGCACGGCGGAAGAGGGACAAGCGCACGGACGGCCTCCGAATCGTCGAATCGTTTCGACGGCGTGGCGCGGAACATTCGCGTCGAACGGCGGGGAACCCGACGACTATTACAGCCGGGTGAGCGGGAGGTCAAGACTGCCTGGGAACGCTCCCAGGCGCTGCGGCCGTTCGGCGTCATCGCCACGCTGAGCTGCAAAAAGAACGTTCAACAGGGAGTTTCGATAATTTCGACAAAGGCACCTGTTGTCGAATAACCGTCGAATACCGGCAAACGGCGAATGATGCTTGTGTTTCGGGCGGGTGTCACTTACCTTCGTGCCATCGTCGATGCGCTTCGACAGTCCGTTCTCCTCCCCGTCCCCAGGAGGCCGCCCGTGGTCACGATCAACGACGTCGCCAACGCGGCCGGAGTGGCCCCCAGCACGGTGTCGTACGTGATCAGCGGCAAGCGCTCGATCTCGCCGAAGACCCGGCGGCTGGTCGAGGACAGCATCCGCAAGCTCGGCTACCACCCGCACGCCGGGGCGCGGGCGCTGGCCAGCAGCAAGACCAACGTGCTCGCGCTGGTCGTGCCGCTGCGCACGGACCTCAACGTCGCCGTCGTGATGGAGTTCGTCGCCTCGGCGGTCACCGCGGCCCGCGCGCACGACCACGACCTGCTCCTGCTCACCAAGGACGAGGGACCCGCCGCGCTGCAGCGGGTGGCGTCCTCGGCGATCGCCGACGCGCTGATGGTGATGGACGTCGAAACCGCCGACCCGCGGGTGCCGATGCTGCTGGCGCTGGACCTGCCGGTGGTGCTCATCGGGGTGCCCGACCACCCGGCCGGGCTGAGCTGCGTCGACCTCGACTTCACCGCGGCGGCCTCGGCGTGCGTCGCGCACTTGGCCGACCTCGGCCACCGCTCGATCGCGCTGATCGGCCCCTCCCCGGCCGTCTACCGGCGCGGCACGAGCTACGCGACGCGGTTCCTGCGCGGCTTCGACGAAGCCACGAAGAGCCGTGACCTGCGTGCGGCCTCCCACGCCTGCGCCCACTCCTACGAGGCGGTGAGCGCCTGCCTCGACGAGCTGCTCGCCGCCGATCCCGGCCTGACCGGCCTGGTCGTGCACAACGAGGCCGTGCTGCCCGGGCTGCTGTCGGACCTGCGCCACCGCGGCCTGCGGGTGCCCGAGGACATCTCGGTCATCGCCGTGTGCCCGGACAGCATGGCCGAACAGCACGTCGTCTCGCTGACCAACGTGGCCATCCCGGCCGAGGAGGTCGGCACCCAGGCCGTCGAAATGACCATGCGCCGGCTCGCCGGCCACACCACCCCGGAGGTCCGGCTGCTCGGACCTCGCCTCACCCGGCGCGAGAGCACCGCCTCGCCCCGAGTCTGACCCGGTTCTGCTCCGCCGCCGAAGGAGAATCACCATGCCCGTAGTCCGTCGCGCCCTCGTCCTGACCGCGAGTGCCACGAGTGCCGCGCTGCTGGCCGCCTGCAGCCCCAGCCCGGCCCCGGCCGCACCCGGCGGCGCCGACGCCCCGGCCGCCACGTCGATCACCGAACTCGACTACTACGCCGACGAGCAGGGGTCCGCCGCCTGGCAGAAGATCCTCGACACCTGCGCCACGCAGACCGGGATCAAGATCGAGCGCCAGAAGGTGCCGACCAACCAGATGCTGCCGAAGGTCCTGCAGAGCGCCAGCTCGAAGACGCTGCCGAACCTGCTCTTCACCGACAACCCGACGCTGCAGCAGGTCGCCGCCACCGGCGCGCTGACCCCGCTCACCGACTACGGCATCACCACCGACGGCTACTACCCCAGCATCGTCAAGGCCGGGACCTACCAGGACAAGCTCTACGGCGTCGCCCCCGGCGTCAACGGCCTCGCGCTGATCTACAACAAGGACCTCCTGCAGGCCGCGGGCGTCGAGCCGCCGAAGACGTGGGACGAGCTGAAGGCCGCCGCGGCGAAGCTGACCAAGGACGGCAAGTACGGCCTGGCCTTCTCCGCCATCCCGTCCGAGGAAGGCACCTGGCAGTTCCTGCCGTTCTTCTGGAGCAACGGCGCGGAACTGTCCCAGTTGGACTCGCCGAAGTCGGCGCAGGCGCTGCAGTACGTCACCGACCTGGTGAACTCCGGTTCGGCGTCGAAGTCCGTGGTGACCTGGAACCAGAACGACGTCGCCGACCAGTTCGTCGGCGGCAACGCGGCCATGATGATCAACGGGTCGTGGAACATCGCCCGGCTCGACGAGCAGAAGTCGCTGCACTACGGCGTCGTGCCGATCCCGGTGCCGCAGGCCGGCGGCAAGCCGGTGGTCGCCCTCGGCGGCGAGGTCGGCACGATCCCGGTGACCAGCGGGCCGACTCAGCAGGCCGCCGGCAAGGTGCTCTCCTGCATCCTCTCCGAGCCGACGATGCTCGAGTGGAGCAAGGCGCACGCCTACATCCCGTCGAAGACGGCCACGGCGCAGAAGTTCGGCACCGAGCAGCCTTCGATGCAGGCGTTCGTCGACGAGGTCGGCACGGCCCGCTCCCGCACCGCCGAGCTCGGCGAGAAGTACCCGAAGGTCTCGCAGGCGCTGGCCGACGCGCTCCAGGCGGCGCTGACCGGGAAGACGCCGGTCGACCAGGCCCTCAAGGCCGCGCAGCAGGCGAGCGGCTCGTGACGCTCGCCGCCGCCCCGACGGTCTCGGCGGCCCCCCGCGCGAACCGGAAGTCCCGCCGGGACAACCGGTTCGCCGCGTGGGCGTTCCTGCTGCCCGCCCTGGCCTACATCATCGTGTTCTTCGGCTACCCGCTGGTCGCGAACCTGGTGATGAGCACCCAGAACTACACGGTGAAGTCGTTCTACACGGGCGAAGCACCCTTCGTCGGCATCGCGAACTACTCCGCCGTGCTGAACAACCCGCTGTTCTCGACGGCGGCGCTCAACACGGTGCTGTTCACCGCCGGGTCGATCGTCTTCCAGTTCGCCATCGGCCTGGCGCTCGCGGTGTTCTTCAACGGCCGCTTCCTCGGCAGCGCGCTGCTGCGGTCGCTGCTCCTGCTGCCGTGGCTGCTGCCGCTGGTGGTCAGCGGCGCGGTCTGGCGGTGGATGTTCGACCAGGACCACGGCGTGCTCAACGCGGGCCTGCGGTTCCTGGGCTTCGACGCGGTGCCGTGGCTGAGCAGCACGAGCTGGGCGCTGCCGGCGGTGATCCTCACCAACATCTGGATCGGCATCCCGTTCAACCTGGTGATCCTGCACGGCGGGCTGCGCGCGATCCCGGCGTCGCTCTACGAAGCCGCGGCGCTGGACGGCGCCGGGGCGTGGCAGCGGTTCCGGCACGTCACCTGGCCGCTGCTGCGGCCGGTCACCGGGATCGTGCTCATGCTCGGGCTGGTCTACACGATCAAGGTGTTCGACGTGATCATGGTCGTCACCGGCGGCGGGCCGGCCAACGCGACGCAGACGTTGACAACGTGGTCGTACCGGCTCTCCTTCCAGGACTTCGCGTTCGGGCAGGGCGCGGCGGTCGGCAACGTGCTCATCGTGGTGGCGACGCTGTTCGGGCTGCTGTACCTGCGTTCGGCGAAGTCGACCCTGGCGGAGGCGGCATGAAGACGTCGAACTGGCCGCGGACGGCGGCCGGCGTGCTGATCGTCGCGGTGCTGCTGTTCCCGCTGTACTGGATGGTCAACGCCTCCCTGCAGCCCAGCGGCGCGCTGCTGAGCCCGGATCCGGCGTTCTTCCCCGTCGGCGGCACGCTGGACGGCTACCGCAAGGCCGTCTCGACGCAGGGACCCAACCTGCTCTCCAGCGTCGTCGTCGCACTCGGCACGGTGGTCGTGTCGCTGCTGGTGGCGGCACCCGCGTCGTACGCGCTGGCCCAGCTCAAGGTGCGCGGCGGCCCGGCGCTGGTGTTCGTGCTGCTCATCGTGCAGATGATCCCGGGCATCGTGATGGCCAACGCGCTCTACACCGTGTTCAGCAACCTCGGCCTGATCGACAACTACCTCGGGCTGGTGCTGGCCGACTCCACCGCGACCATCCCGTTCGCCATCCTGCTGCTGCGGGCGTTCATGATCTCCGTGCCGAAGGAGCTCACCGAAGCGTCCCGGGTGGACGGTGCGGGCTACTGGCGCACGTTCTTCTCGATCATCCTCCCGGTCAGCCGCAACGCCCTCGTCACCGCCGGGCTGTTCTCGTTCCTGTTCGCCTGGGCGGACTTCCTGTTCGCTGTCACCCTGACCACCGGGCAGTCGTTCGAGCCCATCACCGTGGGCATCTACCGGTTCGTCGGCAACCAGTCCGCCGACTGGAACGGGATCATGGCCACCGCCGTCCTCGCCGCGATCCCCGCGGCCGTCCTGCTGGTCGTCGCCCAGCGCTACGTCGTCGCCGGGCTGACCAGCGGCGCCGTCAAAGACTGAATTCCCAAGGAGACCGCGTGATCGCCACGACCGAAGACGGCCGCTCGCTCGAAGTCAGCGTGCGGCACGAGGTGCTGCGCATCGAGCCGTGGGGCGACGGCAGCCTGCGCGTGCGGGCCGGACGGCACCGCATCCTCGACGACGTCCCGGGTGCGCTGCTGCCCGCGAAGCCGTCCGCCGCCACCGCCTCGGCCGACGGCCGGACCGGCCGGGTGGTCAACGGCGCGCTCACCGCGATCGTCGAGATCGCCGACACCGACACGGGCATCGACACGCAGCTGAAGTTCGTCCGCACCGACACCGGCGAAGAGCTGCTTTCCGAGCAGCGCGCGCACTTCTGGTGGCCGGGGGCGCGGCTGTTCATGCCTTCGCGCAACGGCTACGGCCGCCTCGAACAGCGGTTCACCGCCTACGACGACGAGCGGATCTACGGTCTCGGGCAGCGCACGCACGGCCGGCTCGACCAGAAGGGCCTCGTGCTCGACCTGGTGCAGCGCAACGCCGAGGTGTCGGTACCGTTCCTGCTGTCCAGCCGCGGCTACGGGTTCCTGTGGAACAGCCCCGCCGTCGGCCGCGTCGAACTGGCGGCCAACGGCACCCGCTGGGTCGCCGACGACGCCCGGCAGATCGACTACTGGATCACCACCGGCGACGGGCCGCGCCAGATCCTCGGCCACTACGCCGACGCGACCGGGCACGCACCGATGCTGCCGGAGTGGGCGGCCGGGTTCTGGCAGTCGAAGCTGCGCTACCGCACGCAGGAGGAGCTCCTGTCCGTGGCGCGCGAGTACCACTCGCGCGGACTGCCGCTTTCGGTGATCGTGGCGGACTTCTTCCACTGGACCCACCTCGGCGACTGGAAGTTCGACCCGGCCGAGTGGCCCGACCCGGCCGGGCTGGTGCGCGAGCTTTCGGACCTCGGCGTCAAGCTGATGGTCTCGGTGTGGCCGTCCGTCAGCCCACTCTCGGAGAACTACCGTGAGCTGCACGAACAGGGGCTCCTGGTCGCCGCCGAGAGCGGCGTCCCGGCGCACGCGCCGTGGAAGGACAAGGGGTTCGACGTCGAGATGCCGGTGGCCTTCTACGACGCGACCAACCCGGAGGCCCGGCGGTTCGTCTGGAACAAGGTCAAGGAGAACTACTACGACCTGGGCGTGCGCGCCTGGTGGCTGGACGGCGACGAGCCGGAGATCCAGCCGGGCCACCCGCACAACCTCGGCTTCCACGCCGGCCCGGGCGCGGAGGTGTTCAACCTCTACCCGCAGGTCAACGCGCAGACGTTCCACGACGGCATCCGCGCCGAAGGCGACGACGAGGTGGTGCTGCTGTCCCGCTCGGCCTGGGCGGGCAGCCAGCGCTTCGGGGCGGCGCTCTGGTCCGGTGACGTCGGGGCGACGTGGTCGTCGCTCCGCGCGCAGGTCCGGGCCGGGCTGAACGTGGCACTGGCCGGGATCCCCTGGTGGACCACGGACATCGGCGGCTTCCACGGCGGCGACCCGGACTCGCCGGAGTACCGCGAGCTGATGGTGCGCTGGTTCTCCTACGGCGTGTTCTGCCCGCTGTTCCGCCTGCACGGCTTCCGCGATCCGCGCCCGGCGTTCGGGCCGGAGATGACCGGCGGTCCCAACGAGGTCTGGTCGTTCGGCGAGCCGGCGTACGCGGCGATCACCGAGTCACTGCGCCTGCGGGAGCGGCTGCGGCCGTACCTGATGGAGCAGATGCGGGTGGCCCACGAGCAGGGCATCCCCCCGATGCGCCCGGTGTTCGTCGACTTCCCGGGGGACAGTGCGGCCTGGGACGTGGACGACCAGTTCCTCCTCGGGCCGGACGTGCTGGTGGCGCCGGTGCTCGAACCCGGGGTGACCGCCCGCCGGGTGTACCTCCCGGCGGGGGCCACCTGGACGGACGCGGTCACCGGCACCCGGCACGACGGCGGCGAGTGGGTCGAGGCCCCGGCGCCGGCGGACCGGATCCCGGTGTTCCTCCGCGACGGAGCGGACCTGCCGATCAGGGCCGAGTGAGGTCGGCCCAGTGCCCCGGCCTGCGCGGCCGGGGCGGGCCGAGCACCCAGCCCGGCGGCCAGGTCCGCCGCACGTGCGCGTCCGTCCGGGCCCGCGCACCGGTGAGGTGGAACTCCGCGCAGGTCGCACCCGCGAAGTCCGCGTGGCCGCTGAAGCGCGCTTCGCCGAGCAGGACGTCCCCGGCGCACCGGGCGTCCCGGAACGTCGTCGGGCCCGCGAAACCGGCGCCCTCGAACGACACGTCGTCGCCGAAAGCAGCGCCCGCGAAGTCCGTGCGAGCCGAGAAGCGAGCGGCGTCGAACCACAGCTGCCCGTGCGTGGTGATCCGGGAGAAGGCCGCCGTGCCGGTGAAGGTGGCGCGCTCGAAGTCGGTGTCCGCCTCGAACCGCGCGCCGGCGAAGGTGGCGTGCCGGGCGAAGCAGGAGCCCTCGAAGCTCACCGGCCCGGTGAAGACCGCACCGTCGAAGCGGGCGTCGCCGACGAAGCGCACGTAGCGGAAGACGGCAGTGTCGACTTCGCAGCCGCGCAGATCCAGGTCGTGCAGCACCGGAGCCTTCGGGGGGAGGTCGATGCCCGGCCAGAACCCCGGTGTCCCGGGTCGCAGCCGCGGCAGCAGCACCGACCAGAGCTTCGCCTGCCAGGCCGCGGCCCCGGAGCCCCCGTAGCCCAGCTGGACGAAGAACTGGTCGACGAAGATCTGGCGCAACGAGGGATCGTGGTCGGCGAGCTCGGCGAACTCGTGCACCCCGGCCAGCCGCACCTCGCGCTCGTCGGCGAGCAGCTGCCGCTCCACTTCCTCGGCCACGGGTTCCCAGGGCGCGGCCGGGGTCAGCACCTCGGCGGGCCGGTCCCGGCGCAGGATCAGCCACGCCGTGACCGATCCGGACACGGCGCCGATCAGCGCCAGGATCGCGAACGGCGTGACAGTGGCCATACCCGGAATTCTCCCGGCCGTGGCCAGCGAATTAAAGTGGACCTGTGAGTCCAAAGCTGACCCCGAAGGGCGCGGCGACGCGGCAGCGGATCGTCGAGGGCGCCGCGGCGGAGATCCGCGAGCGCGGCGTGGCCGTGACGACGCTCGACGACGTCCGGGCGCGGACGGGGACGAGCAAGAGCCAGCTGTTCCACTACTTCCCGGACGGCAAGGAAGAACTCCTGCTGGCGGTGGCCCGCTTCGAGGCGGACCAGGTCCTGGCGGTCCAGCAGCCGCAGCTGGGCCGGCTGACGTCGTGGGCGGGGTGGCGGCGCTGGCGGGACACGGTGGTCTCGCACTACGACAGCCGCGGGCAGCACTGCCCGCTCAACGTGCTGATCTCCCAGCTCGGCCGCGCGACTCCGGGAGCGCAGGCCGTGGTCACCGAACTGCTGCGGCGCTGGCAGGACGAGATCGAGGCGGGCATCCGCCACCTGCAGGGAGCCGGCGAAGTCGACGCGGACCTCGACGCCGGACGCGCGGCGGCCGCCCTGCTGGCGGGCATCCAGGGCGGCGTCGTGGTGATGCTGTCGACCGGCCGCATCGACCACCTCGAAGCGGCGCTCGACGTCGGCATCGGGAACCTGCGGGCGAGCGGGAACCGGTGAGCCCGGTTCCCGCTCCCGGGATCAGGCGGACTTGATCGCGGAGATCTCGAACTCCAGCGTGACCTTGTCGCTCACCAGCACGCCACCGGTCTCCAGCGCGGCGTTCCAGGTGATGCCGTAGTCCTTGCGGCTGATCGTGGTGGAGCCCTCGAAGCCGATCCGGTCGTTGCCGAACGGGTCCTTGGCCGAGCCCTCGAACTCGAACGGGACGGTCACCGAGCGGGTGACGTCCTTGATCGTCAGGTCACCGGTGACGTCGAAGCTGGTCTCGCCGGTCTGCTGGATCTCGGTCGAGGTGAAGGTGATCTGCGGGTACTCGTCCATCGCCAGGAAGTCGTTGCTCTTCAGGTGCCCGTCGCGGTCGGCGTTGCGGGTGTCGATGCTGTGGGCCTGGATGGTCACCTGGACGCTCGACTTCTCCGGCGCGTCGCCGTCGATGGTCGCGGTGCCGGTGAACTCGTTGAAGCTGCCGCGCACCTTGGTCACCATGGCGTGCCGGGCGACGAACCCGATCCGCGAGTGGGCGGCGTCGAGGGTGTATTCGCCGGTCAGCTGGGGGTAGGTGGTCGCGCTGGTCATCGCTGTTCTTCTCTCCTCGTGGTGGCGCCCCCCGGTGATTGAGGGTTCAACGACACTGTACTCACTTTGGCTGGTTGCGCAAGCAAGCTTTCGGTAGAGTTGCCCGTATGGGTGATCTGGCCGCGCTCGACCTCGACGAATCCGCCTTCTGGCGGCCGCTGATGCGCATCATGACGGCGCTGCCGCGCGCGCTGGAGGACCAGTTCCTGCCCGAGACGGGCCTCGCGATCACCGACTACGGCGTGCTGGTCGCGCTGTCGGAAGCGCCGGACCACCTGCTCCGCATCTCGGCGCTGGCCGCCACCACCGGGCTGTCGCTGAGCCGGATCAGCCGGGTGGTCGACGACCTGACCCGGCGCGGCCTGGTCGAGAAGCGCCGCTGCGCCGAGGACGGCCGCGCGTCCAACGCCGTGCTGACCGACGCCGGATTGGCCAGACTGGAGGCGGCCTACCCGAGCCACCTGGCCCGCGTGCGGGCCGCGGTGTTCGACCACCTGAGCGCCGAGGACATCCGCACGGCCGGGCCGGTGCTGGCCCGGCTGGCCGCGGCACTGGACACCGCTCCCCCGACCGACGACTGCTGAGGACGCCGATGAGCGACAAGGGCGAGTACAAGCGCGACCAGAACTACCTCCCGGACCGCATCACCGCCGACGGCCGCGACGGCTGGCCGGTCGAGCCGGGCCGCTACCGGCTGGTGGTCGCGCGGGCGTGCCCGTGGGCGAACCGCGCGGTGATCGTCCGGCGGCTGCTCGGCCTCGAGCCGGTCCTCTCGATGGGGCTGGCGGGCCCGGTCCACGACGAGCGCAGCTGGAGCTTCGACCTCGACCCGGACGGCCGCGACCCGGTCCTCGGCATCGAGCGCCTGCAGGAGGCGTTCTTCAAGCGCGACCCGGACTACCCGCGCGGCATCACGGTGCCGGCGTTCGTCGACATCCCGAGCGGCCAGGTCGTCACCAACGACTTCGCGCAGATGACGCTGGACCTGTCGACGGAGTGGACGGCCCACCACCGGTCCGGCGCGCCGGAGCTGTACCCGGAGAAGCTGCGCGACGAGATCGACGACGTGGCCCAGAAGGTGTTCACCGACGTCAACAACGCGGTCTACCAGTGCGGGTTCGCCCGTTCCCAGGAGGCGTACGAGCACTCGTACCGGAAGCTGTTCGCCCGGCTGGACTGGCTGTCGGAGCGCCTGGCGAACCAGCGTTACCTGGTGGGCGACACGATCACCGAAGCGGACATCCGGCTGTTCACCACGCTGGTCCGGTTCGACGCGGTGTACCACGGTCATTTCAAGTGCAACCGGCAGAAGCTGACCGAGCTGCCGGTGCTGTGGGCGTACACGCGCGACCTGTTCCAGACGCCCGGGTTCGGCGACACGATCGACTTCGCCCAGATCAAGGAGCACTACTACGTGGTGCACAAGAACGTGAACCCGACCGGGATCGTGCCGCTCGGGCCGGACACCTCCGGCTGGCTGACCCCGCACGGCCGCGAGGAACTGGGCGGCCGCCCGTTCGGCGACGGAACGCCGCCGGGCCCGCCGCCGGCCGGCGAGCGGGTGCCCGCGCTCTGAGTTCCGGTCGGGGCTAAACCCGGGGGGCCGGTCGGGCGTGACGGCACCGTGAACGCTCCGAAGGCCGTGCCCGGCGACCACGACGTGCTGTTCCGGGCCTTGTTCGCCGAGCACTTCGGCCGCCTCGCACGGCTGGCCCACCTGCTCGGCGCGGACGACGCCGAGCACATCGCGCAGGAAGCCTTCGTCCGGCTTCGGGGCACCCCGGACGCCCGAGCGGTCACCCGGCTCCGCGCGACCGTCGTGCGCCTGACACGAAAGCGGCCGGCCCGCCCGAGCCCGGGGCTGGACGGGTTGTCCCGCCGCCAGCGCGAAGTCGTCGTGCTGCGGTACGGGCTGGAACTGAGCGCGACGGACATCGCGAAGACCCTCGCCCTCTCGCCGGCCTCGGTCGACGCGACCATCCAGTGCGCGCTGGAGAAGCTGCGCCGGCGCGAGGACCGGACGCCGCTGAAGCTCGCCACGCAGGCGATCGCGCTCGTGGTGGCGCCCCATCGTCCGGGCCAGGTCAGCGGTGAGGGCGCGTCCGCGGATCGGCGGCGGGTGAAGCCGGCCGTGCCCTGAGTGGGGTCGAGTGGCTACGGTGATCACCATGGAACGCCTGCGCGATCGCCGAGTCCTGGTCACCGGCGCCGGTTCCGGCATCGGCCGGGCCACCACGCTCCGCCTGCTGGAGGAGGGTGCCCGGGTCGTCGGCACCGACGTCTCCGAAGAGGGACTTCAGGGCACCCGGCAGGCCGCAAGCCTCGAGGGCCTGACGACCTCCGTGATGGACGTGGCCGACGAAGAGTCGGTGACGGCCGGGGTGACGTCGGCGGTCGAGGTCCTCGGCGGCCTCGACGTCCTGGTCAACGCGGCCGGGATCCTGCTGGCGTCGCACACGCACGAGACGTCGCTCGAGCTGTGGAACCGGGTGCTGGCGGTGAACCTGACGGGCACGTTCCTGGTGACGCGCGCGGCCCTGCCGTCGCTGCTGGCGTCTTCGGCGGGCGTGGTGGTCAACTTCAGTTCGACGTCGGCCACGTTCGCCCACCCGTACATGGCGGCGTACAGCGCGAGCAAGGGCGGGATCCAGGCGTTCACGCATTCGCTGGCGCTGGAGTACGGAAAGCAGGGCCTGCGCGCGGTCAGCATCGCCCCGGGAAGCGTGAAGAGCGGCATCACGGACTCGGCGGCGACCTGGCTGCCCCAGAACGTGGACTTTTCGTTGTTCGGGCGCCTGCTGCCGCTCCTCCCGACGGACCAGACGACGGAGGTGGGCAACGCGGTGGCGGGCCCGGAGACGGTGGCGGGCGTGGTGGCCATGCTGGCATCGGACGACGGCAAGTTCATCACGGGCACCGAAATCCGCATCGACGGCGGCACGCACACCTGAGCGGTCCGGACGCCGTGGTGGCTGAAGGCCGGCGGCGTGTGACCGGCGGGCGATCTAGGCCGAGAAGTGACCTAGATCCCGGCCACCCTGACTCCCATGGATCCCTTCCGCATCGACATCGACCAGCACGACCTCGACGATCTCCAGCACCGCCTGGCCAACACCCGCTGGCCCGGCGAACTCCCCGGCGCCGGCTGGGATTACGGCGTCAGCCAGGCCTACCTCGCCGAGCTCGTCGGCTACTGGCAGGACGGCTTCGACTGGCGTGCCCAGGAAGCCCGCCTGAACGCACACCCCCAGTTCACCACCACCATCGACGGCCAGCGCGTCCACTTCCTGCACGTCCGCTCCCCCGAACCCGACGCCACGCCCCTGATCGTCACCCACGGCTGGCCCAGCACCATCGCCGACTTCCGGGACGTCCTCGGCCCGCTCACCGATCCGAAAGCCCACGGCGGTGACCCGAAGGACGCCTTCCACGTCGTCGCGCCGTCGGTGCCCGGGTTCGCCTTCTCCGGCCCGACCACCGACCGCGGCTGGAACACCCGCCGCGTCGCGAAAGCCTGGGCCGAGCTGATGAACAGGCTCGGCTACGACCGCTACGGCGCGCACGGCGGTGACTTCGGCAGCATCGTGTCCCCCGAACTCGGCCGCGTCGCCCCCGAAGCGGTGCGAGGCGTGCACATCAACGCCGTCGCCAATGCCGGGGTGCCGACCGCCCCCGGGGATCTCGACCGGCTGTCCGAAGAGGACCGGAAGCGCGCCCAGGAGAACGAAACCTGGTGGTACGCCCACTCCGGCTACGCCACCCAGATGGCCACCCGCCCGCAGACCCTCGCCTACGCCCTCAACGACTCCCCCGCCGGGCAGCTCGCGTGGAACCTCGAATGGTTCGTCGACTGGGATCCCGCCGCCACGAACCAGACCCCGGTGGACCGGGACGCGATCCTGACGAACGTCACGATCTTCTGGCTCACCGGCACCGCCGGCTCGGCCGCGCGCCTCTACCTCGAGGCCGGCCAGGACGGCTGGGGGGAACGGCCCGCGCCCTCCGGCGTCCCGACGGCCGTCGCGAACTTCCGCGGCGACCATGCGATCCGAGGCCTGGCCGAACTGTCCAACACCGTCACGCGCTGGAGGGACTACGACACCGGCGGGCACTTCGCGTCCCTGCAGGCGCCGGACGTCCTGGTCGGTGACATCCGGGAGTTCTTCCGCGGCCTCTAGGCGCGGCGGCGCCGCTTGTCCACGGCGCCGTCGAGCAGCGGCCGCAGCTCCGCGACCACCGTATCGAGCGGCGCGACGTCCCGGTGTGCCCGCGCCAGGACGATCGCGCCCTCGAGCGCGCTGAGCATGAGCACCGCCAGGGACGTGCTGCGGGCCGGGGGCACGCCGAGGTCTTCGAGGGTCGCCGCGACCGGCCGCTGCCAGCCTTCGAACGCCTGGCCCACCGCTTCGCGCAGGCTGTCGCTGGTGGCGGCCGCGTCGGCGACCGTCGCCACCAGCGGGCAGCCCGCGTCGAAGCCCGACGTCGTGAACTCGTCGGTCCACTGGGCGGCCATCGCCGCGAACAGCTTCCCCGGCGTGGGATCTTCGAGCTTGGCCGCGACGCGCGCCACGCGCCGGGCGGCGTAGTCGCCGGCCCAGGCGACGGCTTCGGCGATCAGCTGGTCCTTACCGCCCGGGAAGTAGTGCTGCAGGGAGCCCCGCGGGGCTTCGGCGTGGGCGACCACGTCCCGCATGCCGGTCGCCCCGACACCGTGGATCCGCACCAGCTGCGCGGCGCTGAGCACCATCCGCTCGCGCGGGGTCCTGGTCATCGGCTGCCTCCTTCATGACGTCCGTCATGGTAGCCCAGTCCGGCACGACCAGCGCGAAGTCGCGTTCGCCGCGCTCGTAGGACGGCACCGGCCGGAACCCCTGGCCCAGCAGCAGCGCCTCGGCGCCGGCGTTCCCGGCCTGGACGGTCGCCCGCACGGTCCAGCCCGGCCAGCGCCCGGACGCCCACAGCCACCGGCTCAGCGCGCTGCCGATCCCCTGCCGCTGCCACGCGTCGGCGACGAGGATGCCGACTTCCGCCTCCCCCGGCGTCTCCGAGACGAAGTTGAGCAGCCCCACCGGAGTGCCGCCGCGCCACGCGAGCAACGCGACGCCGTCCGGTGGCCCGGCGAGCAGGAACCGCTGGTAGCGCTGGAAAACCTCGGCCGGGCGCGCGGGCCCGCCCATCATGAACCGGCGCCGGAGGCTGTCCGGCGAGCAGGCCGCGACGACGGCGGCGACACACTCGCGGTCCGCGACCTCTATGACAGTGGTCATAGTCACATCAGACCACACCACCGCGCCGAAGGCACTATGACCGGCGTCATAGATCACCGGGCCCGATTCGCCCGGACGGGACCCGGGTACGTTGCCGTGGCCGCGCTCCCCCACCGCGAAAGGCGCCCGCGATGCAGCTCTACGCCGAACGGCCGATCCGCCGTACCGCCCAGCTCGTCAGCGACCTGCTGGCCGTGCTGCTCGCCGTCATCGCGGTGTGGCTGGGGACCTCGGTGTACGACCAGGTCATGAAGCTGCGGGCGCCCGGCGACGGGCTCGTCGACGCCGGGACCGGCCTGCGCGGCACCTTCGACTCCGCGGCGAACTCCGCCGACGGCATCCCGCTCGTCGGCGACGCGCTGGCCAAGGCCCTGCACGGCGGCTCGGACGTCGGGACCAAGCTCACGGACGCGGGCCGCTGGCAGATCGAGGCCGTCGAGAACCTGGCCTGGTGGCTCGCGGCGGTCATCATCGCCCTGCCCGTGCTGACCCTCCTGGTGACCTGGTTGCCGCTGCGCTGGCACTACACCCGCCGCGCCACCGCGGCCGCGCGGCTGCGGGCCCTCGGCGACGAAGGGCTGGACCTGCTGGCCCTGCGGGCGCTGGCCACGCAGCCGTTGGGGCGCTTGGCTTCGGTGGGCGAACCGGCCACCGGCTGGCGGGAGCGGGACCGGGACGTGATCGCGAAGCTGGCCGGGCACGAACTGGCCCGCCACGGCCTCGCCCCCTGAGCCGGAGGCCTCCCCGCCGGAGCTCAGGACACCGGCGGGAAGACCTCCTCACTCCGTGGGCTGTCGGACGTGGAACTCAGCCGACGGAGGGGCCCATCCCGAGGGACTGCGGGGTGCTGGCGTCGGGCGAGGGCTGGTGCAGGCCCTCGTCCAGCGGGCCGAACTCGGTCATCAGGGCCGCGCTGCCGCCCCACGGGGTCTGTTCCTCGGCGATCAGGGAGTTGGTCGTGAGCAGCAGGCCCGCCACCGAAGCCCCGTTCTGCACGGCGGAGCGGCACACCCGCAGGGGGTCGACCACGCCGAGCGCGACCATGTCCCCGTAGCGGTCGTGCAGCGCGTCGAAACCGTCGTCGTCGCCCATCTCCCGAACCCGCGCGACGATCTCGTGGGCCGGGTGGCCCGCGTTGTGCGCGATGAGGAACGCGGGCTCGGCGAGCGCGCGCCGGACGATCTCGACGCCGATCGCCTGATCGCCTTCCAGGCCGAGTCCTTCCAGGGCCTTCTCGGCGTGCAGGAGCGCCGCTCCCCCGCCGGCCACGATGCCCTCGGCCATCGCCGCCCGGGTCGCCGACAGGGCGTCCTCGACCCGGTGCTGCAGCTCCTTCAGCTCGGCCGGGGTGGCGGCGCCGACCCGCACCACCGCGACCTTGCCGGTCAGGGCGCCGATCCGCTCGGTCAGGACGTCCTCGTCGACGCCGAACTGCGCGCGCTCCAGCTCCGCGCGCAGCTGGCCGACCCGGAACTCCACCGCGTCCGGCGACCCGGCGCCGCCGACGATCGTCGTGCGGTTCTCGGTGACCCGGACCTGCTTGGCCCGGCCGAGGTGGTCGAGGGTCATCGTCTCCATCGTGAACCCGGACTGCCGCGAGAGCACCGCGCCGCCGACGATCGCGGCGAGGTCCTCCAGCTTGTGCAGCCGCCGGTCACCGAAGCCCGGCGCGCGGACGGCCACCGACTGGAAGGTGCCGTTCATGTGGTTGTGCACCAGCATGGACAGCGCCGTGCCCTCGACCGTCTCACCGATCACGACCAGCGGCCGGGGTGCCCGCATCACCTTGTCCAGCACCGGCATCAGCTGCTGCACCTTGGTGATCTTCTCCGCGCACATCAGGATGTACGGGTCGTCGAGCACCGCTTCCAGCCGGCCCGGGTCGGTGACCAGGTACGGCGAGAGGTAGCCGTTGTCGAACTCGAAGCCTTCGACGAACTCGACGCTCATCCCGATCGTCGGCGACTCCTCGACCGTCACCACGCCGCCGTCGCCGACGGTGTGCAGGGCCTTGGCGATGACCGCGCCGACCGCGTCGTCGTCGTTGGCCGAGATCGCCGCCACCCGCGCGTAGTCCTGTTCGGACACCACCGGGTGCGCCTGCTTCTCCAGGTGCGCCACCAGCAGGCCGACGGCGTGGTCGATGCCGCGCTTGACGAGCACCGGGTTGCCGCCGCCCGAGATCGCCCGCATGCCTTCGCGGACGATCGCCTGGGCGAGCACGGTGGCCGTGGTGGTGCCGTCGCCGACGACGTCGTTGGTCTTGATCGCCGCTTCCTTCACCAGCTGCGCGCCCATGTTCTCGAACTGGTTCTTCAGGTGGATCTCGCGCGCGATGGTGACGCCGTCGTTGGTGACCACCGGCGACCCGGTGATCTTCTCGATGATCACGTTGCGGCCCTTGGGCCCCAGCGTGGACTTGACCGCTTCGGCCAGCTTGTCGACGCCCGCCACCAGCAGGTCGCGGGCGTCCGAGCCGAACCGCAGTTCCTTCGCCATCTGCCTGCTCCTAGGGGGTGAGGATGGCCCGGCCGCGCACGCGCCCGGCGTCGAGGTCGGCCAGCGCGTCGAGCGCCGCGTCCAGGGGGTACTTCTTCGTGTGGAGGGTGACCTTCCCGGCCTGGGCGAGCACCATCAGCTCGGCCAGGTCGTTGTAGGTGCCGACCAGGTTGCCGATGATGTTCCGCTCGGTGGAGATGATGTCGATGGTCGGGATCTCGATGTTCGAGCCGTAGCCGATCACGAAGTGCGACCCGGCGCGGCGGGTCATCGCGAAGGCGTCCTGCTGGGCACCCTGCTCGGCGACGAAGTCGAGGACGACCTCGGCGCCGTTGCCGTCGGTCAGGTCGAGCACCGCCTCGACCTGCTTGCCGTCGGCCAACACCGTGAGATCCGCGCCCAAGGTCGACGCCAGCTCCAGGGCGTCGGCGTTGCGGTCCACGACGATCACGCGAGCGGCGGTCAACGCGCGAAGCGACTGGATGCCGATGTGCCCGAGGCCGCCGGCGCCGTTGACGACGCAGGTGGTGCCCGGGTACAGGTGCGGGACGGCCTTGCGCACCGCGTGGTAGGCGGTGATCCCGGCGTCGGCCAGCGCCGCCACATCGGACGGCTGGGTCGACGGATCCAGCTTGATGCACGCCCGCGCCGACGTCAGCAGGTACTCCGCCATCCCGCCGTCGGTGCTGATGCCCGGGAAACTCCCGTTCGGGCAGTGCATGTCGTCGCCCGCGCGGCAGGCGTGGCAGAGCCCGCACGTCGGCGTCGGGTGCAGGATGACCGTGTCCCCGACCTCGACGTTCGTCACCGCCGGGCCGACCTCGTGCACCCAGCCCGCGTTCTCGTGGCCGATCGTGTACGGCAGCTCGACGCCGGACTTCTCGGCCCACTGCTCCTCGATGATGTGCAGGTCGGTGCGGCAGACGCCGGCGCCGCCGATCTTGACCACGACGTCGAGGGGCCCGGTGGCGCGCGGCTCCGGGACGTCTTCGATCACCGGGTGCTGGTGGTACTTCTGCAGCCGCACGGCCTTCATCCCGTGCCCTCCTCTTCGCTGGTCAGGGCGTACCGCGCGCGCAGCATGCCGCGGCAGACGCCCGAGTTGGCCTCCATGCTCGTGCGGGTCAGCCGCGCGAAGGCGAGGTGGCGCTTCGCGTCGACCGGAGTCGTCCCGGTGGCCGGGTCCAGCAGCAGCGGGTCGCCGTCCTCGGCGGGCAGGCCGAGCTCGCGGCGGCGGGCCCGCAGCCGGTCCAGGTCCGGGCTCGGCGGGACGTCGCCGAGGGTCAGCGCTCGCGGGTCCCGGCCGAGGGACCGGCAGACGCGGTCGGTGCCGGCCAGGACGGCCTTGCGGACGAAGTCGTACCGCAGCGTGTCGAGCTCGTCGGCGGCCTCGCCCTCGAACGACGCGACGAACCCCTGCCGCGCGGCCACCCCGCGGTTGATGACGTCGGAGGCGAAGTGGTCGTCGAGCCGGATGTCGAGCCCGGTCAGGCCCGGTACCCCGGCCACGGCGTCGTAGGCGTCCGCCACCATGAGGAACGCGAAGTTGGGCGCGCAGAAGTACGTCGGCAGCCGCAGCCGGACGACGGCGTGGCCCGCGTCGCTCACCTCGCAGCGGGCCACGAACCCGAGGTCGGTGAGGGGTTCGTCCAGTTCGGGATCCCGGACGGTGCCCAGCGCCGCCCACACGGCGGCGCGGGCCCCGGTCACCACGGCGGTCATGAGTTCGGCACGCCGACGGGCTCGACGTTCTCCGGATCCGCGAGCTTCAGCTCCTCCGGGACGTCGATGTCGTAGAGCCGGGCGGCGTTCAGCCCGAGGATCTTCTTCTTCTGGTCGACGGTCAGCGGCGGGAAGTCCGACAGCTCGTCGTCCCCGGGCATGTTCCAGTCGACGAAGCCCTCGACCTGCCACTTCGGTTCCCAGATCGCGTAGTCCGCACCGAAGATCAGCTTGTCCTCGCCGAGCCAGAACATCAGCTCGCCCATGACCTTGGCGAAGAACTTCGGCCGGGCGTGCATCAGGCCGCCGACCACGACGGCGAGCCCCGCGTAGACGTTCCGCTCCTGGGTGGCCATGAAGCAGAAGTCCTCGATGCGCGGCAGGCCGACGTGCTCGACGATGAAGTTGAGGCCCTGGAAGTTCGTCGCCGCGTAGTCCACATCGGACACGTCGAAGGCGTCCTTGTCGAGCGGCCAGATCGTCGGTCCCTTGTGGATGTGGACGTTCTTGACGCCGAGTTCCTCGCACTTCTCGAGGTAGCGGGCCGCCTCCGGATCCTTCAGGCTCCAGCCGCGGGAGTCGCCGCGCCACTCGGCCGTGTAGAGCTTGACGCCCTTGCAGCCGTACCGCTTCACGCGTTCGGAGAACGCCTTCATGCCCTCGTCGCCCTCACGCGGGTCGAACGTGGTGTTGACGAGGAACCTGTCCGGGTGCTTCTCGGCCAGCGCGCCGTCTTTCTCGGTGGTGTTGAACCCGGTCTTGTACCACTGCCGCAGGTTGGTCGGCTGGAAGATGGCCTTGTCGACGTGCCCGGCCTCGAACAGGTCGTGCATCATGAGTTCCTCGGAGTACTTCTGGAACCGGTCGAGCGGCCAGTGCGTCTCCTTCGGGCCGAGTCCCTGGTAGGCGTGGAAGCACTCGATCCAGCCCTTGGCGTATTCCTCCTGCCCCGCCACCCAGTTCTCCGGGCTCGCGTCCCAGAAGTGGGTGTGGGCGTCCACCACGAAGTATTTCTCGCCGTCTTTTTCGTACATGGTTGATCCTCCTGAGCGGGATCGAGTGCTTCGCTTACTTGATCGGCTTGAGATCGAAGTCGAGGTATTCGGCCGCGTCTTCGGGGTTGGCGAACATGATCGTGCGGTCGTCTTCGTGGATCATCCGCCCGTAGTGGGTCGACATGCTCTCCTCGAACTCGGCCGCGTTGAACCAGCCCTCTTCCTCGCCGGCGGCCTCGTCGACCTCGGCGTAGACCAGGTCCGTCCGGCCCCGGGCGTCGACGCGGATCATCGACGGCAACGGGGTCACGGTCACGTTTTCCTTGCCGGCCATGACCTCCGCGATGATCGCGCCCACCTGGTTGTTCATCAGGGTGAACCCGCACATGTTCGACGCGGTGTTGTCGGCCTTGAACGGGCTTTCCGCCGTCTTGAAGATGGTCACTGGCCCAGCTCCTCGGGTGCCTTGAGGCCCAATTCGGACAGGATGCCGGCGAACCGGCTCTTCACGCGGTCGAGACCGTCCTCGAACCGGATCGGCTTGGCGTCGGGCTGCGACCACAGCGGCTGCAGCGCGCGGGCGGCGGCGATGCTCTTCGGCACCCAGTCCTCGAGCCACTTCTGCAGCAGCGCCTTGTTGTGGTCGGCGAACTCCTTGTCGTTGATCAGCAGGTGGAACAGCGGCTTCGTGTAGCGGAGGTCGCGTTCGGAGAAGTCGAACTCCTCGGCGCCGATCAGCGTCGGGGTGACGAAGTCGCCGTTCGCGGGCGCGGCCTGCTGCACCAGGTTGCTGCGGAACAACTCGCCGACCAAGGGCTCGAAGACGACGTTCGCGGCGAAGATCGCCTCGCCCCAGTCCCAGATCCCGGTCAGCTGCTCGGCGGTGTCCCGCACGCCCTGCCACGCCGGGTCTTCGTTCCAGGTGGCCAGGTGGGCGGTGCCGTCGAAGCCTTCGATCTCCTCGGTGAGGGTCAGGTTGTACAGCGCCAGGTCCTGCGCCGCGCGGATCCGGTGCATGCTGTTCACCGAAATCGCGTTGTTGTGCATGTTCGTCGGGGCGCGGCGGTTGGCGTTGGCGAACAGGTACAGGCCCAGGCCGTGGTCGACGTGCATCCAGGCGCCGACGTGCTTGGCGACGAAGTCCACCCAGTTGCGGTTCCACTGCTCGAACGCCTTCGCCTGGCGGGCGGCGTCGATGTTCTGGTTGAGCTGCCGCACGACGTTCGCGTTGTACCGGTAGAGCGTGAGCTCCCACTCCTCGTTGGGGTCCCGGAACTCGTGCCAGCCGTGCGCCGGCCAGTCGTAGCCCTTGCCACCGGAGCCCGGGCCGCGTTCGGGCAGCGGCCGGTCGGAACCCCACGCCTTCAGCGCCGTCCACTCCAGCGGGTAGCCGCCCTTGCCGTCGGCGAAGGCGTAGAGCCAGCCCTGGGACAGGTAGTGCCGCGGGTCGGGCTGGACCTCGACGGTGACGTCTTCGTAGTGGCTCTGCTTGCGCTTGGCGGCGGTGAAGTAGTTGAACCGCCGGGCATCGGAGTCCGGGAAGACCTTCGCGCCCGCTTCGGCGTCGGTGAACGCCGGCTTGGGCACGCTGCGTTCTTGGGTGGCTGTCATGGGTTCCTTACCCTTCGCCCGTGGTGGTGAACTTGTCGTAGAAGACGCGCTTGCCGTCGACGCCGAGCGCGGGCAGCAGCTCCAGCGCGGCCTCGACCATCGGTGGTGGCCCGCAGACGTAGGCGTCGGCACCGGTCAGGTCCAGGCCGGCGCGGCGCAGGACGTCGGTGACGAAGCCGGTTTCGCCGGTCCAGTCGTCGTCACCCGGCTCGGACAGCGCGGGGACGTACCGGAATCCCGGCAGCTTCGCTTCCAGCTCCCGCAGTTCCGCTTCGAAGCAGAGGTCGTGGCGGCGGCGGGCACCGTAGTAGAAGACGGCCTTGCGGTCCAAGCCGCGCTCGGCCATGGACCGCAGCAGCGCCAGGATCGGCGCCATCCCGGCCCCGCCGCCGACGAAGACCAGGTCCGCGCCCGGGTTGTCCCGGAGGGTGAACACCCCGAACGGGCCGGTCACCCGGAGCCGGTCGCCGACCGCGACTTCGGCGGCCAGGAACCGGGAGAACAGCCCGTCGGGGTAGATCTTGATGACGAACTCCAGGAGCCCGTCGCGGGCCGAGGTGTTGGCCATGGAGAACGACCGTGTCTCCTCGGTGCCCGGGACCGCGAAGTCCAGGTACTGGCCCGGGAAGAACTTGAGGTCGCCGTCCAGCCGCACCACCAGGTGCCGCAGGTCGTGGGTCACCGGGTCGTTCGCCACGACCTCGGCGGTCGCCTCCTGGATCGGCAGGCCGGACTGGATCATCTCCTCGTCGTAGTTGAGCAGCTCGATCGTCAGGTCTTCGTAGGCGTGGGCCCGGCACAGCAGCGTGAAGCCTTCCTCCTTTTCGTAGTCGGGGAGCGCGAAGGTCGAGTACCGGTCGTGTTCGACGTCGTCGCCGTCGAGGAGGAACGACTTGCAGGCCGCGCACTGTCCTTCCTTGCAGCCGTGCATGAGCATGACGCCCTGCTCGGCGGCGGCGCGCAGGATCGTCTGGTCCTCGGCGACGTCGATCTCGATCCCGACCGGCTCGAACCGGACGCGGTGCTTCTCTCCCATGCCGGGCCGCCCGTCAGGCCTGCGGCGCCGGGCGCCCGGCCGGCCCCTGGCGGTTGTAGTCGGCCACGAACGCGGCGCGCTGCTCGTCGGTCATCTGGTTGAGCAGCACGTTCGGCGACTGCACCTCGGGCATCCGGCGGAGGTGGTCGAGCGTCCACATCTTCTTCGGGTCGAGGTCCAGGTGCGGCTGGGCGACCATGGTCTTGCCGTCGTCGCGGACGAAGCCCATGTCGGAGACGACGTCGGCCCAGTTCCAGCCGTGGTAGAGCGTCTCCCACTCGCGGGCGCCGACCAGCTGGCCCATGTTCGGGGTGCTGCGGCCCTGGTAGGTGGGCCGGAACGCCTCGGCGTCGGTCCAGCGGCAGGTCTCCGAGCAGTACGTCCGGTGCTGGCCGTCGACCTGGTCGACCACCATGTCCTCGCGGATCAGGCACGGCACCATGCAGGTCCAGCAGCGGTGCGGGTACACGTAGTCGACGTTCTCGGCGACGATCGGGTGGTGCCCGTTCGGCGTCGCGAGGCGGTTGTAGTTCTCCCACCACTTGCCGTACTTGTCGTACCAGCCCGGGTACTTGTACTCGAACCATTCGAAGTCCTCGTCGGTCATCGGGTCGATGCGCCAGTAGTTGGCGAGCCACCCGGTGGCGAAGAACTGCGCGACTTCGTGGACGTAACCCTTGTTCCAGATCCGGTTCCAGGCTTCCTCGATGAGGTCGTGCGGGATGACGAGCCCGTACTTCTCCAGCGGGACGAGGTAGCTGCGGTAGTAGTCGTCGTAGATCCAGCGGCGCCACATCTCCGCGTAGCTTTCGCGGTCCTTGCGGCGGTCCTTGGTGCCGTATTCGATGAACGTCCCGATCGCGGCGTCGACGACGGCGTGGTTGTTCCACCACGCGTACCGCAGGTCGCGTTCGAGCAGCTGGTGGTTGCTTTCGTCGGACAGCGCCATCAGCAGCGTCGCGTAGCCGTTGCTGATGTGGCGGGATTCGTCCGACTGGACCGAGTGGAACACCGTCGGCAGCAGGTAGTCGCCGTTCGCGGCGGCTTCGGCCGGCATGGCGACGAACAACGTGTTCGTGAACGCCGTTTCGGCGACGATGGTCAGGTAGATGCTCGCCGCGGTGATGGCGTCACCGGTGATGAAACCCTCGGCGAACTGGCGGCCGATGGTGCCGCAGTAGTCGTTCTGGAAGTTGCGCAGGCTCGAGTTGAAGCCCGCCGGGTCGATGTAGTTCTGCATGTACAGGCGCTTGAGGTTCTGCTGGATCGTCGAGTGCCGAACCTCGTCGATCATCTGGATCGCCTGGCCGTTGTGCAGTTCCGGGTTCGGGACCGTGCGGAACAGCAGCGGCATCGCCCGCGCGGCGGAGATCTCGGGCAGCGGGATGATCGACAGGAACAGCTTCTGCCATTCCAGCCAGCGTTCCTGCACCTGGCGGAACATGTTGCCGCGGATCGCGCCGTCCTCGGCGCCGTAGACCCGGTGGTCCTTTTCCTCCTGCATCGGGAAGTACGAGCGGAGGACCTGCTTCAACGGGTCCTTCTTCTTGGCCTTCCGGAAGGTGTAGTCGGTGCCGTAGTGCGAGACCGGGGTGTGGTACGCCGGTTCCCACGACAGTTCTTGGATCTTCTGGTGGGCTTTCGCCACACTCTGGCGACTCATGGATCAACTCCTCGTCCGTGGTTCGCCGCCCGGGGCGTCCTGCGGTCACCATTAGGCGGGCATCCGCGGCGGGCGCGGGTCTCAATCTGAGACAGAGCCGCTGCTCAGGGACTGTCGAGCAGCCGCTCGCGCAGCCCGGCCAGCTCGTCGTGGATCCCGGCCTGCACGCGCGCGTCGCCTTCGACGGTGGGGACGATCCCGAACGCGCGCAGCAGCGCCGCGGCGGGCTCGCCCGGGTGCCCGTCCGCGCCCAGGGCCGGGTGCAGGCCTTGGGCGGCCAGGTGCGTGAAGACCAGGTTGACGATCGTCCAGGGGTTGTACGTCTCGGCGGCCATGCCTCCATCGCACCGCCGCGGCGTCACCGGGAGCGTCTCAATTTGAGACACCGGAACCGGCGGGACGGATCTAGGCTGGACCGGCGGCACAACGGGTGTGCCCGCACCCACGTGGGCCGCGGGGAACTGGAGGTCACGTGGACGAGATGGCCCTGGTCGCCGACGACGAGCTCGCCCGCACCCGGGTGCGGTTCCTGACCGCCGAAACGGTCCCCGCGGACACGGTCCGGCCGACGATCCTGGCCTCGTGGCGGCGGTCGCGGGAGTTCCAGGTCGAAGCCGACCGGATCGACCCGCTCTACCTCGGCGACCAGAACCTCGACATCCCGCTCATGCGCGGCGCCGAACCGGTGCTGCACAAGCTCGGCGAGCAGTTCGAGGGCCAGCCGATCAGTCTCATCCTCACCGACCCCGGCGGCGTCGTGCTCACCCAGCGGACCGGCGACGCCGACCTGGCCCGGCACCTCGAGCGGGTCGAGCTGGTGCCCGGGTTCAGCTACGGCGAGCAGTCGGTCGGCACGAACGGCATCGGCACCGCGCTGGAGGACGGCCGCCCGACGACGGTGTTCGGCCACGAGCACTACGCCGAGCACCTGGAGAACCTGGCCTGCGCCGGCGTGCCGATCCACCACCCGATCTCGGGCAAGAAGGTCGGCGCCGTCGACCTCACCTGCTGGCACAAGGACGCGGGCGGCCTGCTGGTCGCCCTGGCCCGCTCGACGGCCGAGCAGATCCGCCAGGCCCTGCTGCGGCACAGCGATCTGCGGGAGATGCTGCTGTTCCAGGCCTACCTGCAGACCTGCCGACGCTGGACGGGCATCGTCCTGGCGTTCAACGAAGACATCGTGATGATGAACGACCGGGCCCGGCAGCTGCTCGACCCGGCCGACCAGTCGGTGCTGCTCGGTCACGCCACCGAAGCGCTGGCCGACGGCCGCCGGACGCCGGCGACGCTGTCGCTGTCCAGCGGGCTGCGGGTCCGGGTGCTGTGCCGCCGCGTCGCCGGCCGGCGCGAATCCGAGACCGCGGGCAGCGTGCTGTCGGTGAAGCTGATCGAGGCCGAGGAGACCCTGGCCGTCCCGACCCCGATGCTGCCGATGTACCTGCCAGGCGTCGTCGGCTCGGCGCCGCTGTGGCTGCGCTGCGGGCACGACCTCGACTCCGGTCACCAGCACGGCGAGTGGGTCGCCCTCGAAGGCGAGCCCGGCACCGGCAAGCTGACCCTGGCCAAGGGCCTGCACCAGCGCCACCACCCGGCGGCCCGGCTGCTCACCGTCGACGCGGCGCCCGGCACGGACTGGGCCGCGCTGCTGCGCGAACACGCCGAAGCGCCGATCCGCACGCTGGTGATCCGGCACGCCGACCGGCTGACCGCCCCGGCGGCCACCGAGCTGGCGGCGGTCCTGCGGACCCTGCGCGAGGAACCCGGCGCGCCCTGGGTCGTCGTCACCCTCGTGCCGGAGGCCGAAACCGAACCGGCGCTGGCCGAGCTGCTGAAGTTCTTCCCCCGGACGGTGCGGGTGCCGCCGCTGCGCCACCACGTCGAAGACCTCGCGGAGCTCGTCCCGCTGGTGCTCAGCAAGCTCGGCTACGGCGGCAGGCTGACGTGCTCGGCCGCCGCGCTGCACCTGCTGATGCGGGCGGAGTGGCCGGGCAACACCGGCCAGCTCCACCAGGTGCTGCGCAAGGTCGCCCAGCGCCGCCGCGCCGGCACCATCCGCCCCGGCGACCTCCCGGCGGAGTTCCACGCGGTGACCCGGCGGCCGCTGAACCGCTTCGAGTCGATCGAACGGGACGCCATCGTGCGGTGCCTGGAGGACGCGGACGGCAACAAGGTCAGGGCGGCGAAGCTGCTGGGCATCTCACGGGCGACCATCTACCGCAAGATCCACGAATACGGCATCGTGCCACCGGCCCGGTAGCCGCCCGGATCCCCGGCGGGCGGCTACCGGGGCCTGCCCGTGCGTCACTTCGCGGGCGGGTTCACCGCCTCGGCGACCTCGGCGATCGTCTTCGCGTCGACCAGGCCGGTGTCCTCGAGGACCGTCATGTGGTCGAGGACGGTCTGGTTCGCCTGCGTCGCGTGCCGCCGGATGACGTCGTTCTGCGTGCCGGCCCGGACTTCGGCGATGGTCGCGAAGATCTTGCCGTGCGAGGCGCGCAGCACGTTCGCGAACAGCTTGTCGAACTCCGCGCCCTTGGCGTTGGTCAGCTGGCGGACCCAGTCCTGCTGTTCGGCGGTCGCCTTGTCCGGCAACGTCACGCCGAGCATCTTCGCGTCCTCGCGGACGAGCTGGTCGAGGTGCGAGTGCCCGTCCAGCAGGTGCAGCCCGGCGCGCTTCACCTGTTCGCTGCTGGCGTTGGTCTGCGCGAGGTCACCGGCGGGGATCTCCCAGAGCCCGGCCTGGCGGACCTTGACCAGGAACGTCTTGTCGAGCTCGGTGACCGGGCCGGCGCCGGCGATGTTGTCGGCCCCGGCCTGGGCGGCCGAGCCCATCTGCATGCCGGCCATGTCATGCGCCGGGACCTGCGCCTGCGTCGAGCCGGGCGAAGTCTGGGCGTTGGCGTTCAGCACCATGACCGAGCCCACGCCGACCACGGCGAGCGTGACGACGACGACCAACGCGGTCCGGGCCTTGGCGCGGCCCGTCATGCCACGGTGATCCGGCATGGTTCCTCCTTCTGACGACAGTTCGGTACGGGGTACACGGACGCCGTCGCGGGGAGGTTCAGCGAAAT
This sequence comes from Amycolatopsis kentuckyensis, assembly GCF_002155975.1. Classification (GTDB taxonomy): domain Bacteria; phylum Actinomycetota; class Actinomycetes; order Mycobacteriales; family Pseudonocardiaceae; genus Amycolatopsis; species Amycolatopsis kentuckyensis. The sequence continues at coordinate 34,046 of NZ_MUMI01000038.1, forward strand.
CCGGAGAATTATTGTTGCGTGCCAACGGAATCAGCGCACGAGCGCATCCACGGCAGCCGAAAGAGGAGGGCGGCCTAACCGGCCGGGCACCGCCGGCGAGCGCCGGGGATGTCCATCTTGACCGAAGCTCTTGCGATTGGCAAGTATTGCCTCATGCAACCCCACTCGGAAGCGCCCCCGGACGTGGCCGCCCTCGACGACCTCACCGTGGTCCTGGTCGGGATCGCGTGGGAATGCGCGCACGCGGCCCCGCCCGAGGTCTCGTTCCCGCAGTCGCGGCTGCTGCTGATCCTCGACCGGGTCGGCCGGGTGCCGAGCTCGCAGCTGGCGGCGGTGATGGGCGTCAACGCGTCTTCGGTGACGCGGCTGGCGGATCGGCTCGAAGCCCTCGGGTACGTGGCCCGCGGCCGCAGCCCCGGCAACCGCAGCGTCGTCACGCTGGAGGTGACCGAGGCCGGGCACGAGATCGTGGCGCGGATGCTCGAACGGCGGCAGGCCGCGCTGGGGGCGCTGCTGGACAAGCTGCCACCGTCGCAGCGCAAGGCCGCGGGCGAGGCGGCCCGGCAGCTGGTGCAGGCGGCGGCGACCATCCCGGCGCTCGGCCCGGCAGCGCTGTGAGTGCCATCCTGGACGGCATGCCGACCCGCTGGACGTGCCCCCGCTGCGACCGCGAGTTCGCGCGCGCCGGCCAGGGGCACACCTGCGTCCCCGGCTGCACGGTCGAGGAGACCTTCGCCGGCCGGGCGCCGTGGCAGCGCTCGGTCTACGACGCGGTGATGGCGCACCTGCGCACCCTCGGCGACGTCCACGAGGACGCCGTCAAGGTGGGGGTGTTCCTGAAGCGGGACCGGAAGCTGGCGGAGCTGCGCCCGCGGTCGCGGGACGTGCTGGTGTACCTGTGGCTGCCGCGGCCGGTGGAAACGGCCCGCATCGCCCCGGCGAGCTGGGCGAGCGGGCCGCGGGTCGGGCACAGGCTGAGCCTGCGTGCGGTGTCCGATGTGGACGACGAAGTCCGCGGCTGGCTGACCGCGGCCTTCGCCGTCGCCTGAGGTCAGGACCCGGTGGGTCCCGTCCAGCCGTCGGGCACGTGGCCGATGCGCACCCGCTGCGGGTGGTCGCCCACCGGCACCGAGAGCAGCTTCCGCCCGGTCGCGAAGTCGATCGCGGTGACCTGGTCGGCGCCGGCCTCGGAGATCACGCAGGCGCTGCCGTCGCCGCTGACCGTCGCCCAGTACGGCTTCACCGCCGGCACCAGCGTGCCCTGCTGCAGCGACGCGCGGTCGACGACCGTGGCGTAGTCGTCCATGGTCCCGGCGATGCAGAGCTTGGTGCCGGCCGGGTTCATCGACATGCCGTGGTGACGGGAGTCGTTGACGAAGGTCTTGCGGTCGTCACTCGTGGCCGGGTTCTTCGGCAGCTCCTTGACCCGCGTGATCTTGTCGGTCGCCACGTCGTACTCGGCGAAACCGTTGAAGAACGACACCTGGAAGTACAGCTTCGACCCGTCCGGGGTGAACGCGACCGGCCGGACGGCGTCCGAAAGGTCACCGCGGCCGAAGGCGTCGAGCCGCTGGCGCATGTCGATCACCTTGACCTGGCGGAAGGTCGCGGCGTCGACCACGGTGATCCGCCGGTCCCCCTTGGTGAAGTCCCAGCCCGGGTCGTCGAGGTCGGTGTTGACCTCGCCGATCGACATGTTCCACAGGTACCGGCCGCCGTCGGTGAACACGTTCTCGTGCGGCTTGTCGCCGGTGGCGAAGGAGCCGACCTGCTGCCCGGTGACGATGTCCAGCACGTGCACGGTGTTGGACGTCGAGGCGGAGACGGCGACCCGGCGGCCGTCCGGCGAGACGGCCATGTGGTCGGAGCGGAAGCCCGACACCGGGAAGCGCCAGTTGATCCGGCCGGTGGTCAGGTCGATCGAGACGACGTCGGCGAAGCTCGGCCGCGACGCGACCACCGAACCGCCGTCCGGGGTCGTGTACATGTCGTCGACGAACTGGTCGTGCCCTTCGCCGGGCCCGTTGCGGATGCCGAGGAAGAAGGCCAGCTTGATCGGGTTGAGGTAGATCTCCTGGAGGCGCTGGTCCTTGTCGGGGATGATGTTCACCCGCCCGATGCGGGCGAACGAGCCGCGGGACTGGATGACGTCGGCCGTGCCCTCCCAGTTGTTGCCGACGAACATCACCTCCCGCAGCGCCGCCGCGCCGGTCGCCGGCACGGCGGCGCCGGTGGCCAGCAGGGCGACGGAGGCGGTGAGGACGGCCAGGCGGGAGAGGTACGACCGCTTCCGGCGGGAAATTCGCACGGGAGACACCTTTCGTCATTGAAGAGGTGTGGTGACCTTCGGTCGATGGATTTCGCGAAGGAACGGGGTTACTGTCCGGTATCGTCACGATAACCGGCCACCGGAGCCGCTCCGGTAGGGCCGCTCGCCCAACACCGCGGCCCGGTGTTGTGGCCTCGCCACAACGGGAGGTGCCGTGCCGGCCTCGCCACTGCTCCGGCAGGTGCTGGACGCGCTGGCGGCCGACGACGCCGTGCTGGACGAGCTGGTGAAGGCCGCGCGGAGCCAGTCACCCGAGGTCGCGCGCCTGCCGGAAGCCGAGAACCGGCGGCACGTGCAGTTCCTGCTGTCGGCCGCCCTGCGCGCCACGACCAACCCCGACACCGCCGACTACACCACCGCGGAGGCGCTGGGCGCCGACCGCGCCGCGCAGGGCGTCCCGCTCGCCGACCTGCTGGGCGGGGTCCAGGCCGGCAAAACGCTCGCGGCCCGCTTCGCCGTCGAACGCGCGCGGGCCGCCGGCCTGTCCGACGAGGTCATCCTCGAGACGATCCTCGACGCCGAGCGCTACACCGGCGCGCTGGAGCGGCACATCGTCAAGGGTTACCACGCCGCCGAGCTGCAGCTGTCCCGGACGGTGCGCGACGCGCGGACCCAGCTGCTGCGCACCCTGCTGCTCGCCGGGCACCCGCCCACGCCGGAGGAGCTCCGGCAGGCGGGACTGCGTCCGGAGGGCCGCTACTCGTGCGTGGTGTCCGACGTCAGCGACCCGGCGCGGGCGCGCACCCTCGAACAGGCGCTGCTGGAGTTCGGCGGGGTGTACGGGCTGGTCGAGGGCCGGCTCACCGGCCTGGCGGCCCGCCCGCCGGCCGGGGTCTCGCTGGCCGACGGTGTGTTGCTGGTCGCCGCGCCTCCGGCCGCGCTGGCGGAGCTGCGCGAGGTGCACCGCCTCTGCACGGCGGCGGCGCGGATCGCCGGTCCCGGATACCACGACCTCACTTCCCTGGCGGGCGAAGTCGCCCTGGCGGCGCAGCCGCAGCTGGCGGACCTCCTCACGGCGGGCCTGCTCGACGCCCTCGACCCCGCGAACGCGTTCCACCGCGAGCTGGCCGCGACGGCGCTCGCCTACCTCGACCACGGCCAGCGCCTGCGTCCCACGGCGGAAGCCCTGCACCTGCACCCGAACACGGTCCGCTACCGCCTCGACCGGCTGGCCGAGCTCACCCCGGTGGCCCTGGCGGAGAACAGCGCCGGCCGCGTGCTCGACGCCCTGCGGTCGTGGTGGGCGCTGCACCATTGGCTCGGCGGCCGATAGGGTCACCCGCATGGCTGAACTTCGCCGCATGCCGGCAACCACGTCGACCGGAGAATGCGTTTTCTGCGCGATCGGCTCGGGCCAGGCGCCGGCGGCGTTCGTCCACGAGGACGACGAGTTCGTCGCGATCGTCGACCTCCGCCCGGTGGCCACCGGTCATCTGCTGGTGCTGCCCCGGGCCCACCACGCGGACCTGGCTTCGCTGCCTTCTCCGGCAGGCACGAGGATGTTCGCGATCGCGCAGGAGCTGGCGGCGGCCCTGCGGCGCACGGACCTGAAGTGCGAGGCGATCAACCTCTTCCTGGCCGACGGCAAGGCGGCGGGCCAGGAGATCCCCCACGTCCACCTGCACGTGATCCCCCGGTTCGCGGGCGACGGCTTCGTGCTGAGCGCCGACTGGCGGGTGCGGACGAAGGAGGAACTGGTGGAGGTCGCGGAGAAGGTCCGGGCGGCGCGTTAGGCCTTGTGGAGCTTGTCCGGGTGGTGCACGGCGGTCTTGCCGGATTTTTCGCTGCGGACGAGGTATTGCGGGTGATCGGGGGACGCTTTGACGTCCCGCTTGCCGGCGTGGGTGTCCTCGGTGAGCTTTTGCTCGACCGTGCCGACGGAGCTCTGGTTGCCCGCGTCCCACCGGACGCGGTCGCCCTTCTCGAATTCCTTGGTCATGGTTCGCGGGGTACCCGTGCTCACCGCGGCTACCCGTGATCACCGATCCCGGTAATCCGGCAGCTCCAAGGCGTTCGCCGCCTCGCGGATGGGGCGGGACATCTGCTCCAGGACGCGGTTGCGGCCCGGCAGGTGCGGCATCAGCTTGATCATCCGGGTGTTGAACCACGCGAACGCCCGGGACTGCGGGATGATCCCGCGCAACGCCGTCTTCGCCAGGGCCTGGTTCTTCTCGATGAACGGCCGCATCAAGGCTTCGTACCGGGGCAGTGCCTCGGAAAAGTCCGAAGCCAGCTCACCCGCCAGGACGTACGCGCCCGCCAGTGCCAAGCTCGTTCCCTGGCCCGACGCCGGGGACGGGCAGTAGCCCGCGTCGCCCAGCAGGGTGACCCGGCCGGCCGACAAGCGGTCCATGACGATCTGGCACACCGGGTCGAAGTAGAAGTCGTCGGCTTCGCGCATGGCCGAGAGCAGCGCCGGGATTTCCCAGCCCAGGCCGGCGAACCGGTCCGCCACGATGGCCTTCTGGCCGTCGACGTCCCGGCGGTCGTACGGCAGCGGTGGCGCCGTGAACCAGAACGCCGCCTTCGCGTCGTCCGCCCGCGCCGTGCTGTAGACGTTCACCATCTTGCCCGGCGCCGCCGAGTGGAGCAGCTCCCAGCGGTCCAGCTCGAAACTGTTGGGTACCGTCGAGATCGAAATGTACGCGTCGAACCGGCGCAGGTAGTCCTCCTCCGGGCCGAACGCCAGCGCGCGGACGCCGGAGTGCAGGCCGTCCGCACCCACCACCAGGTCGAACCGGCGGGGCTCGCCGTGCGCGAACGTCACCTCGACGCCGTCAGGACGCTGGTCGAGGCCGGTGATCCAGTCCCCGAAGACGTACTCCGTGTCGCCGCGGGTGGCGTCGTGGAGGATGCGGGCCAGGTCGCCGCGCAGGATCTCGGTGTCGTCGCCGTGGCGGAAGCCGAACGTGTCCGCGTCCAGGGTGGCCAGCTGCTTGCCGCGCTTGTTCACGAACGCCGCGCCGCGCATGTCGGTGCTCGCCGCGTGCACCTGCTCCAGCAGGCCCATCCGGCGGACGACGTCGACCGCGACGCCGCGGATGTCGACCTTGTAGCCACCTTCGCGCGGGCTCGGGGCGCGCTCGACGACGGTGGCCTGGAAGCCGTGGTGGTGCAGCCACCAGGCGAGGGCGGGGCCGGCGATGCTGGCGCCGGAGATCAGGATGTTCTTCGTCATGCCCCGAAGGATCGGCGGGGCCGCTGACCGCTCACGAACCGAGCGCGAACCGCCGCTGACCGGCCTCCTCGACGGCCTGCTCGGGCGGCATTTCCCGGCCGCGGTCGAACGCCTCGGCGTAGGCCGGAGCGCCGATACGCGCCCGGACGCGGTCCGCCACCCCGGCAACGTCGGCGTCCCCGGTGACCGGTGCGCCGCGCAGCCCGACGGCCACGCCGAGCAGGAACGCGGCCCGCTCGTCCTCCCCCCGCCCGGCGAGGACGCCGGCCAGCCCTTCGATCGCCAGGGCCGCGCCGGGCAGGTTCGCGTGTTCCAGCGCCGTGGCCAGCGCTTCCTGGTGCAGCTCGGTCGCCTCGTCCAGGCGCCCCTCGGCGGCCGCCGTCCAGCCGAAACCGGTGTGGACGCGGATCCGCGTCTCGCCGCCGGTCACCGGGTCGGCGGCCAAGGTGAGCGCCGCGGAGTACCAGCGCCGGGCGGCGGCCAGGTCGCCCGCGCGCCGCGCGATCTCCCCCAGCCCGCCGCGGGCCCGGGCCAGCGTCACCGGGGTACCCGCGGCGCGTGCCTGCTCGGCGGCGGCTTCGTAGTCGGCCTTCGCCGCTTCGGCGTCGCCCTGCCTCAGGACGCCGTCGGCGCGCCGGCAGAGCAGGTCGGCGGCGTCTCCGGCCGCGCCGAGCTCGCCGGCCAGCCGGACGGACTCGTCCATCAGCTCGCGGAACCGCGCGTGGTCGCCGCGCCAGTCCGCGAACTCCGCGAGCTTCTCCAGCGCGCTCGCCTCGCCCCAGCGGTCGCCCAGTTCCCGGAACGCCTCCAGTGCCGCCGAAAAGTGCGCTTCGGCTTCGGAGATCCGGCCGCCGTACTGGGCGCCGAGTCCGTCGCCGATCCGCGCGAACGCCCGGGACCACGCGTCCGGGCCGATCAGCGCGGCCAGCCGTTCGCCGTCTTCGGCCTTGGTGCGCGGGGAAAACGCCCACAGCAGGAAGAGGTACGGGTGCCGCAGCGGCCCGTCGAGCCGCCGCAGGATCGGCTCGATCGCGACGTCGGTGTCCGCCGCCAGGATCACGCACAGGACGTATTCCTCGGCCAGTCCCGGCGGCGGTTCGGGACCGACCGCGGCCAGGACGGTGTCCGCGATCGGCGTCGCCTCGCTGCGCAGGCCGCGCAGCCACCAGTACCAGGACAAGGCGGCGATGAGCCGCAGCGCGGTTTCCGGGTCTTCGGTGGCGCTCCAGCGCAGGGCCGCGTGCAGGTCGGCGTGTTCGGCGGTCAGCTCCGCGAGAGCCGTCAGCTGGTCCGCGCCGCGCAGCTTCGGCTCGTGGGCGCCCGCGAAGTCCAGGAAGTACCGCGCGTGCGCCGCGCGCCGGTCGTCGCCCCGCTCGGCGCAGAACGCGCGGATGGTCTCCAGCATCCGGTACCGGCGGCCGTCGAACTCGACGAAGGACTTCTCGACCAGGCCGGTCAGCACGCCGTCGGAGACATCGCAGACGCGCTCGACGGCGGCCGGCCGCGCGCCACCGGCGAAGACCGCGAACCGGCCCGCCAGCAGTTGTTCCTCCGCGTCCAGGAGGTCCCAGCTCCACTCGACGACGCCGCGCAGGGTCCGGTGCCGCGGCTCGGCGGTCCGGTCGCCGCGCGAGAGGAGCCCGAACCGGTCGCCGAGCCGGGCGGCGACGTCGTCCGCGGACAGCGACCGCAGCCGCGCGGCGGCGAGCTCGATGGCCAGCGGGAGACCGTCGAGGGCGGCGCAGATGCGGGTCACCGCGCCCGGCTCCGGGGCTTCGCCGGGCGCCACGGCGGCGGCGCGCTCGGTGAACAGCCGCGCCGCGGCGTCGGCGGGCAGTGCGCCGACCGGCACCAGCGTCTCGCCGGTGAGGCCCAGCGCTTCGCGGCTCGTGGCCAGCACGCGCAGGCCGGCGCACTCCCCCAGCAGGCGCCGCACCAGCCGCGCGGCCTCGGCGACGACGTGTTCGCAGTTGTCCAGGACCAGCAGCAGCGGCCGGTCGGCGAGCCCGGCGGCCAGGCGATCGACCGGGTCGGCGGCCGCGCCCGGCGTCAGCACGCCCTGTTCGCGCAGGCCGAGCGCGGCGAGGACGGTGCGCGGGACGTCGGTGGTCGTCGCGAGTTCGACGAAACAGACCTCGCCCGAGGCACGGGCCGCGGCTTCGACGGCGAGCCGGGTCTTGCCCGCGCCGCCCGGTCCGGCGAGCGTGACGAGCCGGGCGTCGCGCAGGGCCGCGGTGAGCCGGTCGAGCTCGGCGCGGCCGACGAACCCGGTGAGCGGCACGGGCACCCGGCGGGCCGGGGCGGGGGCGGCTCGGAGGACCGCGGTGTGGGCGGCCGCGAGCTCGGCCGACGGGTCGGCGCCGAGTTCGCCGGCGAGGCGGTCCCGGATCTCGGCGAAGACCACCAGGGCTTCGGCGGACCGCCCGCTGCCGTGCAGGGCCCGGACGAGCTGGGCGGTGAGCCGTTCGCGCAGCGGGTGCTCGCGGGCGAGCTCCCGCAGTTCGGCGACGAGCCGCTCGTGGTGGCCGAGCGCGAGCCCGGCCTCGACGCGGTCTTCGGTCGCGGCCAGCCGTAGTTCCGCCAGGCGGGCCGCGCGCGGCGGGTCGGCGAGCCCGTCGAGCGCGGGACCGCGCCAGAGCGCGAGTGCTTCGGTGAACAGCGTCAGTTTCGCGGTGGGATCGGGGGTGTCCCGTGCTTGCGCGGTGAGCCGTTCGAAGCGGTGGACGTCGACGTCCTGGGGGTCGACGGCCAGCCGGTACCCGGCGGGGGTGAATTCGACGAGGCCGTCGGGCGCGCCGCCGTCCCGGAGCCGACGGCGGAGCCGGGACACCTGGGACTGGAGGGCCTCGGCGGCGCCTTCGGGCGGGTGCTCGCCGTGCAGGCCGTCGATGAGCCGTTCGGCGCCGACGACCCGCCCGGCATCGAGGGCGAGCAGGGCGAGCAGCCCCCGCAGCTGCGGCCCGCCGAGGGCGACCGGGGTCCCGTCGGGACGGCGGGCTTCGACCGGCCCGAGGATGGCGAACTGCACGGGGCGATTCTGGCCCAGCGGGGCGCTCAATTTCCGGTGATTCGCACAGACCGCGCCCCCGCGTCGAGGAACTCCAGCAGCCGCCCGGCTTCGGTCTCGATCTCCGCGCGCTCCCCCGCCGTGAGCCGGTCGTGGGCGGTGACCTCCAGTGCGTCGGCGTGCAGGCGCCAGTCCGCGCGGTAGAAGCCGTCCACCAGCAGCGTTCCCCGCGAAGCGCCGTTGCCCGGCGGCAACGGGACCCGCCGGCCGGGCGGGAGCACCCGCGTCCGGTCGGCGTGCGCCAGCAGCACGTTGTCGTACTCCGGCAGGAACCGCGCCGGCGCCGGCGTGGAGGGGTCCGGCAGCACGCCGTCCTCGACGTCGTACAGCACTTCACCGGACTCCGCGCGGAACGTCCTCAGGCCCATCGGCTCGACGACCTCCCGCAGCTTCGTCAGCCCCGACCACGCCTGGACGTCGGCGACCGACGCCGGGCCGAACGCCCGCAGGTACCGCCGCACCACGTCCTCGAGCGAGGGACGGCGCTCCAGCGCACAGCCGAGCCAGCCTTCCAGTGTGGTCAGGGTGGCCGGGCCGGTCGCCCCCCAGACGCCGCGGGGCGTCACCTGCGCGGTCGGCACCAGGTAGCTGACCGCGTACGACAGCGCTTCGGCGTCGTGCGACGGCCACCGCACGGCCAGCGCGTCCTGCAGCTGCCGCCGGCTGCGGGGCCGCTCGTCCAGCAGCTCGCGGCCGAAGCGGGACACCGCACCGAGGTCGGCGTCACCGGTGCGGCGGCCGAAGTGGCCCGTGTAGCCGTTCGCCACCACGCGCTGGACCAGCGGCCGCAGCACCCGCGCGTCTTCGGCGAGGACCAGGTGGACGGTCCCCCGCATCAGCAGGCCGCGCACGGCGGCGCGTCCGGTGAGGAGGGATGCCAGCTCGGCCGGCCGGAACCCGGAAATCCGGGTCCACAGCCCGACGTACGGCGCGAGCGGGGCCTGCGCCTGCATCCCGACGAGGTGCCCGAGCACCGCCGCGGCCGGCGACGACGACCGCTCGAGGAGGTGCTGCCGCGCCAGCAGCGCCCGGTTGAGCGCGCGGACGTTCACGGCCGCAGCCCCCGGAAGAACGCGCGGATGTCGGCCACGAGCAGCTCGGGCTCCTCCATCGCGGCGAAGTGACCGCCGGACGCGAACTCCGACCAGTGCGCGATCTTCTCGTCGGGGTCCATGATCCGCCGGACCACCGGCGAGCTGTCGAACACCGCCCAGCCGGCCGGGACGTCCGACGGCGCCAGCCAGCCGTGCCCCGAGTGGGCGGCCTCGTACAGGAACCGGGCCGCGCTCGCGCCGCTGCGGGTGAACCAGTAGAGGCTGACGTTGGTCAGCAGCCGGTCGCGGTCGACGCCGCCGGTGCCGGTCCACGCCTCGAACTTCTCCGCGATCCAGGCCAGCTGCCCGACCGGGGAATCGGTCAGCGCGGCCGCGATCGTCTCGGGCTTGTGCGACTGGAGGTCGAGGTAGCCGCGGCCCGCCTGCCACGCCTCGCGGGCCGCGTCCAGTTCGGCCTGTTCCGCCTCGGACAGGTTTTCCGGCAACGGAAGCTGCTCACCGGCCAGAGCGATCGTGCCGCGGTCGCTGTTGACGTGGGTGCCGATGACGCGGTGCGGGTACCGCGCGGCGAGCTGTCCGGTGATGCCCGCGCCGAGGTCGCCGCCCTGGGCGGCGAACCGGTCGTAGCCGAGCCGGGTCATCAGCTCGGCGAACGCGCCGGTCGTGCGGGCCAGCTCCCAGCCGGGGCCGCTCAGCGGCGTCGAGAACCCGAACCCGGGCACCGACGGGACGACGAGGTGGAACGCGTCCGGGCCCGGCTCGGCCAGCGGGCCGATGACGTCGAGGAATTCGGCGACCGAGCCCGGGTAGCCGTGGGTGAGCAGCAGCGGCACCGCGTCGTCCTGCGCCGAGCGGACGTGCAGGAAGTGGATGGTCTGGCCGTCGATCTCGGTCGTGAACTGCGGGAACGCGTTGAGCGCCGCTTCCTGGGCCCGCCAGTCGAAGCCGTCGCGCCAGTACGCGGCCAGCTCCCGGACGACGTCCGTGGGGATGCCGCGGGACCAGTCCGGCTCGTCGCCGGGCACGCGGTCGGCGAACCGGGCCGAGGCCAGGCGCCGGTGCAGGTCGGCCAGCTCGGCCTGCGGGATCTCGATGCGGAAGGGACGGATTTCGTTCGTCATGAGGAGCACGTTATGAGCCATTGCGGAAGACTTCCTTCCGCGATTCGTGCGATCCTCGACGAATGTTGCAGACCTCCGCCCGGCTCCTCCGGCTGCTGTCGCTGCTCGAAACGCGGCGCGACTGGACCGGCGCCGACCTGGCCGGCCGGCTCGGTGTCTCCGCGCGCACCGTCCGCACCGACATCGGCAAGCTGCGGGAACTCGGCTACCCGGTCGAAGCGGCCCCCGGCGTCCAGGGCGGTTACCGCCTCGGCGCGGGCGCCCAGCTCCCGCCGCTGCTGCTGGACGACGACGAAGCGGTGGCCGTCGCGGTCGGGCTGCGAACGGCGGCGGGCGTCGCCGGCATCGGCGAGACGTCGGTGCGGGCGCTGGCCAAGCTGGAGCAGGTGCTGCCGTCGCGGCTGCGGCACCGGGTGCGGGCGCTGCAGGCCGCGACGGTCGCGGTGCCCGGCACGGGCCCGTCCGTCGACGCCGACGTCCTCACCGCCGTCGCGGCGGCGATCCGGGCGAGCGAGCGGCTGCGCTTCGACTACACGAGTCACCAGCGCACGCCGAGCCGCCGTGACGTCGAGCCGCACCGGCTGGTCAGCTGGGGGCGGCGCTGGTACCTCGTGGCCTGGGACACCGCCCGCGACGACTGGCGCACCTTCCGCGTCGACCGGATGACGCCGAAGGTGCCGACCGGCCCGCGCTTCGCCCCGCGCGAGCCACCGGAGGGCGACGTCGCGCAGTTCGTCCAGCGCAGCGTGGGCGCGGCGACCTGGCGGTTCCACGCCCGGGTGCGGCTGCACGCCTCGGTCGAGCACGTCCGCGCCCGGCTGCCCATTGCGGTCGACGTGACGGCCGAGGGCCCGGACCGCTGCGTCGCCGAGGTCGGGTCCGACCACGCGCCGATGCTCGGCCTCTACCTCGGCCTGCTCGACGTGGACTTCGAGGTGCTCGACGCGCCGGAACTGGCCGAAGCACTGGCGAAGACGGGCGAGCGGTTCCTGCGGGCCGCTAACGCAGGGAGTCCGCCAGCTCCTGGATGATCGCGAACTGTTCCCGCACGCCGACCTCCATGCCGGACTGCAGGATCGTGTCGCGCAGTTCCTCGCTGCCGGTCTCGGTCAGCAGCTCCAGGCGGGTGCGGTCGCCGTCGAGCGCGGTGAAGGTGACCGTGATGAGCGGGCCGTCCACGGAGTCGAGGTCGACACCGGGCTGCTCGAACACCTCGGTGTAGACGAGCCGCTCGTCCGGCACGATCTCGCGGTACTCGCCGTGGAAGCCGACGTCCGCGCCGTCCTCGGTCTTCAGGACGTACCGCCAGCGGCCGCCGGGCCGCAGGTCCAGCTCGACCTCCGTGGTGGTGCCGCGGTGGCCGCTCCACCAGCGGCTGACCAGCTCTCGCGTGGTCCACACGCGGTAGACCAGGTGTCTCGGCGCGTCGAACTCGCGCGTGATGAGGATCCGGTCCGCGGCGGGGGTGGTGATCTCCACGTCAGTGCTCCTGTTCCTTGAGTTCTTCGAGGACGTCGTCCATCAGGTCGAACCGCTCCGCCCACGTCCGTTCGTAGCGCTTGACCCAGTCGTGGATGGGCTTGAGCGCGGCGCCGTTGAGCCGGTAGAGCCGCTGGCGGCCGTCGCCGCGCACGTCCACCGCGCCGACTTCGCGCAGCACCCGCAGGTGCTTCGACACCTGCGGCTGGGCCAGGCCGAGCAGGTCGACGAGGTCGCCGACCGACCGCTCGCCCGCCATGAGGACGTCCAGGATCTGCCGCCGCCGGGGTTCGGCGACCGCGTTGAAGGTGTCCGCTGTCGTCGCTGCTCGTGCCACGCGGTCATCATATGCCCATATGGGAATGCGTCAAGCCCGCATCCTGGGCTCACTGGGCAGGCGTCGCTCCATCTGCGACGATCGGGCGATGACCAGCCGGGCGGGGAGTCCACAGAGGACGGATGCGCGCGGCGCCCGGCGCAGTGCCAGCGCGAGTGCGGTCCTGCGGGCGGTGCTCGACGACGGCCCGATCGCGCGCAGCACGATCGCGCGGCGGACGGGACTGTCCGCGGCCGCCGTCACCGGGCACACCGCCGAGCTGCTGCAGCGAGGACTGCTGCGCGAACTCCCGGAAGCCGAGTCACGCGGGGGTGTCGGACGGCCGCACGTTCCGGTCGACCTCGACACCGGACGGCACGTCGCCGGCGCGCTGCACCTGGCCGTGCACCACGCCACGGTCGCGCTGCTCGACCTGCGCGGGAACGTGCTGGTGCAGCACGAAGAACCCCACGACGGCCTGGCCGCGGAAGACCTGCTCGCCCGCGCCGCCGAGATCTTCGACGACCTCCTGCTCGGGCACGCTCCCGACCGCGAGCCGCTCGGCCTCGGCGTCGCCACCGGCGGCTGGGTCGACCGGGCGTCCGGCACCGTCGTCGAGCACCCGCTGCTCGGCTGGGAGAACGTGCCGGTCCGCGACCTCCTGGCGGGCAGCACCGGACTGGCCGTGGCGGTCGACGGGCACGCGCGGGCGCTGGTGCACGCCGAACGGCTCTTCGGGCACCCGCAGGCCCGGGACAGCGTCGTGCAGCTGTTCACCGGCAACGTCGTCGACGCCGCGTTCGCCACCGGCGCGACCGTGCACCACGGGCCGCGTTCGGCCGCGGGCGGTGTCGCGCACCTGCCGGTGGACGACCGCACCGAGCCGTGCCGCTGCGGGCGCACCGGCTGTCTCGAAGCGGCCGTCTCGGAAGGAACGCTCGCCCGCAAGGCCGCGGAAAACGGATTGCTCGCGCGCCCGGACTTTCCGGAATTGCTCGCGCTCGCCGCGAACGGCAATTCCGCGGCGGTGCGGATGTTCCACGATCGCGCGCGGCTCATCGGTCAGGCGGCGGCCCTCCTGCTCGAAGTGCTCAACCCGGCCGTGCTCGTGGTGGTCGACCGCAGTGTAGCCCGGGTACCCGGCTGCCTTCCCGCCATCCGGGACGAGGTCCGCACGCGCTCCCGCTGCGCCGACCCCGCGGAAACCGTTGTGGGCACCAGCTTCCCGGGCACCGAGCTGGCGACGGCCGGCGGCGCGGTGCTCCTGGACGTGCTCTACGGAGATCCGCTCGGTCCGCTTCCCACCGGATTGCCGCGCGCTTCGTGAGGCAGCGGAGTTATTTCACGAACTCGCAAAATTGACCGTCCGCTCGTCGGCTGCGAACAATTGCCCCATCCCCGCCGACTCCCGGAACGGACGAAACCACCGTGAAGAAAACCCTGCCCCTGTTCGCCGCCGCCGTGGTGCTGCTGGCCGGCTGCGCTTCGGCGACGGCCACCGGTGCGCCCGGGCAACCGGAGAAGCTGGAACTGCGCTACCAGGGCAGCGCGAACGCCGTCACCCTGCCCGAACTCGCCGAAGACCTGGGCTACTTCGGCCCGGTCAAGCTGAAGTGGGTCGGCAACACGATCAGCGGCCCGCAGGACATCCAGTCGGCGGCCACCGACCAGACCGACTTCGGAGGCGCTTTCACCGGCGCGGTCGTCAAGCTCGTCGAAGCCGGAGCCCCGGTCAAGGCGGTCGTCAACTACTACGGCTCCGACGACAAGACCTTCATCGGCTTCTACGCCGTGGACGACAGTCCGATCCGGACCGCCCGCGACCTGATCGGCAAGAAGGTCGGCGTCAACACCGCCGGTGCCAACCTCGAAGCCGCGCTCGACACCTGGCTGAAGGGCCAGGGCCTCTCCGACGACGAGATCAAGCAGGTCCAGCTCGTCGTCATCCCGCCGGTGAACGCCGAACAGGCGTTGCGCAACGGCCAGCTCGACGTCGCCGCGCTGCAGGGCATCCTGCAGGACCACGCCCTGGCGGCCGGCGGCCTCCGCCCGCTGTTCACCGACGTCGGCGCGTTCGGGCCCTACAACGGCGGCCCGTACGTGCTGCGCACCGACTTCATCAAGAAGTACCCGGAGACCGCGAAGATCTTCGTCTCCGCCGTGGCCAAGGCCATCGAGTGGGAACGCACCACCCCGCGCGAGGAGGTGATCGCGCGCTTCACGAAGATCATCAAAGCTCGCGGCCGCAACGAAAGCACCGACACGCTGAAGTACTGGAAGAGCGTCGGCATCACCCGCGGCGGCCTCATCTCCGACGCGGACTACACCCGCTGGGAGCCGTGGCTGAGGCAGGAGGGCTACCTCAAGCACGACAAGATCGACACTTCGAAGCTCTACACCAACGAGTTCAACCCCTACCGCGACGGCGCCCCGGCGGTGGGCCGGTGATCAGCATCCGCTCGGTGACCAAGACCTTCGGCGCGCTGACCGCCCTCGACGACGTCTCCCTCGACATCGCCGACGGCACGTTCCTGTCCCTCGTCGGTCCCAGCGGCTCCGGCAAGTCGACGCTGCTGGACCTGCTGGGCGGGCTCGCCACTCCGACGTCCGGCGAGGTGCGCATCGACGGCGAGCCGGTGCGCGGCCCCGGCCTCGACCGCGGGGTCGTCTTCCAGCAGTACGCGCTGTTCCCGTGGCGCACCGCGCGCGCCAACGTCGAGTTCGGTCTCGAAGGCGGGCCGCTCGGGAAGCGGCAGCGGGCCGATCGGGCCCGCGAGTACCTCGCCCTGGTCGGCCTGTCCGGCTTCGAGGACCGCTACCCGCACGAGCTGTCCGGCGGGATGAAGCAGCGCGTCGCGATCGCCCGCAGCCTCGCCTACGACCCGGCCGTGCTGCTGATGGACGAGCCGTTCGCCGCGCTCGACGCCCAGACCCGCGAGCAGCTGCAAGAAGAGCTCCTGCGGATCTGGCGCCGCACCGGCAAGACGATCGTCTTCATCACCCACGGCATCGACGAGGCGGTCTACCTGGGACAGCAGGTCGCGGTGCTGACGTCGCGGCCCGGGCGGCTCAAGGCCGTCGTCGACGTCGACCTCGGCGACCGCACCGGTGACGTCCGGTCCGGGCCCGAGTTCGGCCGGCAGCGCCACCGGCTCTGGGAACTGCTGCACGACGAGGTCCGCAAGGCGGCCGAACACGAACGGAGCGCGGCCCGATGACCACCACCCTCGAAGCACCCGCCGTCCACACCAGACCCGAGGATCCGCCGCCGAAACCGCGCCGGTTCACCAAACAGCTCACCCGGGCGGTGCACGCGTCCGCCGCGGTGGTCCTGTTCGTGCTGCTCTGGGAGCTGGTCCCCCGGTTCGTCCTCGACGAAAGCACGCGGACGTTCCTGCCGCCGCTGTCGGAGGATCTGCAGGCGCTGGGGGACCTCGCCCTCGACGGCGAACTCGCCGACCACCTGCTGGCCAGCGTCGGGCGATCCGCCGCCGGGTTCGCCGTGGCCGTGGCGGTCGCGGTGCCGCTCGGGCTGCTGATCGGCTGGTACCGGCCGGTCGCGCGGTTCCTGCAGCCGTTGCTGGAGCTGGCCCGCAACACCGCCGCGCTGGCGCTGCTGCCGGTGTTCACGCTGCTGCTGGGCATCGGCGAGCTGTCGAAGGTCAGCCTCGTGGTCTACGCCTGCGTGTGGCCGGTGCTGCTCAACACGATCGCCGGGGTCAACACGGTCGACCCGCTGCTGGTCAAGGCGGCCCGCTCGCTCGGGTTGTCGAGCCCGCGGCTGTTCCGGAAGGTGATCCTGCCCTCGGCGGTGCCGACGGTGTTCACCGGCATCCGGATGGCGGCGTCCTACTCGATCCTCGTGCTGGTGGCCGCGGAGATGGTCGGCGCGAAGGCCGGGCTCGGCTACCTGATCAACACGAGCCAGGTGAACTTCCAGATCCAGCAGATGTACGCCGGGATCATCGCGGTCTCGCTGCTCGGCGTGCTCGTCAACGCCGGTTTCGTCGCGCTCGAACGGCGGTTTTCCACCTGGCGCCCCAAGGAGAAAGCATGATGCACCTCAACGCGTTCGTGATGCCGAACGGCCACCACGAAGCCGCGTGGCGGCACCCCTCGACCGACCCGCACCGGGCTCGGACGCTGCAGCACTACGTCGACATCGCCCGCACGGCCGAGCGCGGCAGGCTCGACTCGATCTTCCTCGCCGACGGCGTCGCGCTGTGGGGCAACGTCAAGCACAACTCGCACAGCCACTTCGAACCACTGACGCTGCTTTCGGCGCTCGCCGCGTCCACGGTCCACATCGGACTGATCGCGACGGCGTCGACCACCTACAACGAGCCTTACCACCTGGCCCGGAAGTTCGCTTCGCTCGACCACCTCTCCGGCGGCCGCGCGGGCTGGAACATCGTCACCTCGGCCGGCATCGACGAAGCCCGCAACTTCAACCTGGCCAAGCGTCCCTCGCACGACGCGCGGTACGACCGGGCCGAGGAGTTCGTCGAGGTCGTCAAGAAGCTGTGGGACAGCTGGGACGACGATGCCGCGGTCGTCGACCGTCCGAGCGGGATCTACGCCGACACCGACCGGATCCGCGCGATCTCCCACCACGGACCGCACTTCCAGGTGCAGGGGCCGCTCAACATCGAACGGCCGGTCCAGGGACACCCGCTGCTCGTGCAGGCCGGGTCGTCGGAGACCGGCAAGGAGTACGCGGCCCGGCACGCCGAAGCCGTGTTCACCGCGCAGCAGACGTTCGCCGAGGGCAAGGCGTTCTACGACGACGTCAAGGGCCGCCTCGCGGCGTACGGCCGCACGCCGGACGAACTCAAGATCCTTCCGGGCATCTCGCCGATCCTCGGCCGCACCGAAGCCGAGGCCCGCGCGCGGGAAGCCGAGCTGAACGCGCTGATCATCCCGGACTACGGGCTGCAGCAGCTGTCGAAGATGCTCGACCACGACCTCACCGGCCATCCGCTGGACGGCCCGCTGCCCGACGTCGGCAGCTTCACCGAAGGCGGCCAGAGCCGGTTCGACCTGGTCGTCGGCCTGGCCCGGCGCGAGGACCTGACCATCCGGCAGCTCCTGGAACGGCTGGCCGGCGGGCGCGGGCACCGCGTCTTCGCCGGGACGCCGGTCCAGGTCGCCGACGAGCTGGAGGCGTGGTTCCGCGGCGGCGCCGCCGACGGCTTCAACGTCATGCCGCCCACCCTGCCCGGCGGGCTCGACGACTTCGTCGACCTCGTCGTCCCGGAACTGCAGCGGCGCGGGCTCTTCCGCACCGAGTACTCCGGCACCACCCTGCGCGAGCACTACGGCCTCGCGCGGCCCGTCAACCGCAACCGAGTGAAGGAGCCCGCATGACCACCATCGGCACGGACGTCCGCAAGCTGACCGGGAGGATCGGCGCCGAGATCGTCGGCTTCGATCCGTCCGGGGACCTCGACGCCACGCAGGTGGCGTTCCTGGCCGACGCGCTGCACGAGCACAAGGCGCTGGTGTTCCGGAACGTCCGGCTCGACGACGAGGGCCAGCAGCGGTTCGCGGCGCACTTCGGCGAGCTGACCAAGGCGCACCCGACGGTGCCCGCGGTCGAGGGCGCGCCGACGATCCTGCCCGTCGACAGCGAGCGGGGCCGCGCCAACCACTGGCACACCGACGTCACCTTCGTGCTCAACCCCCCGAAGGCCAGCACGCTGCGCAGCCTGGTGGTGCCGCCGTACGGCGGGGAGACGCTGATCGCGAACGCCGCCGCGGCCTACCGGGACCTGCCGGCGCCGCTGCGCGCGTTCGCCGACACGCTGCGGGCGGTGCACACCAACGACTACGACTACGTCCAGCCGCCGGAGACGGTGGACGAGCAGGAGCGGGAGCGCCGGGCGCAGTTCGTCTCGCGGAAGTACCGGACCGTCCACCCGGTGGTGCGGGTGCACCCGGTGACCGGCGAGCGCGGCCTGTTCATCGGCGGGTTCGCCCAGCGGATCGAAGGCCTGTCGGTGAGCGAGTCGAGGGATCTGCTGCGGCTGCTGCAGTCCTACGTCACGCGGCCGGAGAACGTCGTGCGGGTGGCGTGGGAGCCGGACCAGCTGGTGCTGTTCGACAACCGGATCACCCAGCACTACGCGATCGACAACTACGACGGCCTCCCGCGGCGGCTCAACCGCGTCACGGTGGCCGGGGACGTGCCCGTCGGCATCGACGGGCGGCCGAGTGAGTCGCTCGAAGGTGACGCCTCGCACTACACCTCCGTCGCCTAGTTAGGCCCCGTCCGTGCCCGGGTACCCGGGCACGGACGGGAAGGAGTGCGAGCGTGGTCAGTGTGCAGGCGAAGGTCAGGATGGCGTTGCTGCGGGCGTCGGGCCAGAAACGGTTCTACGACAACGCATCGGCGTTGCACCACCGGCTGCCGAGGCACCAGAGGCCGTCGATGGCGCGGCCGCCGCGCAAGATCCGGCGCCGGGTCGACGTGGAACAGCACGACGTGCGCGGGTTCCCGTGCTTCACCTTCCGCCCGCGGGACGGCCGGGCGGGCGACCTGCACGTGCTGCACCTGCACGGCGGCGGGTACGTCGAGCAGGTGGAAAAGCACCACTGGCAGTACGCGGCCGACGTCGTCGCGCGGCTCGGCTGCGCGGTGACGCTGCCGGTGTACCCCCTGGTCCCGCACCACGACCACACCGCCACCATCCCGATGGTCCAGGCCGCCTACGACGGGATAACGGCCGAGCGGGTCGTGGTGACCGGCGACTCCGCGGGCGGCGCGCTGGCCCTGGCGATCGCGCAGAACCTGCGCGCCGACGGACGGCCGCAGCCCGAACGGCTCGTCCTGTACTCGCCGTGGCTGGACGTCCTGCTCGAAGACCCCGTCTCGGAGCTGCTCGACGAGACCGACCCGATGCTCGGCATCGCCGGGCTGCGCGAGGCCGGCCGGATGTACGCCGAGGGCACCGATCCCCGCGACCCGCTGGTCAGCCCGATCCACGCCGACCTGACCGGGCTCGCCCCGATCACGCTGTTCATCGGCACCCGGGACGTCCTGCTGCCGGACGCCCGCCGCTTCGCCGCGCGGGCCGGAGAGGCGGGCGTCGAGCTGGATTACCGCGAGTACCCCGGGATGTTCCACAACTGGCTCATGCAGGCGATCCCGGAGGGCCGCGAAGCGATGAACCACGTGGAGCGCCTCCTGCGGCGGCGCCCGGTCACCGCCCGTTCCGCGCCAGGTCCCGGAAGCAGTCCCACGCGCGGCTGACCAGCGCCGGGTGCGTCCGCAGGTCGATCACCGTGCGGGCCAGCGCCGCCGCCGAGGCCAGCATCGCCGCCCGGCCGCGCGGGCTGGCCGCCGCCTCCGCGAACTCCGGCGTGTGATCCGACTTCTCCTCCGCCGTGATCGCCACGAACGGGTGGATCGCCGGGACACGGACGCTGACGTCGCCGATGTCCGACGACCCCAGGAAGACGCCCGGCGCGGGCGGGGTCGCGTGGATGCCGCACGCCGCCAGGTGCTCGGTGAACCGCTCCGACAGCACCGGGTTGTCGCGGAAGTGGGCGTACCCGCGCCCGAGGCGTTCGACGTCGACCTTCGCCCCGGTGGCCAGCGCCGCGCCTTCCGCGCACGTCGTCACGTCCTCGACCAGGCGGTCCAGCGCGTCCGTCGTCAGCGCGCGGAGGCCGAAGCGGCCTTCGGCCCGGTCGGGGACGATGTTCGTCGCCTCGCCGCCCCGGGTGATGATCCCCTGGACGTGGGACCCCGCAGGCAGCCGCTGGCGCAGGACGGTGATCGCCCCGAACGCCTGGATCAGCGCGGCGAGGGCGTCGATGCCGTGCTCCGGGTCGCCGGTCGGGTGCGCGGCCCGGCCGTGGAAGGTCACCTTCAGCTCCACCTGCGCGGTCAGCGGTGCCCACGACCACGAGTGGACACCGGGGTGGACCATCAGGGCCGCGTCGACTTCGTCGAACACGCCCGCCTCGGCCAGCGCGACCTTGCCGCCGCCGCGTTCCTCGGCCGGGGTGCCCACCGCGAGCACCGAGCCCGGGGTGTCCCCCAGGACGTCCTTGGCGGCCAGCGCGGCCCCCAGGCCGGCCGCGGCGATCAGGTTGTGCCCGCAGGCGTGCCCGAGACCGGGCAGGGCGTCGTATTCGAGCAGCAGCGCGATGCACGGCCGCCCTTCGCCGGCGCGCGCGACGAACGCCGTGGGGAGCCCCGCGATCCCGGTTTCCACCGCGAAGCCGTCCGCGGCCAGCTCGCCGGTGAGCCGCTCGGCGGCCGCGTGCTCCTCATAGGACAGTTCCGGCCGTTCGTGCAGCGCCGTGGCGACGGCCCACAGCCGTTCGTCCAGGTGCTCGATCCGCTCGTCCGCCCGCTCGTGCAGCTCCTCGTGCGACTCCATGCCCTCCGGGATACCCCAACCGCGGACGGTCACGCCACCGGGGTTTCGCCCGGACCACGTCCGGTTACTCCGGCGGAATGGACCACAGCAAGGCACCGGTGCTCGAGGCGCTGCGCGACTACCACAGCGCCGGCTACGTTCCGTTCAACGCGCCCGGCCACAAGCAGGGCCGCGGGATCGACCCGCGGGTGCTGGCAGTCGTCGGCGCCGACGTCTTCAAGTCCGACGTCATCGCGCTCAACGGACTCGACGACCGGCTGATGCGCCGGGGCGTGCTCGCCGAGGCGCAGGCGCTGATGGCCGACGCGGTCGGCGCCGAGCACACGTTCTTCTCGACGTGCGGCAGCTCGCTTTCGGTGAAGAGCGCGATGCTCGCCGTCGCCGGGCCGCACGAAAAGCTGCTGGTACCGCGGCACGTGCACAAGTCGGTGATCTCCGGGCTGATCGTCAGCGGCGTCCGGCCGGTCTGGGTGCGGCCGCACTGGGACGCCGGGCGGCACCTCAGCCACCCGCCGGGCGTGCGGGAGTTCGCGGAAGCCTACGAGAGCGACCCCGAGGTCAAGGGTGCCCTGGTCGTGACCCCGACCGACTACGGCGCCTGCGGCGACCTGAGCGCGATCGCCGAATGGTGCCACGAACGCGGGCTGCCGCTGATCGTCGACGAAGCGTGGGGTGCGCACCTGCCGTTCCACGACGGCCTGCCGCCCTGGGGCATGGACGCGGGTGCCGACCTGTGCGTCACGAGCGTGCACAAGATGGGTGCGGCGGTCGAGCAGAGCTCCGTCTTCCACCTGCAGGGCGACCGCGTCGACCCGAACGTGCTGAAGGCGCGCGAGGACCTCCTGGGCACCACGAGCGCGAGCTCCCTGGTCTACGCGGCCCTCGACGGCTGGCGGCGGCAGATGGCCGAACAGGGCAAGGAGCTGATCGACGGCGCGCTGACGCTCGTGAAGACCGTGCGCGGCCGGCTGGCCGAGCTGGGCGTTCCGGTGATGTACGACGAGTTCCTCGGCCCGGACCTCGCCGACTCGGTCGACCCGCTCAAGGTCGTGCTCGACCTCGAACCGCTGGGCATCAGCGGGTACCAGGCCGCCGACTGGCTGCGCGAGCACCGGCGCGTCACCGTCGGCCTGTCCGACCACCGCCGGATCGTCGCCCAGTTCACCCACGCCGACGACGAGAAGACGGCGGGCACGCTGATCGACGCGGTCGACGCGCTGGTGAAGGTCGCGCCGTCGTTCGACAAGCCGCCGAAGGTGGACCTGCCGTCGCCGCGGGAGATGGAACTGGAAACGGCGATGCTGCCCCGCGACGCGTTCTTCGGCGAGGCCGAGCAGGTGCCCGTGGCGGAGGCGGCGGGCCGGATCGCGGCCGAGATGATCACGCCGTACCCGCCCGGGGCGCCGGGGGTGCTGCCCGGCGAGGTGATCACGCAGCCGATGCTCGACTACCTGCGCAGCGGGCTCGGCGCGGGCATGCAGCTGCCCGACCCGGCCGACTCGGAGCTGAAGTCGATCCGGGTCGTCGCGAAGCGGTGACGAAAGCGCCCGGCGGGTGCACGACCCGCCGGGCGCCCCGGAACGCCGTCAGGCCTTGGCGCTCTTGAGGTCCAAGGGGTTCTTCGGCGCGGCGGACCGGGCATCGATCATCCGCTGGCCCAGCTCCTGCAGCTGCTTGCGGCCCATCGCCGAGCGGACCTCGGGGAACCACTCGTCCTCTTCTTCTTCGACGTGGTGGCGGACGTTCTCGGTGAGCACGGTGACCTTGGCGTCGAAGGTCTCGTCCTTCGGGTCCATGCCGACCAGCTCCGACAGCATCCACACGACGACGTGGTGCTCCTCGACGCTTTCCAGCACGTGGTCCTTGGTCTCCGGCACGGCTTGCCGTGCCGCCGGGTAGAAGATCTCCTCCTCGATGTAGGCGTGGACGGTCAGCTCTTCGATGATCGAGTCGGCGAGCCGGCGCTTCTCGTCGTACGCGTCCTCCCCCGCCTTCTCGAATTGTTTGAAGAGCTTCTCCACGGTCTTGTGGTCGTTCTTGAGCAGCACGATGGCGTCGGTCGACATGACCGGGCGAATACCCGCTCCCCGCGCCGGAAAACCCGGTTTGCCCGAACCGTCGTCCGGGTATCCGTGCGGTCCCCGACCCCCCAGGAGAACACCGGTGAAGCAACCGACGGGCGATGTGCTGACGTTCGGCATCGAAGAGGAGTTCTTCGTCGTCGACCGCCACGGCCACCTGTCCCATGCCGGCGACGACATCGTCGACGCGGCCGAAGCCGCCGGCGACGACCAGGGCGAGCTGCAGCACGAGCTGACCCGGTCGCAGGCCGAAGCGGCCACGGACGTCTGCCGGACCCACACCGAAGCCCTGCGCCAGCTGCGCACGCTGCGCGAAGACCTCGCCGGAGCCGCCCGGCGGCGCGGGTACCGCCTGCTGCCTGCCGCGTCTCCGCTGCTGTTCGAGGCCGACCCGCCCGTCATCACGCCGAACCCGCGGTACGAGCGGATGGCCGAGCACTTCGGCGCCACCGCGCGGACGTCGCTCACCTGCGGCTGCCACGTGCACGTGGCGATCCCGGACAAGGAAACCGGCGTCCAGGTGCTCAACCGGATCCGGCCGTGGCTGCCCGCCCTGCTCACGGTGACGGCGAACTCGGCCGTCTCCGACGGCTATGACACCGGTTACTGCAGCTGGCGCTACCAGCAGTGGAGCCGGTGGCCCTCGGCGGGACCGCCGCCGCGGTTCGCATCGCTGGACGAGTACGAGAGCATCGTCGACGGCTGGCTGCGCGCGGGCTCGATCCTCGACCGCGGAATGATCTACTGGGACGTCCGCCTCTCGGACAAGCAGCCGACGCTCGAGTTCCGCATCGCCGACGTCGCGGCGACGCCGGAAGACGCGGTCCTGCTGGGCGTGCTGGCACGCGGGCTGGTCGCGACCGCCCTGTCCGAAGACGGTCCCGCACCGCGCCTGTCGAACGAGGTCCTGCGCGCGCAGCTCTGGCGTGCCTCCCGGGAGGGGGTGACGGGCTGCTGCTCGCACCCGAAGAGCGGAGACCTGGAGCCGGCGAAGGCGGTACTGGACGACCTAGTGGAGCTCGTGGCCCCCGCCCTCGAAGCGGCCGGAGACCTGGACTTCGCCCGAGAGGGAACGGCCCGCCTGGCCGCCGAAGGCGGAGGCGCCGACCGGCAACGGCGGCAGTTCGCGGAGCGGAAGCGCGCCGAAGACGTGGTCGACCTGCTCGCGGGAGGCTAGTACCGGCGAAGGTGTCGATCTCCCACCGCCGGTGCACACGTTTCACTCGGATGGCGGGCAACCGCCTCCTGGTGCGATGCGTGAATGTTCAGTCACACCTCGCGTTGGCGAGGTGCACTGAACGGATGCGAGGGGAAACGCACACGTGGGTCGCTGGATCACCAAGAACGGAAACCGGATCTACATCGAAGGCGGTGCGGGTCCCTTGGTGGCGGTCACGGCCGCGGTCGTCCTCGCCGGAGGCGGCGTCGCCGGGGCGGGTGCGGGCGGCCTGTTCGCGGGTGGTGGCGGCGTCGGAGCCGGAACAGCGTCCGAAGTTTTCGCCGGCAATACCGCTGGTGACGTCGTCGACTCACTGCCGGGGCGCTCGATCAAGACCCGCCGGGCCGAAGGCCGCGAGTCGGCGAGGAAAGGCAAGCCGGACGAGGCGTGGAGCAAGCTGAAGGTCAAGCAGCTACGACGAGAAGTTCACGATCTCGAGCACGCGGCCGAATGTGTCGCGGCCGCCACGGACAAAGTGCGAGAGTTCCTGGTGAGAACACCGTGTTCGTCCCTGCACCGGATGCTGTTGGCTGTCGGCGACGGGCATGGCAACGCCGCGGTCATTTCGGTGGTGCGCGTCGGATTCCGCAGCAAGAAGCAGGCCGCCGCGTTCGAAAAGGTCGAGCGGGTACAGGGCAGCGGAGATGTCCGGCCGCTGGACGTCGCGGTGGTGCTCGGGGTGGCCGGAACGAAGATGACCGGGCTGCACTACGCCTCCCGCCCGGAGGGCTACGGGATGGTCGTGGCCGAAGCCGACAACGCCACCGGTCACTTCGATGGCGAGGAACTCGATGCGCTGGCCGAAGTCGCCTCCTGGATGTCCATCAGGAAGTGACGTCCCTATCGGACGCGTCGCCCAGCCGGATGGTGTCCGGCGCTCCTCAACCCTGCAGCCGGTCGAGCAGTTCGAGCGCCCGGACCGCGGCCCGCGAGCCGCCCGGGTCGATGACCAGGTGGACACCCGCGGCCTCCGCGTGCCGGTGGGCGCGCAGCAGGACCCTGATCCCCGCCGCGCCGAGGAACCGGACCTGTCCCAGGTCGATTCGCAGGACGCCGGGGCGGGCGCGGACGTGCTCGTCCAGCATCGCCGCCAGGCCGGCCGCCGTGCACAGGTCCACTTCGCCCGTGACCTCCACGACGACCGCCTCGGGGGTCTTCCAGCGGATGCGGCTCCCCAGCTCGCCGTCGGAGGGGGCGCGGGGCGCAGGCAGGCGGTCTGACGGCAGGGCGTCCACCCCGGCCACCCGCAGCCGCTCGTGAGTCGTCATGGGGGCGAAGTACCCGCGGCGGGCTCAGCGCGAAACAAGGCGCGGGTCCAGGCGCATTTCCGCGGCCGGAACGGGTATCCCCGGCGGACGCCCGTCCGGAAGGAGCCCGCCCCATGTCCGACGGCCCGCCCACGATGGGTGTCGAAGAGGAGTTCCTCCTCGTGAACCCCCGCACCGGGCACGCTTCGCCGTGCGCCGAACCGGTGCTCGCCCGGTACCGGCACCACGGGCCGCTGCCCGACGGCGTCCGGGTGCACCGGGAACTGCGGCTCACGCAGCTCGAAGCCGCGAGCGGCGTCTGCGCGACGGCGGACGAGCTCCGCCACCAGCTGACCGCCGCGCGCCGCGTGCTGGCCGGCGCCGCGGCCGCCGAAGACTGCGCGCTCCTGGCCACCGGCACGCCGGCCGGGCCCGGACCGGCCACGCCGCCGCCCGCGAGCACCGGCCGCTACGCCGAGATCGACGCCGCCTACGGTGCGGTCGTCGCCGACTACGAGGCCTGCGGGTGCCACGTGCACGTCGGGGTGCCCGATCCCGACACGGCGGTGGCCGTCGTCAACCACCTCGGCCGGTGGCTGCCCACGCTGCTCGCCCTTTCGGGCAATTCGCCGTTCGACCACGGGCGCGACACCGGCTACGACAGCTGGCGGATGGTCCTGCAGTCCCGCTTCCCCGGCTCCGGCGTCGCCCCGCACCTGCGCGGGCACGCGGAGTACCGGCGGGCCGTCGAAACGCTGGTCGACTGCGGCGCGCTGGTGGACCCGGACCAGACGTTCTGGCTGGCCCGCCCGTCCGGCCGGTTCCCGACGGTCGAGTTCCGGGTCGCCGACACCGCGCTGACCGTCGACCACGCCGTGCTGCAGGCCCTGCTGAGCCGGGCCCTGGTGCAGCGGGCCCTGGCCGATCTCGCCGACGGCCGGGAAGCCGCGCCGCTGTCCCCGCAGGTGGCCGCGGCGGCCGTGTGGGCCGCGGCGCGCCACGGCCTCGGCGGGCAGCTCGTGGACGCCGCCGAGGAAACCCGCCGTCCGGCGTGGACGCTCGTCGACGACCTCCTGGCGCACGTCCGGGCGCCCCTGGAAGACAGCGGTGACCTGGCCGAGGCCCGGAAACTCGTCGACGCGGTGCGCGACGGCGGCACCGGCGCCGCGCAGCAGCGCGCGGCCGCCGGGCACGGGACGGCGGAAGCGGTGCGGTGGCTCACCGCCGCGACCGTGCCCACGACGCATGGAACGCTGCTGACCGGGTAGCCGGGACCATGACGACTTCCACCGCCGCGGCGGCCACCCTGCCCGCCGCGCGAGGCCCGCTTTCGGCTTCGGTGCTGGGCACTCTCCTGCGCGAGCAGCCGCGCGCGGAGCTGGCCTTCGACGGCGTCGCAGACGCCGACCCGCTCGGCGACGACCTCCAGCTGGCCCTGCACCTGTGCTACGAACTGCACTACCAGGGCCTGCCGGGGGTGTCCCCCGACTGGGAATGGGACCCGGAGCTGCTGCGCCTGCGCGGCGCGCTCGAGGCCCGGTTCCTCGCCGCGCTGCGCGACAACGTGGCCGGCGGCGACGACGTCCCGGCGGAACTCGACGCCCTGCTGGTCGAGCCGATCGACGTCGAAGGCGTTTCCCACCACCTGCGCGACCAGGGTGACTGGACGCAGATGCGGGAGTACTTCACGCACCGCTCGATCTACCACCACAAGGAAGCCGACCCGCACGCGTGGGTGATCCCGCGGCTGCGCGGCCGCGCCAAGGCCGCGCTGGTGGCGGTGGAGTTCGACGAGTTCGGCGGCGGCCGCGCGGAGCTCGTGCACGCCCGCCTCTACGCCGACCTCCTGCGCGCGGCCGGCCTGCCCGACGGCTACCTGGAGCTCATCGACCAGGTCCCCGGTTCGATGCTCGCGGTGGTCAACATGATGTCGCTGTTCGGCCTGCACCGGTCCCTGCGGGGCGCTCTGTGCGGGCACTTCGCGGCGGCGGAGATCACCACGGCGCCGTCCGCGCAGCGGATGGACCAGGCCCTGCGCCGCCTGGACGCGCCGGAAGCGTGCCGGTTCTTCTACACCGAGCACATCGAAGCGGACGCGGTCCACGAGCAGGTCATGCGCCACGACGTGCTCGGCGACCTGCTGGAGCAGGAGCCCGAGCTGGCCGCCGACGTCGTGTTCGGCATCCAGGCGACCGAGTTCCTGGAGGGCCGCTTCGGCGAGCAGGTGCTGAGCTGCTGGAAGGCCGGCAAGTCGTCCCTGCGGGCCTGAGCCGGCGATGGCCTCCCGAGCCGAACCGGGAGGCCATCCTCGTCAGCCGTCCGCCTGGGTCCGGACATGTTTGCGGTGGCTGGTGTCGCAGAACGGGAACCGCTTGCTTCGCCGGCACGCGCACACCGCCACCAGGAACCGGTCGGACCGCACCAGCTCGCCCTCGGGGGTGGCCAGCTCGACCGGCCCCTCCACCAGGACCGGACCGCCCGGGACGACGGTCACGCGGCGAGGACCCCGCTCAGCGTTCGGCACGGAGCACCACCAGCTCTTCCATCCGCTGGCCGGGCTCGATCAGCCCGGCCGCCTCGAGGAACTCCGTCCGTCCGGAAAGGACCGGGCCGAACGGGATCCGGGCGCGCCGGGCCACCGACGTCCGCAAGCCCTGCGCCGCCAGCATTTCCCGCGACTTGTCCACATCGGACAGCGCCGACTGCACGAGCAGCATCGTCCCGCCCGGGCGCAGCAGCGTGCCCGCGGCGGCGCACAGCGGGTCCAGCAGCGCGCGGCCGTCCGGGCCCGCGTCCCAGCCCCGCGTGGACCGGATCGCCGGCGCCGGGGACGGCACGTACGGCGGATTCGCGACGACGACGTCGAACGGCCCCTCGCGCAGTGCTCTGGCGAGGCCTCCCCGGCACGGGCGCACGGCGAGCTGCCGGATCAGCGCGTTGAGCCGCGCCGAGGCCAGCGCCCGGCGCGAAAGGTCCACCGCCAGCACGGTTCCCGCCCCACGGCGGGCCAGGGTGATCGCCTGCGCACCGGTGCCGGTGCACAGGTCGAGCGCACGGGCGCCGGCCGGGATCGCCAGCTCGGCGATCGCCGACGCGAGCAGGGCGGTGTCTTCCTGGGGGCGGTAGACACCGGGCAGCCGCAGCATCCGCGGGGCGGACGGCACGGGCGAGTGGACGACGGACCGGGCGGCCAAGGGGCCCGGGCGGACGGGTTCCGCCGACGTGGTCATCGGGGTCTCCTTCACCTCACCGCGGTCCCGGCGCGATCGCCGGCGGACAACCGCGTCGCTCCGGCTTACCCGGCGATCACTGCCGCAAACGCCGGTGGTTGAGCCGTGCGCAGCCGGGTATCCGGTGCGGAAAGGACCGTGAAGGAGGGACGGAATGACGTCCGGAGAACGCACGCAGCACCCGACCGAGCCCGCCGAAGGCGCCCGCGGGGACGACCCGCACGGCGACACCCCGGAAGCCCAGCGCGAAACCCTGCGCGGCGAGCAGGGCACGTCGGGCGGAGACGAGCACGACGACAGCGACCCGCAGTCGGGCTGAGCCGCCTCGCCCGCACCCGGGGGTCGCGTTCGGACAGTCCGAACGCGACCCCCGTTTCTCGTGCTCAGTCGAACTCGAACGGCAGGGCGTCCACACAGGCCTGGTACTTCTGCACCATCTCGTGCTCGGTGTGCGCCGCGACGAACAGGTGCGCCAGCTCGAAGCTGTAGCTGTCCTGCTCCGGCAGCTCCGACAGCCGCTGCCCGACCTCCGGCACGATCTCGATCTGGGTGCCGTCGATGCGGTTCTGCACCGTCGCGATCTCCTCGGGCGTCGGCACGCGCGTCACGACGCCGTCCTCGAACCGGCGCAGGTACCACTTGCCGGCGATCTGGTAGGTGCCCTTGCGGGACCGGCGGCCGGGGTCCTGGCCCAGGCCGAGGCGCACCATGATCTCGTGGTTGGCCACGCCGTCGACGAACTCGAACAGTTCGGCGTGCGACTGCGAGTGCCGCGGGTTGATCTCCAGCAGGCACACCTGGCCGGACTCGGGGTCGCAGAAGAACTCGATGCTGAAGGTGCCGTTGTCGAAGCCGATCCGCTTCATCACCCGCTCGGCGACGTCCCGCATCCGCTGGACCGGCTCCTCCCCCAGCTGCGACGGGTACTGGTGGCGCAGGAAGGACGAGCTGTCCGGGTAGTTGATCGAGTCCAGGGCGCCGTAGACGGTGACCTCGCCCTGGTAGACGTATCCTTCGACGGCCGCCTGGACGCCGTGCAGCGCCGCTTCCGCCAGGCAGGCCGCGCCACCCACCCGGGCGATCTCCGGCGGGAGGTCGACCTGGTCGAGCACGTACCCGAACGGCTCCCCCACCCGGCCGACCCCGGCCCGGATCTCGGCCACGGCGTCGGCGAATTCCGTGTCGTTCGCGGCCTTGAAGGCCAGTTCGGAGGAGAAGGACTTCACCGGTTTGAGCCACATGGGATAGCCGACGCCCTCCGGCGGGGCCGGGTGCTCGGCGTCGAGATCGACGATGCCGAAGTTCGGCAGCTCGTCGATCACCGTTCTCTGCTCGAGCCGGCTCCAGTACTTGTGCTCGCACTTCAGGACCGCTTCGAGGGACACACTGGGCAGGCCGTAGCGGGCGCACAGGATGGGCACGAGCGACGCGGCGGGGAAGTCCCAATAGCTGACGATCGCGCCGACTTCGCCGTCGAAGGCGTCCAGTTCGTGCTGCGCCGTCTTCAGCAGCGCTTCGAAGTCGATCTCGCCGTGCTGCAGCTCTTCGGGGGTCAGCAGGCCGTGGAACCGGTAGCTCCCGGCCCACGGCAGGCGTTCGAGGACGCGCTGGTTCTCCTCGTCCAGGCCGATCACGAAGATGTCGGTACTCATGCGCTGGGGCTACCCGACGCGTCGAGCGCGCCAAACGGGCCGGATGGCCGGTTTGACCGGGCCCTCAGCGGGCATCCGCAGTCATGACCGCCCTGCCCGAACCACTTTCCCTGTGGGTCGAAACCGCCCCCGCCCCGGATCGCACCGCCGTGCCGGTGCCGGAGTCCGCCGACGTCGCGGTGCTCGGCGCGGGCATCGCCGGGCTCACCACCGCGCTGCTGCTCGCGCGCGCCGGCCGGTCGGTCGTCGTGCTGGAGGCCGAGCGCGTCGCGGCCGGGGTGTCCGGCCACACCACCGCGAAGGTCAGCGCCCAGCACGGGGCCAAGTACGTGGACCTGACGTCCCGCCACGGCGCCGGGGCCGCGAAGGCCTACGCCGGCACCCAGTCCGCGGCGCTCGAGTGGGTGGCCGCGACCGCGGCCGAGCTCGGCATCGACTGCGGCTTCACCCGCGCGGACAGCTACGTCTACACGACCCGGGAAAGCACCGTGGACGCCCTCAAGCAGGAGGCGGACGCGGCCGCGGCGGCGGGGCTGGCGGCGTCCTTCACCGAGGACGTCGAGCTCGACGTGCCCGCGCTCGGGGCCGTGCGGACCACCGGGCAGGCGCACTTCCACCCGCGCCGGTGGCTGCTCGGCCTGGCCGCCGAGGTCGAGCGGGCGGGCGGCACGATCGTCGAGCACGCCCGGGCGACCGCCGTCAACGGGCAGACCGTCCGGACCTCGCGCGGCGATGTCGCGGCGGGTGAAGTGGTCGTCGCGACCCACTACCCCGTGCTGGACCGCGGCCTGTACTTCGCCCGGCTCGACCCGGTGCGCGACCTCGTCGTCGCGGGGCCGGCCGCCGGGAACACCGCGCCCGAGGGCATGTTTCTCGACGCCGACACGCACCACTCCGTACGCGGCTACACCGAGCAGGGCACGCCGATGGTGATCGCCGGCGGCGAGCACTACCGCGTGGGCGCGCACGTCAACGTCGAACGCCGGTACCGGCGGCTCGCGGACTGGGCGGACGCGCACGCGGGCCTGCACCGCGTCACCCACCGCTGGTCGGCCCACGACATGTCCACCCCCGACCTGCTGCCCTACGTCGGCCGCTACCTGCCGGGGACGAAGAACCTGTGGGTGGCCACCGGGTTCGGCCAGTGGGGCATGACCGGCGGCACGGCGGCCGGGCACGTGCTGGCGGCACGGATCCTCGGCGAGCCGCACCCGGCCGCGGACCTGTTCGACCCCAACCGCTTCGACGCCCGTTCCGTGCTCGGGGTGGCCCAGGACAACCTGACCGTCGCGAAGTACCTCGTCGGCGACCACGTGGCCGCGCTGTGGCGGTCCGAGAAGCTCGACGACCTCCGGCCCGGCGACGCCGAGGTCGTCCGCGTGGGCGGCGAGCTCGTCGCGGCCCACCGCGACGAGGCCGGGAAGCTGCACACGGTCGGCGCGCACTGCACGCACCTGGGGTGCCTGGTTTCGTTCAACGACGCGGAGAAGACCTGGGACTGCCCGTGCCACGGCTCGCGTTTCGGCGTCGACGGCGAAGTGGTGCAGGGCCCGGCGGTCCGCCCGCTGCGCCGCGGCCCGGGCTGAGCCCGGCGCCCCGCCCCACTTCGCCCCGTCCGGGTCCGGGTCAACCGGACGCGAGTTTCTTGCCGGCGTCGTACAGCAGGTGGAGGGCATCCGCCACGCCCACGGCGGTCAGCACCGTGGCGGCCAGCCGGGTCGCGCGCGGCGCGATCACCAGACCGGCGGCGAGCCCGGTGCCGACCCAGACGTTCAGGCAGAACGGGCACGACACGAGCTCGCCGACCGCGTGTCCGACGTGCCCCTCGGCCCGGACGGACTCGTTCAGCTCGTCGTCGCCGGCCGGCTCTTCGTAGTGGGTGAACGGGGCACGCAGCGGGCTGGTCACCGCGTCCTTGGCGAGGAGGCGGCTGGCCTTGAAGGTCGCCGCGCCGAGCAGGACCGTGTCGCCGGCGCCGAAGCGCTGCGGCAGCCGGGCGCCGACGGCACGGCCGAGCAGCGCCAGGCCGCCCACCAGCCCGCTGTAGGCGCCCATCGCGGCGACGTACCCGCCCAGCGGCCGGTCTTCCCCGCCCGAGTAGCGGCGCTGAACCTGCTTCGCCTTCTCGGCGACGTCCTCGACGACGCTCATTCGTCCGCCGATCCGGGCTTCATCATCTTCCCCTGCTGCTTGGCCTTGACCGCGTCCGGCAGGACGCGGGAGCCGGCCGCCTGGAGCTTGTTCTTCACCGCGCCGGGCACGATCTTGTCCTTGCCGGCCATCAGCGCCGCGAAGCCGGCCTCGGCGATCTCGGCCGGGGAGTCCTTGGCACCGGCGGCGATCTTCGTGTCGGTCATGTCGGCGCGCTCGAAGAACTCGGTGTCGACCGGGCCGGGCAGCATCGCGGTGACGGTGACGCCCTTGTCCTTCACCTCGGCGCGCAGGCCCTCGGAAAACGAGGTCAGGAACGCCTTGGACGCGGCGTAGACGGCCTGGTAGGGCCCGGGTGAGGTGCCCGCGATCGACGAGGTGAACAGCACCCGGCCGTGGCCGCGGCCGACCATGCCGGGCACCACCCGCTTGGCGAGGTGCACCGCCGAGCGGACGTTGAGGTCGACGACGGTCAGCTGGTCCTCCAGCCGGGTGTCCCCGGCGAACTCGCCGTCGATGCCGACCCCGGCGTTGACGGCCAGGGCTTCGACCGGGCGGTCCGCGAGGTGGCGGACGAGTTCTTCGACCCCGTCCGGGGCGGCGAGGTCGGTGCGGACCGCCTCGACCTGCGCGCCGCACGCGCGGACCTCGTCGGCGGCCGCGGTGAGTTCGGCGTCTTCGGCGGCCAGCACGACGTCGAAGTCGTGCGAGGCGAACTGCTTCGCCAGTTCCAGCCCGATGCCGCTGGACGCGCCGGTGACGACGGCCAGCGGCCTGGTTGCGGTGGTCATCCGTGCTCCTTCCGGTGCTTCTGTCGTCGGCTACCCGCCGCGGCGGGTGGCAATCATGGTTTCCCGGTACGCGGGGCGGGTATTTCGCGGCGGTGGGACGCACCAGACTCCGGCGCAGTGACCTGCGCGGCCCGGGCATCAAGCGCATCCGCCGCGGCCGCGGGTTCTCCTACGCCATGCCCGACGGTTCGCCGGTGACCGATGCCGAGCTCCTCGCCCGGATCAAGGACCTCGTCATCCCGCCGGCGTGGCGGAACGTGTGGATCTGCCCGTACCCGAACGGCCACGTCCAGGCGGTCGGGACGGACGACGCCGGGCGGCGCCAGTACCTCTACCACGAGCAGTGGCGGCGCGACCGCGACGAGGAGAAGCACGACCGCGTGCTGCAGATGGCGCGCCGGCTCCCTGCGTGGCGTGAGTCGGTCGCCGCCGATCTGGCGGGGTCCGGCCTCACCCGGAAGCGGGTCCTCGCGGCGGCGTTGCGGATGCTCGACCGGGGGATCTTCCGCACCGGCGGCGAGGAGTACGCGGAGGAGAACGGCACCCACGGCGTCGCGACGCTGCTGCGTTCGCACGCGGCCGTCCGCGGTGACGAGTGCCGGTTCTGCTACGTCGCCAAGGGCGGGCTGGACCGCGAGGTGGCCATCCACGACGCGGAGCTGGCGGCGGTGGTGAAGTCGCTGCTGCGCAGCCGGTCCGGCAGCGACCGCCTGCTGGTGTACCGCGCGGGCGGCACCTGGCACGAGGTCCACGCGGCCGACATCAACGAGCGGTTCAAGGAGCTGGCGGGCGAGGACTGCACGGCGAAGGACATGCGGACGTGGAACGCGACGGTCCTGGCGGCGGCGGCCTTCGCGGCGGCGGACCCCCCGACCTCCGAGACGGCCCGCAAGCGCGCGGAGGCGAAGGTGATGAAGGAGGTCTCGACGGCGCTGGGAAACACCCCGGCGGTCTGCCGATCGTCCTATGTGGACCCTCGGCTGGTGGAGGCGTACCGCGCGGAGAAGACGATCGCCCCGGCGCTCAAGCGCGCGGCCCGGTTGGAGGGCGACGAGGCACGGGCGGTACTGGAGAAGGCCTGCGCGCGGCTGCTGAACGCGTCGTGACGGTGTGGAGTGGGAGGCACGGTGGGATCCATCCGAACGTGTACTGGCCGGGGACCGCGCTCATCGGGGAACCTGGAGGAGATGACATCCTCCGCAGTCCGCTGGCGCGCGTCGATCGCCCTCACCGTGGGCGGCGACGGCTCGGTGTCGAGCATCGTCGAGTCCGACCACGGGAGTGAGGGCTCGGCGCGCGAGTGGATCGAGCGGAAGCTGCCCGCGACCAGGTTCCCGGCGTGGATCCCGGCGGCCCGGCGGCGGGACGGGGTGGAGTTGTTCGGCCGGGTGGCGCGCGGCCGGATCGTGACGGGCCGCCTGGTCCCGACCTGGGAACCGGAGGCAACGCCGGTCTGGCACGCCGATCGGGCCGGCGATCACGTGGAGTGGCGCCGCTGCGCGGCCGGGGAGCACTGAGGTTAGGTTCGGGTTCGGTCCGGCAGGGGTTCGGTCCGCGCAGGTGAGATGCGCCCTGGATGGCCTCTCTTGCGCTCAACGCACCCAATGGCCTCCAGCGCCCCCAAGGCCGCACGGGCCGTTCACCTCCGGAACCGTCGGCCGCCGTGGGCCGTGGGCCGAGCGTGCTCAGGCCTCGCCCACGTCCTTGCGCAGCAAGCAGAACTCGTTGCCCTCCGGGTCCTGCAGGACCACCCACGACTCCTCGCCCGTCTGGCCCACGTCCGCCGGGCGGGCGCCCAGCGCCGTCAAGCGGGCCAGTTCCGTCTCCTGGTCCACGCCCGCCGGGCTCACGTCGAGGTGCAGCGGGAGCTTTCCGCGGCGAGGGTGGTCCGTCTGGGCCAGGATCAGCGTCACCGCCCCCTCGCCGAAGCGGGCGCCCGCCGGGCCGAGGGCCAGGCCGTCCGGCTCGTGGCCGATCACCTCGTAGCCGAGGACCGCGCACCAGAACTCCGCCAGCCGGTCGGGGTCGTGGCAGTCCAGCACCAGTTCCGTGATCCGGCAGGCCATCCGCTCACTTCCGTTCCGACTCCGCCACCGCCGCGGCTTCGTCGTCGTCCATCGCCTTCGTGTCCCGCGGCGGCAGGAACGGCTCCTCCTGGTCGTCCGCGCGCCCCGCCTCGATCGTGCGGCCGCGGGCCAGCTCCGCGTCCAGCTCGGCCCCCAGCAGGATCGCGAGGTTGGAGATCCACAACCATACAAGGAACACGATCACCCCGGCCAGCGAACCGTAAGTCTTGTTGTAAGAACCGAAATTCGCGATGTACACGGCGAACCCGGCCGACGCCAGCACCCACAGCACCACGGCCAGCACCCCGCCCGGCGTCAGCCACTTGAACCCCGGCAGCCGCACGTTCGGGCCGACCCAGTACAGCAACGCGAACGCCAGGCTGACGAGCAGCGCGATCACCGGCCACTTCGCGATCTCCCACACCAGCACGCCGGTCGAGCCGAGGCCGATCAGGTCGCCGATCCGGCGGGCCACCGAACCCGTCGCCACCACGCCCAGCGCGCACGCCGCCAGCAGCACCACGATCCCGATCGTCAGCGCAACCCGCAGCGGGATCGTCTTCCACACCGGCCGCCCCTCCGGCATGCCGTAGATCGCGTTCGACGCCCGCATGAACGCGCCGATGTAGCCCGACGCCGACCACAGCGCGCCCAGCAGCCCGAGGATCGCCAGCGGGCCGGCCAGGCCGCGTGAGCCCGTCAGCTCCTTGATCGCGCCGACCAGGATGTCCTTGCCCTGGCCCGGCACCACCTGGTTGATGTTGTCGATCACCGTCTGGATCTTGTCCGGGCCGAGCAGGCCGAGGATCGAGGTGAGCACGATGATGCCGGGGAACAGCGACAGCACGCCGTAGTAGGTGAGCGCCGCCGCCCAGTCGGTGAGGTTGTCCCGGTTGAACTGCTTGAACGTCCGTTTCAGCGCCGCACCCCACGACCGCTTCGACAGTTCCCCGGGTCCTCCGGGTGCTTTCCCGTGTCCGGCCATCGCCGCACCTCCTGCTCCGTCGCGGCGGGCATACCCCGGTCAGGGAGTGGGTATGCCTGATTCGTCACCCCGAACCAGGAGGAAGCCGTGCCCGAGGTAAGCCGCGTGATCGACGTACCGCCCGACGCCGTGTTCGCGGTGCTCGCCGACGGCTGGCTCTACGCCGGCTGGGTGGTCGGCAGCTCGCACATCCGCGACGTCGACGAGGACTGGCCCGCCGTGGGCTCGCGGATCCACCACAGCGTGGGACCGTGGCCCCTGCACGTCCAGGACGTGACGGTGGTCCGCGCGGTCGAGCCGGGCCTGTCGCTGTCACTGGAAGCCCGCGGCTGGCCGCTGGGCGCGGCCGCGGTGGGCCTGACACTGATCCCGCACGGCGACGGGCAGACGCTGGTCCGGATGACCGAGCACATCACCCGCGGCCCCGGCAAGGTGCTCCCGGAGGCGGTGCAGGCGCTCATCGCGAAGCCGCGCAACACGGAATCGCTGGCCCGCCTCTCGGACCTGGCGACCGGCAAGCACGCCCGCGCCCAGCAGGGTCACCCCAGCCCCTAGCGGTGCTCGCCCGGGTGGGGCGGCTCCGCGCGCCGCCGCCCCCGCGCGCTCTGGCGTCGGCTCCCCCGCGCGCCAGCCTCCCCACGCACCGGCCTCCCCACGCCAGCTTCCCTGCGCGCCAGCCTCCACCAGACACCGGCTCCTCTGGCCGCCAGCCTCCCCGCGCGCCAGCTCCTCGGCGCGCCAGCTCCTCCGCGGGCCGCGGAGCTGGCGCGCCAGCCACCCGCGAACCAGCTCCCCCGCGCGCCAGCCACCCCGCGCACCGGCTCCCCCGCGCGCAGCGACCCCGGAAGCGGGTCAAGGACGCAACTCCACCTCTGCGAGCCGGACCTGCTCAGCTGTAGATCGCCCGGTGCGCCGCCCGGATCACCGCCGCGTAGCCGCCGCCCAGTACTCCCGATCGGGCCATCGCCGCGCGGGCCGCGTTCGCTCCCGGGCCGCCGTGGACCGCGCCGCCCGGGTGGGCCGATGCTCCGGCCAGGAACAGCCGGTCGACCGGGGTGTCCGCGCGGCCCGTGCCGGGTACCGGGCGGAAGAACAGCTGCTGGTGGATCGCCGTCGTGCCCGCGTTGATCGCGCCGCCGACCAAGCCCGGGTTGTGGCCCGCCAGCTCCGCCGGCCCCTGGGCGTACCGGGCCTTGATCAGCCCCGTGAACCCCGGCGCGTTCGCCTCCACCGTCTCCTCGATCCGCTTCACCCGCCGATCCAGCGCGGCCCGGTTCTCCATCGCGCCGCGCGGCACGTGCGTGTACGCCCACGCCGCCTCCGTGCCGGCCGGGGAGCGGGACGGGTCGCTCGTCGTCATCTGGCCCAGCAGCAGGAACGGACGGCGCGGGGTCCGGCCGCGGGCGAGCTCGCTGCCGAACGCCGACAACCCGTCCAGGTCCGTGCCGAGGTGGATCGTGCCCGCGCCGCGGGCCGCCTCGGCCGTCCACGGGATCGGGCCCGACAACGCCCAGTCGACCTTCACCGTCGCGCTGTCCCACTCGAACTTGCCCAGATCCGCAACCAGGCGGGACGGCAGCCACTCCTCCCCCACCAGTTCCCGGTAGAGCACCGGCGCCGGCACGTCGGCCAGCACCGCCTTGCGCGCCCGGACCGGATCGCCCGCGGCGTCCCGGACGCCCAGCGCCCGCCCGTCGCCGATGAGCACCGATGCCACCGGGCGTCCACAGTGGATTCGCCCGCCGCGGGACTCGAGCCGGCGGACCAGCGCCGCGGCCAGTTCGCCGGCGCCGCCCTCCGGTACCGGGAATCCTTCGTCCTGCCCGATCATCGCGAGCAGCCAGCCGAACACCGCACTGCCCGCGTTGTCCACGGACAGGTCGCTGTGCGCGGCATTCCCCGCCAAGAGCAGCTTCGCGCCTTCACCGGCGAACAGCTCGTCGCCGAAGCGGCGCGCGGGCAGCGTCAGCATCCGCGCCAGCCGCAGGGCGTCGCCGGTTCCGGTGCGGCGCAGCAGCTTCAGCGCCGGACGCACCGGCGGGAACGGCGTGAACAGCGCGTTCAGCAGCGGCTCGCGGACTTCGCGCCACTGCTCGAACAATTGCCGCCACGCGTCGCCGTCGCCGGGGGCGAACTCGTCCGCCGACGCCGCCGTGCGGTCGATGTCCCGGGACAGCACCGCGCAGCGGTCGTCGGGCAGCACGTGGGCCAGCACGTCGGGGGCGTGCCGCCAGCGCAGGCCGTGCTCGTCCAGCCGCAGGCCGCGGACGACCGGCGACACCGCCGAGAGCGGGTAGAACGCGCTGAAGAGGTCGTTGCGGAAGCCCGGCTCGGTGACTTCGGCGGTCCGGACCGCGCCGCCGGCGTGCTCGGTCGCCTCCAGGACCAGCACCGACCAGCCCGCGTCGGCCAGGAGGTTCGCCGCCACCAGGCCGTTGTGCCCCGCGCCGATCACCACCGCGTCGACGGCTTCCGTACTCACTCCGGCCTCCCGGCTGGTCAGGCTTGCGACTGGTGACTCGGCCCGACCCGGGTGAGCGAGCGGAGCCGGGCCAGGACCCCGTCGCGGCGCGGCGGGGCCAGGGGCGGGCTCGCCGCTCCCGCGCCCGCCCGGAGCCCGGTGACCAGGTCGGCGAGCGCGGACGCGGCGTCATACCGAGGTTGCCAGCCCAGCGCGGTCTCCGCCAGCGTCGTGTCGGCGAGCGCCGCCCGGTCGGCCAGCTCGAGCCAGCCGGGGTGCACCGGCAGCACCCCGCCCAGCCAGGCCGCGCGGGTCGCGAGCCGCACCACCGGCTTGGGCACCGGAACGCGGGTTCCCCCCAGGGCACCGGCCAGCGCTTCGGCGTCGAGCACCTCCGGCGCGGCCAGGTTGACCGCACCGGTGAAACCCCGGTCGAGGATCAGCCGGATCGCCGCGGCGACGTCGGTGGTGTGCACGATCTGCGCGCGCAGGTCACGCCACAGCGGAACCGGCAGCCGACGGCCGCCGACGAGGTGGGCGGGCACGGCCGGGCCGAGCAGCCATCGTGCGAACTCGCCCGCCGCGTCCCGGTGCAGGATCGCGCACGGCCGGATCCGCGCCACCGCGACCTGCGGGTACTTCTCCTCGAACCGGTCCAGCAGGGTTTCCAGCGCGGCCTTGCCCCGGCTGTAGGCGCTGCCCGCGATGCCGTCGCACGGCCAGTCCTCGGCCACCTTCTCCCAGCAGGGCGCCGGCCCGTAGGCGGCCACGGACGAGGCGACGACCACGTGGGGCACCCCGGCGGCCGCCGCGGCGGC
>NZ_MUMI01000380.1 GCF_002155975.1 Amycolatopsis kentuckyensis
CGGAACGGCGGCGGGCCAGTCCTATCAGGACCGGCCCGGGCCGCCGCCGTTCCGCGTAAAGCGGGAGGAAATTGCCGTACGTCTCCTCGGGTGGATACACTCCACCGAAGAACGCCGACCATTGTGCAACTTGTCACACGTCGCGTTCCCCCGGACGCACATCCAGCTGAGGAGCATTCCCGTGGCCCAGAAAGTCCTCGTCGAGATCCTGGACGACATCGACGGCAGCACCGCCGCCCAGACCGTTCAGTTCGGCCTCGACGGCGTCACCTACGAAATCGACCTTTCGGACGAGAACGCCTCCGCCCTGCGCGACGAACTGGCCCGCTACATCGCGGCCGGCCGGCGCATCGGCGGCCGCAAGGTCCGGGTCGCCACCGGGCAGTCGACCACCACCAGCA
Source organism: Amycolatopsis kentuckyensis (assembly GCF_002155975.1). GTDB lineage: Bacteria > Actinomycetota > Actinomycetes > Mycobacteriales > Pseudonocardiaceae > Amycolatopsis > Amycolatopsis kentuckyensis. The sequence goes on from NZ_MUMI01000380.1 coordinate 402, forward strand.
CCACCGACCGCGAGCGCAACCAGCAGATCCGCGCCTGGGCCAACGCGAACGGCTACGAGGTCTCCGAGCGGGGGCGCCTGTCCTCCGAGGTGATCGCCGCCTACGAGCAGGCCCAGGTCGAAGAGGCCGAGGCGCCCGCCGCCCCGCCGCGCAAGCGGGCTCCGCGCAAGAAGGTCGCCGCCGCCAAGAAGTAACGCGGTGGGCGGCAGATCACTGGGGAGAGATCACCGCACCGTCGGTGGCGAGGGTGGAAACCCCCCTCGCCACCGACGTCGGCGTGGGAGGCGTCACACTTCCCGCGTTGTCAGGAATTGTCAGCGCATTCCCGGCGGCGTTTCCGGAAACGTCATCCGCGCAGCGCCGGTCCGATCCAGCGGCGGACCAGGGCGCGCAGCTCGTCATCGGTGAGCGGCGGAGTCGACGGGTACTGCAGGAACGACAGGAACAGCCGCATCAGGACCTCGGCGAGACCCCGGAGCTCCTCGTCGGTCGCGATCCCGGCGCCCGTCCAGTCCACCGGCAGGTTCCGGAGGATCCGCGCGCCGTACGAAAACGCCAGCGGCGAAACGACGCCGTCGGTGAAGAAGTCCGCTTCGCCCGCCTGCAGGAGCAGGCCCATGTGCGGCTCCCCGGGGAGC
>NZ_MUMI01000381.1 GCF_002155975.1 Amycolatopsis kentuckyensis
TTCGCCATCACGGTCGGGCCGGAGGATCTCGAACTGCGCCGGGGACGGCGGCGGCTCCGGCTGTCGTGGGACGCCGTCGAGTCGGTGTACCTGTTGCCCGCGCCGCGTACGGCTCCCGGCTCCCCGCCGACCTTGCCGGGGCTGTTGCTCGTCCGGACGACCGAGGGCCGGCCGGCGGGGATCCGGGAGCCGTACGCGGCGCGGGCAACAGGTACACCGACTCGACGGCGTCCCACGACAGCCGGAGCCGCCGCCGTCCCCGGCGCAGTTCGAGATCCTCCGGCCCGACCGTGATGGCGAACGGAGCCAGCACCTGCCAGCCCGCCCAGACCACCACGACCGCCCAGGTCACGACTCCGACCGCCGCGAACGACGCTTGCAGGGGCCTCCCGGTGCCGGCCTGACGAGCGAGCAGGTGACAACACGCGACGAGCGCGCCGGCGGCCGCTACGCAGACAAGGCCGTAACCGACCCGCCACGCGGCCGGTCGTCCGAGGCGACCTGCGCCCTTGGTGCCGACCCCAGCCCCCTGCGTCATCGGCTCCCCCTTGTTTCCCGCGCCGGCACCGTCCCCGAATCGAAGGTAGCGGCGACCGGGAAACCGGGAAACACGCGCCACAGATTTTCTTCACAGCACGAAACCGATCGGTTCCAGCACTGCCGGGAAGATCGTCGGCCTGATCACCGGCCGAGCGGTGTGCGGCGAGCCGGCTGTGCCAAGCTGAGGCCGACCGCCGCTGACCGGCAACGAGAGGACCCCGATGCACCGGCTCACCGTGCTCTACCCGCCGCCCGCCGACGAAGCCCACTTCCGCGACTACTACGTCGCCACGCACCTGCCTCTCGCGGCGAAGCTCCCCGGCCTCGTGCAGTCGCAGTACTCCTTCGAGGTGGCCTCGCTCGGCGGGGAAAGCAAGTACTTCGCCGTCTTCCACGCCGACTTCGAGTCCGCCGAGGCGATGGCCGCCGCGCTCGGCTCGGAGGCGGGCAAGGCGGTCGCGGCGGATGTACCGAACTACGCCACCGGCGGCGTGGAGATGATCCACTACCCGCTCAGCTGACGATCGCGGTCGTCGGCGACGCGGTCACCGCACGAGGCAGGGACGCTTGCTGTCGAACTCCCAGCCGGGAACGAGGTAGCGCATCCCGATCGCGTCGTCCCTGGCTCCCAGCGCCTTCTGCCGGTACAGGTCGTGGGCGGCGAGCAGCCGGTCCCGGTCGAGCCGGATGCCGAGCCCCGGGGAGCTGGGGATCGCGACTTCGCCGTCCACGATGCGGGGCGGGGCCACGGTGAGCCGTTCCAGGCCTTCCTGCCAGATCCAGTGCGTGTCCAGGGCGTTGTACTCGCCCGGGGCGGCGGCGCCGCAGTGGGTGACCATGGCCAGGGAGATGTCGAAGTGGTTGTTGGAGTGGCACCCCCAGGTCAGGCCCATCGCGTGACACAGCTGAGCCACGCGCACCGAGCCTTGCATCGTCCAGAAATGCGGGTCGGCCAGGGGAATGGAGACCGAGTTCAGGGCCAGCGCGTGGGTCAGCTGCCGCCAGTCGGTGGCGATCATGTTGGTCGCGGTGGGCAGGCCGGTCGCCCGGCGGAATTCGGCGAGGACTTCACGTCCGGAGTAGCCGTCCTCGGCGCCGCACGGGTCTTCGGCGTAGGCGAGGATACCGACCAGGGGCCGGCAGAGCTCGATCGCTTCGCGCAGCGACCAAGCGCCGTTCGGGTCGAGCGTGATCCGGGCCTCGGGGAAGCGCTCTTTGAGGGCGAGGATCGCGTCGACCTCTTCCGCGCCGGCCAGGACGCCGCCTTTGAGCTTGAAGTCGCGGAAGCCGTACAGCTCGTGGGTGGCCTCGGCCTGGCGGACGATCGCCTCGGGCGTCAGGGCTTCTTCGTGCCGGATCCGGTACCAGTCGGCGGCCGCGCCGGGTTCGCGGGCGTATTCGAGGTCGGTGCGGTCGGGGTCACCGACGTAGAACAGGTAACCGAGGACCCGGACGGAATCGCGCTGCTGCCCGTCACCGAGCAACGCCGCGACCGGCACCTCGAGGTGCTGACCCAGCAGGTCGAGCAGCGCCGCCTCGACGGCGGTCACCGCGTGGACGGTGGTGCGCAGGTCGAAGGTCTGGGCGCCGCGGCCCGCGGTGTCGCGGTCGGCGAACCGGTCGCCGATCTCCCGCAGGACGCGCTTGTAGTCGCCCACCTTCGCCCCGACGACGAGCGATTCGGCCTCACGCAGGGTCCGGGTGATCTTCTCCCCGCCCGGTACCTCGCCCAGGCCCGTGCGTCCCTCGGAGTCCTCGAGGACGACGACGTTGCGGGTGAAGTAGGGCCCGTGGGCGCCGGAGAGGTTCAGCTCCATGCAGTCCCGGCCGGCGACCGGGTAGACGGAGAAAGCGGTGACGATCGGCTGCTTGACGCTCATGGATGTCTTCCTGTGCGGGTTGATCAGATGTCGAGGGCACCCAGGATGCCGTCGAGGGCGAGGACGCCGCCGAGACCGAGGATCGCCAGGACCGTGGTGTAGCTGGTCCGGACCTTGATCGCTTCGACGACCGAGAGGTTGAAGTATTCCTTGAACAGCCAGAACCCCGGGTCGTTGACGTGCGAGAAGGCGATCGAGCCGCAGGAGACGGCCAGCACCATCATCTCGGGGTGGATCCCGCTGCCCGCCACCAGCGGCAGCACGACGCCGGAGGCGGTGACGACGGCGACCGTGGCCGAGCCGAGCGCCACGCGCAGGATGACCGCGATGAGCCAGGCGAGGACGAGCGGCGAGATGGGCCAGCTGTGCGTGAGGTCCTTGATGTAGTCGGAGATCCCGCCTTCGACGAGCACGTTCTTGAACGCGCCGCCGGCGCCGATGACCAGCAGGATCATCGCCATCGCCTTGGCCGCCGAGGCGCAGGAGCCGCCGACCTCTTCCAGGCTCCGGCCGATGCGCGGGCCGAACACCCAGATCGCCAGGAGCAGGGTGAGCAGCAGCGCGATCGGAGCCGAGCCGATGAAGGCGATCAGGTGCATGAAGTGGCTGTCGCCGGGCACGGCCAGCTCGGTCACCGCGGCGCCGGCGATCAGCACCACGGGGAACAGGGCGACGCCCAGGGACCAGCCGAGCCCGGGCATTTCCCGGTCGGTGAACTCGCGCTCGCCGACCAGGCCCGTGGGCACGGCGGGGTCCATCCGCTTGACGAACGGCAGCCGCGGCCACACCAGGGCGATGAGCGCCCCGGCGGGGACGGCGATGAACAGCCCGTAGAACAGGGTCAGCCCGACCGAAGCGTGGAAGGTCGCGGCGACGGCGGTCGGCCCAGGGTGGGGCGGCAGGAAGCTGTGCATGGTCGACAGGGCGATGGACATCGGCAGCCCGACCCACAGCAGTTTGGCTCCGGTGACCCGGACCAGGGTGAACGCGATGGGCACGATGATGACGAAGGCGACCTCGTAGAACATGGTCACGCCGATCAGCATGGACGTGACGACCATGGCCACCTGGACCCAGCGCGGGCCGAAGGCGTCGAGGAGTTTCCCGGCGATCCGCTGTGCGGCCCCGGAATCGCCCATCACCCGGCCGACCATCGCGCCGAGGCCGATGGTGAGCATCGTGTCGCCGATCTGGCCGCCGATGCCGTCGGACAGCACGTCGGGGATGTCGGCCAGGGGAATACCCCGGACGATCGCCACGGCCACGGCGACGAGGAGCAAGGCGGCGAAGCCGTTCAGCTTCAGCTTCGTCATCAACAGGAGCAGGATCACAACGCTGATACCGACCACGACGAGTGGCATGTCAGTTCCCCTTTGAACTGTGGGTCGAGCGGGCGGGTGCGTTCAGGCGAGCCGGCGTGCGGCTCCCACGAGGGCAAGGCCGCTGTCGAGGACCTTCGCCAGGTCGGCGAGGTCGTCCGGCCCGGGGTCGGTCAGCGGCGCACGGACGGGGCCCACAGGCAGCCCGCGCAGCCGGGCGGCCGCCTTGACCAGCGAGACGGCGTAACCCGGGACGCGGTCGCGCAGTTCCACCAGCGGCACGTAGAACTCCCGCAGCAGCTGGTCGACGGCGTCGTCGTCCGCTGCGGTCAGGGCGGCGAAGAAGGCGCGGGCGATCTCGGGCGCGAAGGCGTGCACCGCCGAGGAATAGGCCGGGACGCCCACCGTGGCGTAGGCGCGAGCCTGGATTTCGGCGGTGGCCGCGCCGTTGAAGAAGAGGAAGCCCGCCGGCGCGGCGAGGGTGAGGCGCTGGAGCCGGTCGAGGTCGCTGCGCCCGTCCTTGAGACCGATGACCGTCGGGATCTCGGCGATCCGGCGCAGGCCGGCGGCGGTGAACGAGACCTGGTCGCGCTGGTAGGCGATCAGCGGCAGCCGGGTACCGCCGGCGACCCGGCGCAGCTGCTCCACGAGACCGTCCTGGGGGGCGGTGACCAGGTAGTGCGGAAGCACCAGCAGGGCATCCGCCCCCGCCTCCTCCGCGATCCGGGCGAACCGCCGCGCCTGAGCCCAGCCGTAGCCGATGCCCGCGACCACCGGCACCCGGCCGCCCGCCACCTCGACCGCGGTCGTGACGACCGAGCGGTACTCGTCCTCGTCCAGCGCGCCGAACTCCCCCGTCCCGCAGGCCGGGAACACCGCCCCCGGCTCCGCGGCGAGCTGCGTACCCAGGTACGTGCGATACGAGTCCGGATCGAGGTCCCCATCATCCCTGAAGCTGGTGAGCGGGAAGGAAAGAACTCCGCCGGCCATGCCGTCGCGCAGCCGCTCGGCGACGGCTTCCGGTGTGTGCGCGTTGATCAGATCCATGAACAACGTCCCCGTATGCAGATGCTGTCTATGTATGCAGATGGAGGGTAGACAGCTGAACGCCAGGGGTCAATGGGCGCGCCGAGCCCGATTTACGATGGGGGCATGTCGGAGGGTGACGAAGGCCAGGCCACGGGAGTCCGCGGGGTGAAGTCCGCGGCGCGGACCGTCGCGCTGCTGGAGCTGCTTGCCGCGCGCGGCGATCGGCCGGCCCGCCTCGACGAGCTCGCCGCGGAGCTGGGCGTGCCGCGCAGCAGCATGTACCAGCTGCTGCAGACCCTCGTGGCCTGCCGCTGGGTGCGCACGGACGTCACCGGTTCCCTGTACGGAATCGGAATCCGCGCCCTGCTCACCGGCACGAGCTACCTCGACACCGACCGGCGCGTGCGCGTCATCCGCCCCTACCTGGACGAGGCCTCGGACGCGCTCGGCGAGACGATCCACCTGGCCCGGTTCGACAGTCCGAACGTCGTCTACCTCGCCACCCGCGAGTCCCACGAATACGTGCGCACGATAAGCCGGGTCGGCCGGCGGATCCCGGCCCACGCCGGCGCGCTCGGCAAGGCGCTGCTGGCCGAACGTTCCGACGCCGAACTCGCTCAGCTGGCCGAGCCGCTCACCGCGCTGACCGAAAACACGCACACCGATCGCGCGTCACTGCTGGCCGACCTGGCGCAGATACGCGAGCGCGGGTACTCGATCGAACACGAGGAAACCGTGCCGGGGATAGCGGGCTTCGGGTTCGCCCTGCGCTACGACACCCCCGCCATCGACGCGATCAGCTGCTCGGTCCCGCTGTCCCGGCTCACCGCGGAGCACGAAGCCCGCATCGTGACGGTCATGCGCGAGATCCAGCTGAAGATCGAGACGCTGCTGGCACCAGGCGCGCCCGACTGGCGCTGACGGTCTTCTCGACGAAGACTCGGATCCGAAGGCTTCAAGATCATCCTGCGGTCACTTTCGGGCTTGCCTCGGCGATCCGCCGGAGGGCCGCGTCGGCGTCCGCGATGGCCAGCATCCTGTTGATGTCGGCGGCGGCCAGTGCGCCGGCCGCCGCGGAGGACCCGACCTGGGCGACCAGATCGGTGGCGTTGCCGGCCACCCACACCCCCGGCACCTCGGTGGTGCCGGCCGTGCCGGAGGCGAAACCGCGGCCCTTGTCGGGCACGTCCTGCACCGGTAGGCCCAGGCCTTCCAGGCCCTGGGTGCGGGCCTGCATCGGCGCGGCGACCGCGAGGACGCGGCGGGCCACGACCCGGCCGTCGGCCAGGCGCACCCCGGCGAGGGCACCGTCGGTGTCGTCGACGACCTCGGTGACCGGGGTGTCGATGATGCGGATGCCGCGGGCGGCAAAGCGGGCGCGGCTGTTCTCGTCCAGGTCGGTGCCGTGAGTGAAATAGGTCAGGTCTTCGGTCAGCTGACGGAACAGAAACGCGTGGCCGACGGAGGCCGGCCCGGTGGCGAGAACACCGATGGGCTCGTCGCGCACCTCCCAGCCGTGGCAGTACGGGCAGTGCACCACGCTGTGCCCCCAGTGCCCGGCGAGCCCGGGCACCTGCGGCAGCACATCCGTGAGGCCGGTGGCCACCAGGATGCGGCGAGCGGTGATGCTGCGGCCGTCGGCCAGGGTGACGGTGAACCGCAGGTCCCCGTCCACCGGGGCGGCGGGCTCGGCCGAGACCACCTCGCCGTGCACGACGCGTCCGCCGTACTGGCGCACCTGTTCCCGGCCCTGTCGAAGGATCTCGGACGGCGGGGTGCCGTCGAAGACGATGAAGCCGTGCACGGCCTCCGCGGGCGCGTTGCGCGGGGAGCCGCTGTCGATCACGACGACCGAGCGGCGGGAGCGGGCGAGGATCAGGGCACCGTTCAGCCCCGCCGCGCCCCCGCCGATCACCACCGCGTCGACGGTCCCCTCGGCCAGTGCGTCGCTCGCGTAGTCCTCGCCAAAAGGCGGTCGCTGGGTTTCCTGGGTCACGAGTCCAACCTCCAAGCCGCCTTCGCGGCGTCGCGGTCCGGCAAGCCCGGACCAGGGAGGTCAGAGCGGTTCTGTACTGAACTGTCATCAATCTAGAGAGTTCTGTACTGAGTTGTCAACTACGGCAGGCCGGCGCTAACTTCGGGGTATGGCAAGACCACGAAGCTTCGACCGCGACCACGTCCTGCACGCCGCCGAGCGGCAGTTCCGCACCACGGGCTACAACGGCACGAGCGTCGACGACATCAGCGCCGCCACCGGCGTGGGCCGCGGCAGCCTCTATGCCACGTTCGACGGCAAGCACGGCGTGCTGCTGCAGGCGATGGCCGGGTACTCCGCCCGGCTGGGGCAGGTTGCGCCGCAGGCGCTCGCCGGACCGGACGAGGGCGCCCTGGAACGACTGCGCAGGTACTTGCTCCGCGCCGTCCACGGAGTGCCGCTCGCCGACGACGTACCCCCCGCCCCCGACCGGGCGGCGGCGGCCTGCTTCGCCGCCAAGATGGCCCTGGAACTCGGCGCCGCCGACCCCGAGGTGGAACGCACGGCCAAAGCCTGCTTCGCCGCGGTCGCAACGGCGGTGGCCGAGTGTGTCCGAGCGGCGCAGCGCAACGGCGACATCGACCCCGACGCGGATCCCGAGGACCTCGCGTACCTTCTGCTGACCATCATCCGCGGGATCGATGTCGTGGGCGCGGTCGGCCACAGTCCCGCCCGCCTGACGTCGATCGCGGAGAGCGCGTTCGCCTTGTTGCCTCGCCCGCAGCACCGCTGAGAAGAGCACAGTCGGTAGCGTTTCGCCGGCTTCCGTCGCGCGTACCTCTTCGGCTTCCCCATACCCCCGCGGTCTCGATGCCGAGCGAGCCGGCCGAAAACCACGGCCGCCACGAATGATGCCGTTTTCGCACGGCGTCGCGGCCACCTCACGAGCCCCCGGTGACCGCTCAGTCGTCTCCGTTGTCGGGTTCCTCGGCGCGCTCGCGGTTGCGCTGCTGCCGCTCCCTCTCACGTCGGCTGTACGTCGCCCGGCGGACGCGTTCCTCGTCTTCGAGGCTCGAGCCCAGCGCCCCGGCGACGATGCCCACCGATGTCGAGAGCCACACCAGCTTGAGGAACGACGGCGGCCCGGCCGGATGGCCGAGCACCTGCCCGAAGTAAGTGCCCTCGATCAGGACGATCGACGTCAGCAGCGCCAGCACGAACAGGATGGCGTACATGCATGCGACGCCGATCGACAGCGTCAGCGCCGTCGAAGCGTTGTACAGGAAGGCTTTCCGCCGGTCCAGGTGCCCGGAGGGTGAGTCCCACAGGTGGTTGTGCACCATCAGCCAGCCCGCCATCACCACGATCGCCAGGACCGTGATCCCGGTCAGCCGCAGCGCGGGCAGGGCTTCGGCGAGCTTCCAGAACGAGGTGGTGATGATGCCGTACGCGGCCGTCGCCGCCGCGGCCGCGGCGGCTCCGGCGAGGTTGGGCACCAGCCGCCACGGGCGGTTGTCCCGGATCATCCCGGCGAGCAACCGCAGGCGGCCGCGCACGCCCACCAGGGCCAGGTGCTCGTCGGCGGCGCCGCGGCCGCGGATGTGCCGC
>NZ_MUMI01000382.1 GCF_002155975.1 Amycolatopsis kentuckyensis
CGGGCGAGCTCGCGGCCGCGGGCGGCGACCACGCGACGGCGTTCGGCGCCTACACCCGCGAGATGCGCGGCTTCGTCGACGCGTGCCAGAAACTGGCCGAGGGCAACGGGAAGTGGTTCGTCCCGCCGACGCGCGGGTGGCTGAGGTTCCGCAACCTGAACTACCGGCTGCTGCCGTACCTGCCGTGGCGCAAGCTGATCGAGCAGCTGCCGCTCAAGGCGGGCAACGCCATCACGCTGAAGCCGTATGCGGTGGCGCCGGCGTGACGCCGCGGCGTTCCGCGATGCCGGCCATGTTCTCCTCGCCCCAGTCGCCCAGCGGCAGCAACGCGGTGTTCAGCCGCTGACCGAGTTCGGTCAGCGAGTACTCGACCTTCGGCGGGATCTCGTGGAACACCTCGCGGTGCACGACCTCGTCCGCCTCCAGCTCCCGCAGGGCCTGGATCAGCATCTTCTCGCTGATCCCCGTCATCTTCCGCTTCAGCTCGCCGAACCGCAGCGGCCCGGCGTGCAGGGCCCAGAGGATCAGGGCCTTCCAGCGGCCGCCGATGACGTCGACGGCCGCGTCCAACCCGCAGCGGTACGTTCGAGGCTGCATCCAGGATCCTTACGTTTTGGTGGGTACCTGACTTATTAGTCGGTACTTGTCCAGTGTAAAGCGCGTCAGCAGCATGGAACCCATGGGAGAAAGCAAGAAACACGTGGGCGTGCTCGGCCTGGGGCGGATGGGCGCCGCCCTCGCCGGCGCGCTGCTGGGGGCGGGACACGACGTCTCGGTGTGGAACCGGTCGCCGCTCAAGGCGGGACCGCTGCTCGACCGCGGCGCCCGCCTCGCGGCCACGCCGGCGGAAGCGGCTTCGGCGGACGTCGTCCTCAGTTGTCTGTCCACATACGACACTCAGCGGCCGGTGCTCGAGGCCGCCGCGCTCGCCGGCCGGACGCTGGTCAACCTCACGTCCGGGACACCGGAGCAGGCGCGTGGCACCGCGAAGTGGGCCGCGTCCGAGGGCATCGGCTACGTGGACGGCGTGATCATGGCCGTCCCGCAGGGCATCGGCACACCGGCGGCGCAGATCCTCTACGGCGGGTCCGAGGCGGCCTTCGCGGCCCAGCGCGACGTGCTGGAAGTGCTGGGAACGCCGGTGTTCCTCGGCGAGGACGCCGGGCGGGCGGCGCTGTTCGACCTGGCGCTGCTCGGCATGATGTGGTCGACGATGGCCGGCTACCTGCACGCGCTGGCGCTGGTCGGCACCGAAGGCGTCACACCGGAGCAGTTCACGCCGATGGCCGCGGCGTGGCACACGGCCGTCGGCGGGTTCCTGCCGGGCCTCGGCGCCCAGGTCGCCAGCGGCGACTACGCGACCGACGTGTCCGCTTTGGACATCAACGCGGCCGGGCTCGCCCTGCTGGTCGAGACGAGCCGGGCGCAGGGGATCAGCACGGCGGTGCCCGCAGTGCTGCGCGAGTTGTTCGACCGGGCGGTCGCGGCGGGCCACGGAGAGCACGCGATCGCCAGCGTCATCGAGGAGATCCGGTGAAGTACCAGGGAAAGAAGGCAGTGGTCACCGGAGGCACCCACGGCATGGGGCTGGCGGTGGTGCGGGCCCTCCTCGACGGCGGCGCGGAGGTCCTGCTGACCGGCCGGGACGTGACGCCGCTGGCGGGAACGCTGCCGGGGAAGGCGCACCTGCTGTCCTCGGACGCGTCGAGCTTGACCGACGTCGCCGAGCTGGGCGAGGTGGCCGCGGACCGGCTCGGCGAGCTGGACCTGGTGTTCGTCAACGTCGGGTTCTCGACGCTGACGCCGTACGAAGAGGCAACCCCCGAGCTCTACGACCGGACGTTCGACGTGAACACGAAGGGCGCGTATTTCACGGCCCGCAGGCTGGCCCCGCTGGTCCGGCCCGGCGGCGCGTTCGTGTTCACGACCTCGGTCGCGGCGGAGGCGGGCATCGCCGGAATGGGCTTGTATTCGGCGGCGAAGGCGGCGGTGCGGTCGTTCGCCCGCACGTACGCGGCCGAGCTGGCCCCGCGCGGGATCCGGGTGAACGTGGTCAGCCCCGGCTACACCGACACGCCGACGATGGGAGTCACCGGCGTACCGGAGTCGGTGCTGGCGGAGTTCAAGGCCATCGGCGACGAGGTGACACCGCTGAAGCGACACGCAACGGCCGAGGAGGTAGCGGCGGCGGTGCTGTTCCTGGCGTTCGAGGCGACGTTCACGACGGGTGCCGACCTGCCGGTTGACGGGGGGTTGGGGCAGCGCCTGACTTTGCCCGCGTGAGGTGGCCGCCGCTCGGGCCGGTTGCGCCGGTGGCGCTGGTCGGGCGGTCGGGCCGGTGGCGCTGGGCGGGCGGTGGGACCGGTGGGCCGCACGCGCCGGTCGGGCCGGTGGGGCCCGTGGGCCGCTTGAGCTGGTAGGGCCGGCCGGGCCGGTGCGCCGGTTGCGCTGGGCGGGCGGTGGCTCACTCTCGCCGCGTGAGGTGGGCGGCTAAGCCGGTGCGTCCCGGTGCTCGGTCGGGGTGGAGGACCAGGTCTTCGTCGTAGTCGCCGCCGTTCTGGGGGCGGAAGGGGATCGGGTCGGTGGTTTGCAGCGTCCGCAGGCGTTCGCGGAGGAGGTCTCGCGCCTCGGCGAACTCGGCGTCCGACTTGCGGTCGGCGCCGTAGACCGGCACCGGGGGCAGGACCGACATGCCGGCGTAGAAGAGCGTTCCGTGCTGCAGGGGGAACAGGACCTCGTCCAGCGCGCCGTTCACCCCGCGTGGCCCCATGGACGGCTCGCGGGCACCCGCGGTGAGCACCACCATCGCGCGCTTGCCCGCGAGCCGGCCCTCGCCGTAGCGCAGGGTTCGGCCGTCCTCGGCGCGGATGCCGTAGCCGAAGCCCTTGACGAAGACGCGGTCGAACCAGCCCTTGAGGATTGCCGGGAGGCCGTACCACCACAGCGGGAACTGCACGACGACCGCGTCCGCCCGATCCAGCTTTTCCTGCTCGGCCACGATGTCCTCGCTCAGCTCGCCGGCCGCGTGGGCCCGCGCCGATGCCGCCCCGACGATCAGCCGGCCGTCCCCGGCTTCGGTGCCGAAGTCGGCCGCGTCGACCACCGGGTTCCACTTCATCGCGTACAGATCCGACTCCCGGACGTCGTGACCGAGCTCGCGGAGCGTCCGGAGCCCGTCGTCGCGGAGGGCCCCGCTCAGCGAGCGGGGCTCGGGATGCGCGAATACCCACAACACGTTCATGCCCCCGATGATCACTCCGCCGCACAGCCCGATCGAGTGGCCTGATAGCCAACATGTGCAAGAATCGAGCCATGGCCGAATTCGTCCACCCGAACCGCCACCACGTCGCAGTCCTGGTCCGCCACGGCATGCTCGTGATGGAACTCGGCATCGTCCACCGGCTGTTCGGCCAGGCCCGCTCGGCGGCAGGGGAGCCGCTGTACGAGGTCGTGACCTGCACACTCGAGCCTGGCCCGGTGCGCACCGACGCGGACTTCGCCATCCCCGTCGACCGCGGGCCCGAGGTGCTGGCCGAGGCCGACACGGTCATCGTCCCGGCGTCCCTGGCCGAGTACGAGCCGATGGCGCGCGTGCTGACCCCGCCGCTCGAGGCCGCCCTCGGCCACATCCCGGCGGGCGCGCGCATCGCGTCCATCTGCACCGGCGCGTTCGTGCTCGCCGCGGCCGGCCTGCTCGACGGCCGCCGGGCCACCACCCACTGGCGCTCCGCCGAGGAGCTGCAGGACCGCTTCCCCGAGGTCGACGTCGACCCGTGCGTCCTCTACACCGACGACGGCGACGTCCTGACCTCGGCGGGTGTCGCCGCCGGGATCGACCTGGTGCTGCACATGATCCGCCGCGACCACGGCGCGGCGGTGGCCAACGAGGTCGCCCGCGGCACGGTCGTCTCCCCGCACCGCGAAGGCGGCCAGGCCCAGTTCGTCCGGCGGCCCGTGCCGGAGCCCCGCACCTCGTCGACCAAGGCGGCGCGGGCCTGGGCCCTGGAGAACCTGCACCGGCCGCTGACCCTGCGCGAGCTCGCCGCCCGCGAGGCGATGAGCACGCGCACGTTCACCCGCCGCTTCCGGGAGGAGGTCGGCATCTCGGCCCTGCAGTGGCTGACCCAGCAACGGGTCGAGCGCGCCCGCCAGCTCCTCGAGGAGACGGACCTCCCGGTCGACCGCGTCGCCACCGAAGCGGGGTTCGGCACGGCGGCCTCGTTGCGCCAGCACTTCCAGGCGGCCCTCGCGGTGTCGCCGAGCGCCTACCGGTCGACGTTCCGTGGAGAACTGGCTGTTCAATCAGCTTGAAATTTCGCTAGCTTCACCTCCCATGGACGACTTTTATGTCAGCCAAAGCCGCTTCACCGACCCGGGCCCGCACGCGGACTGGCTCGACGCCACCCCGCGCGACCTCGCCGCCCTGCGCGAAGCGGCGTCCCAGCTGGTATTCCACTACTGGGGCCAGGGCGCCATCACCGAGCACGGGTTCCCGGCCGCCCGCAACGACGAGATCACCCTGCGGTACGCCGCGGACATGTGGGCGCGCCTGCGTGAGCTCGACCCGGCACCGCCCGGCGAGCCGCGGCCGCCACTGCACCGGATCGTCGGCTGCTGCCGCGACTTCACGCTGCTGTTCGTCTCGATGGCCCGCCACCACGGCATTCCGGCGCGCGCCCGCGTCGGTTTCGCGAGCTACCTCATGCCCGGCTGGTACCTCGACCACGTCGTCGCCGAGGTCCGGACCGCCGAGGGCTGGCGCCTGGTCGAACCCCAGCTGCCGGCGGGCTTCCGCGATCCGGTGGACGATGTGCAGTTCGACCTCCTCGACGTTCCCCGTCACCGGTTCCTGCCCGCACCCGACGCGTGGACCGCGGCCCGTTCGGGCGAGCTCGACCCGGCCCTGGTGGTCGTCTCGCCGGACCTGGACGTGCCGTTCCTGCGCGGGATCCCGTACGCGTGGCACAACCTCGTGCTCGACCTCGCCGCGCTCAACAAGCACGAGATGCTCCAGTGGGACGTCTGGGGCGCACTCGACGATTCCGTCGCGCTCGCCCCGGCCACCGTCGCCCGCGCCGACGCACTGGCCGAGCTGATGGCCACCGCGGACGTCGACCGGCTTCAGGCCGCCTTCGCGGCCGACGACCTCCGGGTGCCACCGGTGATCCACACGGTCACCCCGCCGGGACAGCTTCCGGCCGAGGTAGTGCTTCGCTGACCTCGGTCGCCGTCCGCACGAACCGCGCGATCCGCTGGTCCCGCGCCCCGGCCGGCCAGGCGAGCGCCAGCGAGTACGGCGTGGCGTCGACGACCGGCCGGTAGACGACGTCCGCCCGCGCACTCAGCTCGGCGACCGACGCCGGCAGCAGCGCCACCGCCTGCCCGAGCGCCACCGTCTCCAGCAGCTGGGCGCTGTCGTGCACGATCGGCCCCGGCGTCACCGGCCCGCCGGTCACGTCCTGCCCGGACCAGTACGCCCGGTCCGCGGCCGAGGACAGCGGCCAGCACGGCGTCGGCTGCCCGGCGAAGTCGGCGCAGGTCAGCACGGCCCGGCCGGCGAGCTCGTGGTCCGCCGGCAGCGCGGCCACCCGCGGCTCGCTGTACAGCACCTCGACGTCCAGGCCGTGGTGGGCGCTGCCCTGGCAGCCGAGCACAGCCACGTCGGCCCGGCCGTCCCGCAGCATCTCCGTCTGCTCGCCGAACCCGCTGACCCGCACGTCGACCGGATCGGGATGCGCGTCCGCGATCCGCCGCAGCAGATCGGTGGCGACGCCCGGCTTCGAGGTGACGACGAGCGCCGGCGTCCGCTGCGCCGCCCGCCGCGTGCGCCGGACCGCGGCGGTGACAGCGTCCAGCGCCTTCGCCGACTCGGCGAAGAGGACGGCCCCGGCCGGCGTCAGCGAGACGTGCCGGCTGGTGCGTTCGAAGAGCTGCACACCGAGCCGCCGCTCCAGCAGCCGGATCGCGCGGGACAGCGGTGGCTGCGCCATCCCGAGCCGCTCGGCGGCGCGGGAGAAGTTCAGCTCTTCGGCGACCGCGCGGAAATACCGCAGCTCACGGACCTCGACATCGTCCATACCGGGAGAGTATCGCGGCAGAGTCCACAGGTCTTTCCCTTTCTGATTCGCGCATGGTGGGCTTGGTGTCGATAACTCCACAAAGGACGGACATCCGATGACGGGATCTCAGCAGAACAACAAGGAAGTGGTCCTCGCCTTCCTCCGGCTGGCCTTCACCGAGAAGCGCCCGGCCGACGCCTTCGCCGAGTACGTCGGCGACGGCTACGTCCAGCACAACCCCCACGCCCCGGCGGGTGGGGAGGCCTCGGCCCGCTACCTGGCCGGGTTCGTGGCCCGGTTCCCCGGCCTCAGCCTGGACGTGCGCCGGGTGATCGCCGAGGACGACCTCGTCTGCACGCACAGCCTGCTGCGCCTGACGCCCGGCTCGCGTGGCAGCGCGATCGCGGACGTGATGCGGGTCCGGGACGGCCGGATCGTCGAGCACTGGGACGTGGTGCAGGAGGTCCCGGAGACGACGGCGAGCGGCAACCCGATGATCTAGGCGGGCTGTCCCGCGCCGCGGGACGTCACGCCTCGGCGGCCGGGCCCGGTTCGGTCTCCGTCGGGGCGATCCCGTGGAGGGCGGCGCTGACCACCGCGTCCACCGGCGGCGGGTCGAGAGGGGCCGTGTGCGGGAAGACCGCCGTCAGCACCGAGGCGTGGCAGTAGCCGACCAGCATCGCCGCCGTCGCGTCCACTTCGGACTCCACGCGCAGGCGGCCCAGTGCCCGTTCCGCCTCGAGGTAGGCGACCAGCCGGTCACGCCAGTAGCCGGACCGCTCGCTGATCTCCGCGAACCGCTCCAGCACCCTCGGCTGGGTGACCAGGCCGCTGAACGCCGGCACGAGCACCTTGTGCAGCGCCAGGCCGAACTCCAGGTGGCGGCGGAGGTTCCCGGTCAGGGTGCCTTCGCCGGGCACCGGCAGCTCGCCCAGCTCCGCCTCCGTCGTGCGCACGTGCTCCAGCAGGGCCCGGGCCACCAGCTCCTCCTTGTCGGAGAAGTGGTTGTAGAGCACGCCGTCGGCGACGCCCGCCATCCGCGCGATCTCGCGCACGGTCATGCCGGTCGTGCCGTGCGTGGCGATCATCTTCTGCGCGGTCTCGAGCAGCAGGTCGTGCAGTGACTGCCCGTCCCGCTGGGCGGCGGCTTTCCTCGGTGACATCACCGCCATCGTACGGGCGCCGCGTTACGGCCTCCTTCCCGTGACCAGCCACGCCGTGCCGCGCAGCCGGACCGCGTCGGGGCCCGCGAACGGTTCGAGCGCCACGGCGAGGGCCTCGGTCGCCTTGGCCGCCCGCGCGTTGTCGACCAGGCCCAGGTGGTGGCGGACCGGCCCCCAGTCCGCGATGAACCGCGTCGCGTCGGGGACGTCCCGGCCCCAGACCTGGCCGGCCTCGACGCGGGTGCACACCACGTCTTCGAAGCCGGCTTCGGTCAGCACCGCCCGGGTGCGGTCCGGGTCCGCGAACGACGTCGGCCCGCTGCCGTCCGGCCCGGTCGGCTGCGGCAGGTACGCCGCCAGCGCGCCGAACACCCGGCCGAGGTCGGTACCGGACAGCGCCGTCATGCAGAGGAACGCGAGCCGCCCGCCGGGGGCGAGCGCGCGCCGGACGTTGCCGAACGCCGCCACCGGGTCGGCGAAGAACATCACCCCGAACCGGCTGACCGCCAGGTCGAACCCGCCCTCGGCGAACGGGTGGACCTGGACGTCACCCTGCTCGAACGTCACGTTCGGCACCTCGGCGGCCCGCGCCCGCGCGGTCGCGAGCATCGGCCCGGACAGGTCGACGCCGACCGCGGACCGGGCGCGCGCCGCCGCGAGCCGCGTCAGCTGGCCGTTGCCGCAGCCGATGTCGAGCACGCGGTCGCCCGCGCGCACTTGATCGAGCAGATAGCCGTTGAAGCCGCTGTTCACCGCGTCGTAGCGGTCGGCGTGGGCCGCCCAGTGCTCCCCTTCGTACCCGTTCCACGCCTCGGCCTGCGCGGTGTTGACGATCCCGGTCATCCCCATCCCCTCCGTGGTGAACACACGTTCATGAACACATGTTCATGCTCCCGCCGGCCACCCCCGCTGTCAAGGCATCGGCCACCCGCCCGCGGATGTCGGCCAGGTGGCAGATCTTCCGGCCGGGTGAACGCGGAAGACTTCTCGTCAGCAGGGCAAACCGCCTCTGACCAGCCAAAAGGAGTTCGAAATGGCCGACGTCATCGCCAACATGTCCATGTCCCTCGACGGCTTCGTGGCCGACCCGGAAGACCGCATCGATCACCTGTTCGAGTGGTTCGGCAACGGCGACGTCGAGGTCCCCACCGCCGTCGACTGGGCCACCTTCAAGACCTCCGAAGCCAGCGCGAAGATGCTGCGCGCGGCGACGGAGAACGTCGGCGCGCTGATCACCGGCCGCCGCCTGTTCACCCTCACCCAGGGCTGGGGCGGCGCGCACCCGATGGGCGTCCCGGTCTTCGTCGTCACCCACGAAGAGCCCGCGGACTGGCCGCACCCGGACGCGCCGTTCACCTTCGTCACCGACGGCCTCGAAAGCGCCGTCGAGCAGGCC
>NZ_MUMI01000383.1 GCF_002155975.1 Amycolatopsis kentuckyensis
CCTTCGGCTTGCCCCCGCCGCCCGGGGGCACGCCGAAGGGCAGCCCGGACGGCGGGGGCAAGCCGAAGGGCGACCCCAAGGGCGACGGCCCGCGCGACCGCGCGGTGCCGGACGACAAGAAGGTCTGCGTCTCCGACCCGGTCGACGTCGCCACCGGCGAGGTCGTGCTGAAGCAGGTCGACCTGACGCTGCCGGGCGATGCCGGCGACCTGGAGCTGTCCCGCACGCACCTGTCGGCCTACCGCGCCGGCCGGTGGTTCGGCCGCTCCTGGGCGTCCACATTGGACCAGCGGCTGGAGGCCGACCGCGCGCACCTGCGGTTCTTCGCCGAGGACGGCATGGTCCTCGTGTACCCGCGCCCGGACGGCAACCGGCCCGTGCTGCCGGTCGAAGGCCCGCGCCACCCGCTGCGCCGGACCGCCGAGGGCTACCGGCTCTCGGCAGGCGGCCGCGACCTCGTGTTCGCGGACGGCCCCGGGCGCGTGCTGCCGCTGACGGTCATCGAGCAGGGCGGCTCCCGCACCACGATCGAGCACGACGCAAGCGGCGCCCCGCGGCTGCTGCGCCGGGACGACGGCACCGAGATCGGGATCAACGCCGACTCGGGCCGGATCGCCGCGCTCGGCGTGCCCGGCGGCGCGCCGGTCGTCCGGTACGGCTACAACCGGCTCGGCCAGCTGACCCAGATCGCCGGCTTCACCGGCCGCCCGGTGAACCTCGACTACGACGTCGACGACCGGATCGTCGGCTGGCAGGACCGCACCGGCACCTGGTACCGCTACGTCTACGACGCCGAGGGCCGCTGCGTCCGCAGCGTCGGCGCCGAGCGCTACCTCAACGGCACGTTCGCCTACGACACCGAGACCCGGACCACCCGGCACACCGACGCGCTCGGCCACACGTGGGTCTACCGGATGAACGAGGCCGGCCAGCTCGTCGAACGGACCGATCCGCTCGGGCACACGCGCCGGTACTCGTGGACCCGCTACGACGACCTGCTGTCGCAGTCCGACGAACTGGGCCGGATCACCTTCTACGGCTACGAAAACGGCGAGCTGGCGACGGTCACGCGGCCGGACGGTTCCGTGGTGCGGCTGACCCCGGCCGGGGCCGGCGAGGTGGAACTGCGGGCCGGTGACGCGCGGGTCGTCGCCGCGGCGTCCGACCCCTACGCGGCCCTCCCGGGAGTCTCGACCCGGCTGCGCGTCGACGGCACGGACGCCTTGGGCGGCGAACCGGTGCTCACCGCGGCGGTGCGGCCCGGCGACCGCGACCCGTTCGGGCGGCCGCGGCTGGTGCACACCGCGTCCGGCGGCGCGGCCCGGCTCGGCTGGACGGCCGAAGGGCAGCGCTCCTGGCGGATCGGCCCCGGCGGCGAGCGCGAAAGCTGGCGTCACGACGGCGAAGGCCGCGTCGTCGAGCACCGCGACGCGGCCGGGCGGACGACCCGGCGCACGTACGGCCCGTTCGGCCTGCCGATCGAGGAGTTCGACGCGGCCGGCGCGCGCACGGCGTACGGCTACGACGCCGAGCTGCGCCTGGTCGCCGTGACCAACCCGCGTGGCCAGACCTGGCGCTACACCTACGACCCGGCCGGACGGCTCGTCGAGGAGACCGACTTCGACGGGCGTCGGCTGACCTACGCCTACGACGAGGCCGGGCAGCTGCGGCGGATGACGAACGGCCTCGGCGAAGTCACCGAGTACGCCTACGACGCGCTCGGCAACGTCGTCGAACGGCGGACGGCGACCGGCGTCACCGGCTACGCCTACGACGCGCTGGGACAGCTCGAGTACGCGGTCAACAACGAATCGGTCCTGCAGATCGTGCGCGACGAACGCGGGCGGGTGCGCGAAGAGACCCTCAACGGCGTCGGCGTGCGCTGGTCCTACGACGCCGCGGGCGTCCACCGCACCACACTGTCCGGTGTGGACAGTGAGTGGCGGTACGACGGCGATCTCCCGGTGTCGCTGCGCATCGCGGGTCACGAAATCGCGTTCGGATACGACGAAGCCGGCCGCGAGGTGCGCCGGTCGGCCGACGGCTCGGAGGTGCTGCGCCAGGTCTTCGACGCGTCGGACCGGCTCGGGGAGCAGACGATCGCCGGCGTGGGCCGGCGCGCCTACGCGTACACGCCGGACGGCCGGCTCGCCGCGATCGACGACCCGCGGCCGGTCCGGTTCGGATTCGACCAGGCGGGCCGCGTCGCGGAGGTGCACGCGCCCGACGGCGTGGAACGCTTCGCCTACGACGCGGCCAGCCGGCTCGTGCCGCCGGCCGGGACGCGCTACGGCCACGACCCGCAGGGCCGGGTGCGCGTCGCCGCCCACGGGCCGGAGGAGTGGCGGTTCGTGTGGGACGAGCTGGACCGGCTGGTCGCCGTGATCGCCCCGGACGAGTCGTTCTGGACCTACCTCTACGACCCGCTCGGCCGCCGGTTCGCCAAGCGCCGCTGGATCCTCGGCGACGACGGCGCGCCGCGGCAGACGGCGGAGACGTGGTTCGTCTGGAGCGGCGCGGAGCTCGTCGAGGAGATCGAGCTGACCGACGACGGCTCGTCGCGCGTGCTCACCTGGGAGCGTCACCCCGACGACGGCCGGCCGGTGGTGCAGGTCGAGCAGCGGGGTGCCGAAGTGCGGTTCCACACGGTGGTGACGTCCCCGGCCGGCACGCCGACCGAGCTCCTGGGCCCGGACGGCAGCGTCGACTGGCAGGCGCGCACGAGCTTCTGGGGCGAGCTGCTGCCGTCGGCGTCCGGCACCGCGCCGATGCCGCTGGCCTTCCCGGGCCAGTACCGCGACGCCGAGACCGGGCTGCACTACAACGTCTACCGCTACTACGACCCGCGGACCGGCCGCTACCTGAGCCAGGACCCGCTCGGCCTGGCCGCGGCGCCCGACCCGGTGGGGTACGTGGAGCAGCCGCACCTGCAGAGCGACCCGCTCGGCCTGGTGCAGAGCCCGTGCGGCAAGACGGGCGGCCCGAAGTCCCCGGACAGCCCGGCGGG
>NZ_MUMI01000385.1 GCF_002155975.1 Amycolatopsis kentuckyensis
CACCGGGGCCGAGGCCGCCGGGGGAACCGCGCCGGGTCCGGCCACGTCGGCCGGCAGGGTCGACGACACCGCCGCGTAGGCGTCCAGGACTCCCCAGCCCAGCCGCGGATCGTGGGCACCGGACGGCGGCCGGTGGGCCGTCAGCGTCAACCGGGTCACGACCTGGTCGCCGGACAGCGCCGGGTGGTACGCCCGCACCAGCGCCGCGACCCCGGCGACGTACGCCGCCGCGAGGCCCGGGTCGGTCACCGGCCAGCGGTGCGCCACCGCGCCGCCCGCCCCCGCCGACGTGCTCACCAGTTCCGCGCCCGGCGCCGCGACGCCGACGTAGTCCCCCGCCTCCGTCTGCACCGGCTCCCCCGCGGGGTTCACCGAGCCGACCGCCAGTACTCCGGACGTCGCCGTCGGGTACGTCCGCGCGCCCTGCTGGCTCGCCGACGCCGCCGAGACGACCACCGCGCCTTCCGCGCGCGCCCGCGTGACCGCCCCCGACAACGCCGGGCTGTCGATCGCCGCGGGCACGGCGATCAGGATCACGCTCGCGCGCCGGTCCACGGCCCGGTCGATCGCGTCGGCCAGTTCGGCCGGGTCGCCGCCGTCGCCGGTGGTGTACCGGATCGGCAGCAGCCGCACGCCGGGTGCGACGCCGGCGAACGTCGTCGACGGATCCGGTTGCGCGCCGACGATCCCGGCCGCGATCGTGCCGCGGCCGTCGCAGTCCGTGCGCTCGGTGCCGGCGCCGCCTTCGAGCTGGCCGGGCGCGAACTGCGCGTTCTGCCCGTCGACACCCGTGCCGATCACGGCCACCAGCTGCCCGTCACCCCGCGTCAGCGGCCACAGCCGCGCCGGGTCGACCAGGCGCTGGCCCCACGGGACGTCACCGGCGTAGCTGCCGGACGGGTTCGCGCACCCCTGCGCCGAAGCGGCCGGAGCGCCGAGGACACCCGACGCCGCCACAAGGCCCGCCACCGCGAGAACCGCCGGTAACCGCACCCGAACCCCCGAACCGAAAGACGGTGGCGGACAAGGAATTCCGCCACCGCCAGTCTAGCCCGGAACGACGCCTCAGCGAAGGTCCATGCCGAGATCCAGGGCCGGCGAGGAATGGGTCAGCCCACCCACCGACAGATAGTCCACACCGGACAGTGCGTAGGCCTTACCACGGTCGAGGGTCAGCCCACCAGAGGATTCCAGCCGCGTCTTCGGCGAGACCTCGTCGCGGCGCGCCACCGCGCGGCGGCACTCCTCCGGCGTGAAGTTGTCCAGCAGCACCTCGTCCGCCCCGGCGGACAGGGCCTCCTCGAGCTGCTCGAGCGTGTCGACCTCGACCTCGCACGCCAGTTCCGGCGCGTGCGCCCGGGCCGCGGCCAGCGCCGCCGTCACCGAGCCCGCCGCGACGACGTGGTTGTCCTTGATCAGCACCGCGTCGCCGAGGCCCAGCCGGTGGTTGACGCCGCCGCCGCAGCGGACGGCGTACTTCTGCAGCAGCCGCAGCCCCGGCAACGTCTTGCGGGAGTCCCGGATCGCGCACCCGGTACCGTCCACTTCGGACACCCAGGCGGCGGTCGCGGTGGCGACGCCGGAGAGGTGGCACAGCAGGTTCAGCGCCGTGCGCTCGGCCGTGAGCAGCCCGCGCACCGGGCCGGCCAGCACCAGCGCCGGCTCCCCCGCGACCAGCCGGTCACCGTCTTCGCGCCGGGCCAGCACCTCGTAGCCGTCGCCCAGGACCATGTCGAACACGGCGAGCGCCACCGGCAGCCCGGCGACGACGCCGTTCACGCGCGGGGTCAGCTCGGCGACCGCGGTCGCGTCGGCCGGCACCGTCGAGGCCGTGGTCGCGTCCGGCCCGTACCGCAGGTCCTCGCCCAGCGCCGTGGACACCACGCGCTCGACGTCGTCGACGTCCAGGCCCGCGGCGGCGATCAGGCGGCGGACGGGTTCGGAGATCGGGAACGTCATGCCACGCCCTCCAGGGGGATCGGGTCGGCCAGCACGGGCTGGCCGGACGGGCTGAGCCGGATGAGCTGGCTGCGCCGCCAGCCGTCGTCGCGCGTCGGGAAGTCGGTGCGCACGTGACAGCCCCGCGACTCGGTGCGCCGGACGGCCGCGGCGAGCAACGCCTGCGCCACCACGGTCAGCGCCGCGTCCTCGACCGCCGCGTGCGTCCACAACGGAGTGTCCGAAAGCGACAGGTCGAGCACCGAACCGGCGGCCGCCAAGCCGTCGGCGTCCCGGCCGATGGCCGCGTACCGGCTCATCACCCGCTGCAGGGAATCGCGGTCGGCCGCGGGAGCGGTCGTCCACGACGGCAGGCGACCGCGGGCGGGATCGGCCAGCAAGCCGGCCGCGAGGTCCGCCGCGACGGCTTCGGCGACGCGCTGCCCGACGACCAGGCCTTCGAGCAAGCTGTTGGACGCCAAGCGGTTCGCCCCGTGCAGCCCGGTCCGCGCGACCTCGCCGGCCGCGTAGAGCCCGGCCACCGACGAGCGTCCGTCCACAGTGGTCACGATGCCGCCGCAGGAGAAGTGCGCGGCCGGGGTGACCGGGATCGGGTCCACCGCGGGGTCGAGACCCAGCGCCGCGCACGCCCCGAACACCGTCGGGAACCGCTGCGCGAACCCCTCGATCGAAGTCGCGTCGAGGAAGACGTGGTCGTCGACGCCGCCCGGCGCGGTCGCCATCCGCCGGGTGATCGCCGCCGAGACGACGTCACGCGGCGCGAGGTCGCCGAGCGGGTGCACGCCCCGCATCACCGGCAGGCCGGCGCCGTCGACCAGCGTCGCGCCCTCGCCTCGCACCGCTTCGGTGACCAGCGGGCAGCGGCCGCGCGCGCCCGGGGTGTAGAGCACGGTCGGGTGGAACTGCACGAACTCGATGTCCGCCACGGTCGCGCCGGCCCGCAGCGCGAGGGCGAGCCCGTCCCCGGTGGCGATCTCCGGGTTCGACGTCGCCTGGTAGAGCTGCCCGATGCCGCCGCTGGCCACCAGCACGGCCGAAGCGCGGACGACGCCGGGCACGCCGTGGTGGTCGAGCACCGTCACACCGGCGACCCGCCCGCCGGGGGTGCGCAGCGCGTCGACGGCGATGTGGTGCTCCAGCACCGGCACCCCGACCTGCCCGGCCTGCGCGACCAGGGCGCGTTCGACCTCGGCGCCGGTCGCGTCGCCGCCCGCGTGGATCACGCGGAACGCGCTGTGGCCGCCCTCGCGGGCCCGGGCCAGCAGACCGTTGCCCGAAGCGTCGAACTGCGCGCCGTCCGCCCGCAGCCGGGCGACCGCGGCCGGCCCGCCGTCGAGGATCGAGCGCGCTGCCGGCTCATCGCACAGGCCGGCCCCCGCGGTGAACGTGTCCTCCGCGTGCCGGGCGACCGAGTCGTCGAGGTCGTGCTGGTCTTCCAGGACGACGGCGACGCCGCCCTGGGCCCAGCGCGTGTTGCCGTCCGCGACGGTGGCCTTGGTGATCACCAGGACGTGCAGCCCGAGGGCCTGCGCGCGCAGCGCCGCGGTCAGCCCCGCGACGCCGCTGCCGATCACGACCAGGTCGGCACGGGCTTCCCAGACCGGGGTTTTCGCCCGTGGGTCATTAACCGGCGGAGTCATTCGCCGCCGCCGGGCTGCCCGATCTCGATCATCCGCTGCACCGAAGCGCGGGCCTTCGCCGCCGTCTCGACGTCGACGTGGACCTCGTCGAGGCCGTCACGCAGGCAGCGCAGCAGCGCCGCGGGCGTGATCATCTTCATGTACCGGCAGGACGCGCGGTCGTTCACCGCGCGGAAGTCGATGCCCGGCGCGGCCTTGCGGAGCTGGTGGATCATGCCGATCTCGGTGGCCACCAGCACGGTCTTGGCCTTGGTGTCGCGAGCCTCGTGGACCATGTCGCCGGTGGAGAGGATCTTCACCCGCTCGGGCGCCACAGCGCCCTCGCCGGCCAGGTAGAGCGCCGACGTCGCGCACCCGCACTCGGGGTGGATGAACAGGTCGGCGTCCGGCTCCTCGGCCGCGCGCTCGGCCAGCTCGGCGCCGTTGATGCCCGCGTGGACGTGGCACTCCCCGGCCCAGACGTGCATGTTCTCCCGGCCGGTGACGCGCTTGACGTGCGCGCCGAGGAACTGGTCCGGGAGGAACAGAACTTCCTGGTCAGCGGGGATGGAGGCGACGACGTCGACCGCGTTCGACGACGTGCAGCAGATGTCGGTCTCGGCCTTCACCTCGGCCGTGGTGTTGACGTAGGAGACGACCACCGCGCCCGGGTGCTCGGCCTTCCAGGCGCGCAGCTCGGCGCCGGTGATGGAGTCGGCCAGCGAGCAGCCGGCCCGCGCGTCCGGGATCAGGACGGTCTTTTCCGGCGAGAGGATCTTCGCGGTCTCGGCCATGAAGTGGACGCCGCAGAAGACGATGGTGGAGGCGTCGCTGCTCGCCGCGATGCGGCTGAGCGCGAGGGAGTCGCCGGTGTGGTCGGCGATGTCCTGGATCTCCGGGACCTGGTAGTTGTGCGCGAGCAGGACCGCGTCGCGCTGGTTCGCCAGGCGTCGCACCTCCTCCGCCCAGGCCGCGTTCGCCTCGACCCCGCCGTAGGGGGTGAGGTCCTGTTCGAGCGTGGAAGTCATGCTGGCCCTCCTGGACCTGTCTCCGGTTTTCGCCTTACAATCGAAAACCGTGCGAAGTCATCTTAACACCCAGGCCCCCCTGGCCCACGAGGTTTTGGGCGCGGTCCTTCAAGTGCGCTCGGACACACTGCGGGTGCTCCTGTGGCGCCGGGCGCTCGACCCGCACCTGGGCCGCTGGTCGCTGCCGGGCGGGCGGCTGCGGCCGGACGAGGACGTCGAGACGTCGATCCGGCGCCAGCTCGCCGAGAAGGTGGACGTCCGCCAGCTCAAGCACGTGGAGCAGCTCGCGGTGTTCAGCGCCCCGGACCGCGTCCCGGGGCCGCGGGTGGTGGCGACGGCGTTCCTCGGCCTGGTCCCCTCGGACGTCGATCCGGAGGTGCCCGAGGACACGGAGTGGCACGACGTCGCCTCGCTGCCGCGCACGGCGTTCGACCACGAGGCGATCGTGCTGCGCGCCCGTGACCGGCTGCGATCGAAGCTGTCATACACGAACCTCGGCTTCGCGCTGGCGCCGGACGAGTTCACGATTTCGGCGTTGCGCGGCCTGTATTCGGCGGCGCTGGGCTACCGCGTCTCGGCGACCAACCTGCAGCGGGTGCTGTCCCGGCGCGGTCTGCTGGTCCCCACCGGCCACACAGCGCCCCCGGGCCGCGCGGGCGGCCGTCCCGCGGCGCTGTTCTCCTTCGCCGGCAAGGGCATGCAGATCACCGATCCGTTCGCGGTGTTCAAGCCGCCCAACCGGTGACCGTGCTGCGGCGGCGGCGTTCTGCGCTTACCGTGGACCCGTGACCGAGCCGGAATCGGAAAGTGCCGCGACGACGACGATCCTGCCGTTGTTCCCGCTTCAGACCGTGCTGCTGCCCGGCACCAAGCTTCCACTGCACATCTTCGAACCGCGGTACCGGCAGCTGACGGCCGACCTGATGAGCGGCACGGTGCCGGGCCGCGAGTTCGGCGTGGTCGCGCTGCGGTCGTCCCTGACCCGCGAGGTCCGTGGTCTGGACCAGTTGTACGAGATCGGCTGCAGCACGGTCCTGCGCGAGGCCAAGCGCCTGCCGGACGGCCGGTTCGACGTGGTGACGCAGGCCCAGCGCCGCTTCCGCCTGCGCGACCTGGACTGCGTTTCGGCGCCGTACCTGATCGCCTCGGTGGAGTGGCTCGACGACGACCCCGTCGCCCCGTCCGGCGGCATGGCCGAGCGCCTGGCCACGGTCGCCAGGGCGGCCCACCGGCGGTACTGCGAAACGGCGTGGCGCAGCGACGACTGGAACACCCCCGACCCGGACACGACGATCGCCGAGCTGGCGTACGTGCTGGCGGCGGACTGCCTGCTGCCCCTGGAGGACCGCCAGAAGCTGCTGGAGGAACGCCACCCGTTGCGGAGGCTGCGGATCGCCTGCCGCCTGCTGACGCGGGAGGCGGGGTTCCTGCACACGCTGGGCGCGGTGCCGCTGCCCCCGGGCGAGCTGACCGACCTGAGCCGGCCGGCCAGTTTGAACTGACCTCCGGCCCCGCCGGGTTCCGGCAAACGTTGGCACGGCAGGGAAACGGCGGCGGGCCGTCGGCGCGCGGGACAGGAGCCGGGCAGCCGACGGCAACCGAACCTCAGCCGCCAGCCCGAAACCGGATCAAGAACCGTTCCCGTTGCCGAACTTGTTCCACACCTTGCCCGCCGCGCCGGAAACCGCTTCGCCGACGTCGCTGAACACCTTGGTCAGCGGGTCCGTCGACGAGTTCCACGATTCCTTGTACGACTGGGCCGCCGACTTGAGGTCGTCCTTCCAGTCCGCGGTCGGGGTGTCGGAGTCCCGGCGGGCGTAGTCGCCCGCCAGGATCGCGCGGTACTCCTCCGAGGCCGCCCACTTCTGCAGCTGCGCCGCGCGGACCACCGCGAACGGGTGCGACTCCGTCTCGACCGACCTGAGCTTGAGGAAGCTGTCGCGGATGTCCTCGACCGACTCGTACTCCGCGGCCTGCTGCAGGAACGACGGGACGTCGATGCGGGCCGGGTCGATGCCGCCCGCGACCTGGATCTGGGCGCGCAGGGCCGCCGTCGGGTTCTGGCTGCACAGCAGCCCCGCGCGATCGCACGACAGCTCCGCCTTGCGGAACCACTCGCGCAGCGCCGCGATGATCGCCCGGATGCCGATCGCGCTGACCGGCGTCCACGACATCGCCAGCTGCAGGCCGATCAAGCGCACCATGATCGTGCGGTAGACGGCGTGCCCGGACAGCACGTGCCCCATCTCGTGGCCGATCACGAACCGCAGGGACTCCTGGTTCATCAGCTCGACGAGCCCGGTGCTGACGCGGAGGAACGGCTCGTCCATGCCGACCGTCTCCGCGCGGATCCGCGGGTCCTGGAAGACGAACAGGTTCGGCACCGCGGGCAGGTCCAGCGTCTCGGCGCACTCGTGACGCAGCCGGTCGAGCTCCGGGTACTGTTTCGGCCCGACGCGGATCGACGACGCCAGCGCCATCAGCCGCTCGCCGCGCTCGTTGTAGAAGCCCGAAACCGCCTTGACGACCTGGGCGAAGCCCGGCACCGCGCGCAGCGTGGCGAGCGCGCCGCGGTCCACCGGGTGCTCGTACGCGCGCGGGCTGAGGCCGGGAAAGCGGACGGCGTTGTGCCGCGAAACTTCGATGTCCTCGGTCACTGCTGGATCCCCCCTGTAGGTGACGGACACCACCTTAGGGGAAACCGGTCAGCCGAGGCGGCGGCCCAGGTCGTCGCGCCCGTTCCAGGTGGCCAGCAGGCTGTAGGCGATCGACACGCCGAGCGGGCCGGTCAGCAGCACCCACCACGACTCCAGGCGCGGCGCCAGCTCGATCACCGCGCCCAGCGCGGGCGGGGTGGTGATCGTGTAGTGGCCGTTGGCCATCCGGAGGCCGATCCACATCGCCAGCGCGCTCGTGACCGCGACGCCGAGCACCGCGGCGAGGAACACCACCGGCCCGCGGCGCTCGCGCAGGAGCCAGACGACGACGCCGGCGACGATCCCGAAGCCGAGGGTGAGGAACCCGAAGATCGCGAGGTCGTCGAAGCGGTGCCAGCTCTCGAGCTCGAGCGCGCCCTGGGAGCCGTCGGCGGCGATGATCCGGACGCGCTCGGGCGGCGCGATCCGGGACCACAGGAAGCCGATCGGGAAGCTGAAGACGGTCAGCGCGAGCAGGACGCTCAGTGCGGGCAGCAGGTCGGCCTTGACCACGACCCGGGGCCGCCGCTCGCGGAACAGCACGGGCACCGACCACGGCCCGGGCACGGCCGACGGCCGGTGCGCGGGCCCCGACGACTCACTCACCCGGACTCCTTCCTGCGACAGTGCCACTGAGCGTAACCGGTCGATGCGTGGACGCCGTGAGCCGCTCGCCCGTGTCGCCGCGGGTGTTGTGAACGATCTGGTTCGTTACCCCACCCCGCCGCCAGCCACCAGCCGGCCTCACCGCGGACGTTATGAACGATCTGGTTCGTTACCCCACCCAGCCGACAGCCACCAGCCAGCCTCACCGCGGGCATTATGAACGATCCG
Source organism: Amycolatopsis kentuckyensis (assembly GCF_002155975.1). Lineage (GTDB taxonomy): Bacteria > Actinomycetota > Actinomycetes > Mycobacteriales > Pseudonocardiaceae > Amycolatopsis > Amycolatopsis kentuckyensis. The sequence continues at coordinate 8,137 of NZ_MUMI01000385.1, forward strand.
GTTCGTTACCCCACCCCGCCGTCAGCCGCCGGCGGTCTCGCCGTGGCGGCTGCAGCGAGCCGTCCAGCCGAGCGGGCTGACCTGGACCACCAGCCGGCGGGCGCAGAACGTGCAGAACCGCGGCGGCTCCAGCGCCGTCCGCGGGTTGTGGCACGCCGGGTGGTCCGCCCCACCCGGCGACTGCTGTCCACAGTGGACACAAAAGGCCGGGTCAGAGGCTGTCACTGAGGGCCTTGATCGGCATCTTGAGCTCGTCCAGCATCGCCAGGTCCGCCGAAGCCGGCCGGCCCAGGTTGGTCAGGTAGTTACCGACGATGATCGCGTTGATCCCGCCGAGCATGCCCTGCTCCGCGCCGAGGTCGCCCAGCGTCAGCTCGCGGCCGCCCGCGAACCGCAGCATCGTGCGCGGCATCGCGAGCCGGAACGCCGCCACCGTCCGCAGCGCGTCGCGGCCCTCGACGATTTCGTAGTGCTCGTACGGCGTGCCCGGCTGCGGGATGAGGAAGTTCATCGGCACTTCGTGCGGGTTCAGCTCGGCCAGCTGCACGGCGAACTCCGCGCGCTGCTCGACCGTCTCCCCCATGCCGATGATGCCGCCGCAGCAGACCTCCATGCCCGCCTCGGCGACCATGCGCAGCGTGTCCCAGCGCTCTTCCCACGTGTGCGTCGTGACCACCGACGGGAAGTGCGAGCGCGCCGTCTCGAGGTTGTGGTTGTAGCGGTGGACGCCCATGTCGACGAGCTCGTCGACCTGCTCCTGCGTCAGCATGCCCAGCGAGCAGGCGATCTGGATGTCGTTGCCGTCTTCGCGAATGGCGCGGACGCCTTCACGGACCTGCGAGAGCAGCCGCTTGTCCGGGCCGCGGACGGCGGCGACGATGCAGAACTCCGTCGCGCCGGTCTCGGCGGTCTGCCGGGCGGCCTTGACCAGGTTCGGGATGTCGAGCCACGCCGAGCGCACCGGCGTCGGGAAGCGGCCGGACTGGGAGCAGAAGTGGCAGTCCTCGGGGCAGCCGCCGGTCTTGAGGCTGATGATGCCCTCGACCTCGACCTCCGGCCCGCACCAGCGCATCCGCACCTCGTGCGCGAGCGCGAGGAGGTCGGGCAGCCGGTCGTCGGGCAGCCGGAGCACGTCGAGGACCTGCTGTTCACCGAGGCCGACGCCGTTTTCGAGGACCTGCTCGCGCGCGAGGGCGAGGACATCGGTGTCCGGGACTGCGGTCACGGCGGCTCCTTGATCGAGGTGGTGCGGGAAAGCGTCCCTCATCGTGCACGAAGGGGCCGCGAGGGGACAGCGATGCAGGTCACTTCCCGGCAGAAGCGCATCCCGCGAAAAGTTCCGGGTCGAATTCGCCGCCGAACCACGGCGAGAGCCCGGCCCGCGCCGCGGCCAGGAAGTCCTCGCGGGAGGCCTGGCCGATGTCGGCGGGCAGCACGCCGAGCAGGGGCGCACCCGCCGCGACCGGCAGATCTTCGAGGTTGGACAGCGCCGCGAGGTCCGGTTCGGCCGGCCAGGCGCCGATGATGACGCCGGCGACGGTCAGCCCGCGCTTGCCGGCGACCTCGGCGGTGAGCGCGGTGGCGTTGAGCGTGCCGAGGCCGGCCTCGGCCACGATGATCACCAGCGAGCCGAGCGACCAGGCGACGTCGGCGAGGCTCGCCCCGGTGCGGTCGAAGCGCACCAGCAGCCCGCCGGCGCCCTCGATGAGGGTGAGGTCGTGCGCGGTGTCGAGGTCGGACGCGGCCTGGGCGATCTCGCCGGGGTCGAGCGTGGGCAGCCCGCTGCGCCGGGCGGCGGCCTCCGGGGAGAGCGGATCCGGGTAGCGGCGCAGCTCGCGCGTGGTGACGTCCGGTCCGGCGAGGCGGAGGACGTCCTGGAGGTCACCGGGCTCGTCGGGCCGCACCCCGGTCTGGGCCGGCTTCAGCACGGCCACCCGCTGCCCCCCGGCCGCCGCCAGGGCCGCGATCGCCGCCGTGGTGATCGTCTTGCCGACCCCGGTCCCGGTCCCCGTCATCACCAGCATGGTCACGGGCCATCAACATAGTGACTCCGCGCCCGGTCGCGCACGCGGGCCGTGGTCAGCGGGCCGGCCGGGCGGTCATCCGGCGGGCCCGAGGCGGCGTCGGCCCGGCCCGCGCCGGCCCCGATCGAAACGGTCGGCGAGCCGCGCCCACCAGCCCGGGACCACGTCGACCACGATCGACGAGCCGGCCCGGCCCCCACATCGAGCGAGCCGAGCCCGCGGACCGCGGACCCGGCTCGAACCTCGGACGACGGGCAGCTCAGGCGCCCGGCACCGCCACCGGTGCCCCGGCCGGGCGGAACGTTCGCTCCGCCGCATCGAACAGGTACACCTGGGCGTCGCCGACGTGGAAGTACATCGCCGTCAGCTGGAGTTTCCCGGCCGACTCCGCCGCCGCCACCGACGGGTACTCGCGCAGGTGCTCCAGCTGCTGCAGCACGTTGTGCAGGGCCAGTCGATCACCTTCCCGGTCGGGGACGGCGCCGTCCAGGGTGGCCGAACCCAGCCGGTGCGCGCTCGGTTCCGCGTGGGCCAGCCAGGCCGACAGCGGGCCCGGCGGCGGACCGTCGGCCAG
>NZ_MUMI01000386.1 GCF_002155975.1 Amycolatopsis kentuckyensis
GGCCTGCTCGACGGCGTCCAGGTCGACCTCGTCCCGGTGCTGCTCGGCTCCGGCGTCCGCTTCTTCGACAACCTCGACGCCACCACGAAGCTGACCGACCCCGAGGTCACCGAGGGCACCGGCGTGACGCACCTGTCCTACCGGATCAAGCGCTGAGGAGCGTGACGTGCAGCGCGGCGAGGCGGGCGGGGTCGGCGATCACCTCGTACGCCGCCACCCGCTCGCCTTCGACGGTCACGGCCAGCGCGAGCATCAGCCGTCCGTGCGGCGCGACGACGACACCGACCGCGCCGTCGACCAGGGCCGCTTCGGCGAACCGGGCCCGCTTCCCGAACACCTGGGTCTCCTCGGCGACCGCGCGGGCCCCGCGCGCCTCGAGCGGGGCGCCCACCGGCAGGGCGGCGGCGTCGGCGCGGCGGACGACGTCCGGGGCCAGCACGTCGAGCAGCGCGGCGAGGTCGCCGCCGCGGGCCGCGGCCAGGAACGCGTCGACCACCCGGCGGTGCCGGGCCAGGTCGGCCGGCGGCAGCGGGGAGGTGCCCCGGACCCGCTGCCGCGCCCGGCTCGCCAGCTTCTTCGCCGCCACCGGCGTGCGGTCCAGCACCGGGGCGATCCGGTCGAACGGCACCGCGAACAGGTCGTGCAGCACGAAGGCGATCCGCTCGGCCGGCCCGAGCGCGTCCAGCACGACGAGCAGCGCGCGGCCCACCGAGTCGGCGAGCGCGGCTTCGCCCGCCGGATCGGCGTCGGCCACCGGCTCGGGGAACACCTCGAACGGCTCTTCGCGGCGGGCTTTCCGCGAACGCAGGACGTCGAGGCAGACGCGGGAGACGACCGTGGTCAGCCAGGCCGCCAGGTTGTCCACCGAGTCCACCCGGTTCAGCCGCAACCACGCTTCCTGCACGGCGTCGTCCGCCTCGGCCGCCGAGCCGAGCATCCGGTAGGCGAGTCCGCGCAACCGGCCGCGTTCGGCCTCGAATCCCGCCGCCAGGTCGTCCATCGGTCACCTTTCGCTCGCGTCCACCGTCGCCTCCTCGACGTGTCCCCGCGACCGGAGGTGACCGGATGACCTTGCTGACCCCTGCCCACCTGGACGGATGGCGCCTGCCGAACCGGGTCGTCGTGGCGCCGACGACCCGGGCGCGCGTCCCCGGCGGGGTGCCCGGCGACCTCCAGGCCGCCCACTACGCGCAGCGCGCCGGGGCCGGGCTGATCGTGGCCGAGGGCACTTGGGTGAGCGAACGGGCGGCCGGCTTCGCGAACGTTCCCGGGATATACACCGAAGCGCAGGCCGACGGGTGGCGGCGGGTCACGGACGTCGTGCACGCGCTCGGCGGCCGGATCGTGCTGCAGCTGTGGCACACCGGGGCGGTTTCGCACCCGGAGTTCCTCGGCGAGCGGCCGGCCGGGCCGTCGGCGGTGAACCCGGACGAGCCGGTGTACCCGCCGTCCGGGCGGTGCCGCACGGGCACGCCGCGCGAGCTGAGCGTGGCCGAGATCCGCGCGACGGTCGCGGATTACGGCACGGCGGCGGCGAACGCCCGCCGCGCCGGGTTCGACGGTGTCGAGATCGCGGCCAACGGCGTGTACCTCCTGGCGCAGTTCCTGCACCCGCGGCTCAACCACCGCACCGATGACTACGGCGGCTCTCCTGCCGCCCGACGCCGGTTGCTCGCCGAGGTCGTCGACGCGGCCGCCGCGCACGGCCGGGTCGGCGTCCGGCTTTCGCCGTGGTGGACCGGCGGACTGTTCACCGTGGACGATGCGCTGCGAGCCGAGTACGACGAACTGGTCGCCGGGCTCGCCGTGGACTACCTGCACCTCCGGGGACCCGACGCCGGTCCGGACTTCGCCGCTTTCGCTCGGTACCGGGAACTGTTCGACGGCCTCCTGATCGTCAACAACGGCTTCGACCGCGAGACGGGCGACGCGGTGATCGAGGCCGGCATCGCCGATGCGGTGTCGTACGCCCGGCACTTCGTCGCCAATCCGGACCTGGTGACGCGGTTCGCGCTCGGCCTCCCGACCGTGCCGGCCGACCCCGCGACGTACTACGGCGGCGGGGCCGCCGGTTACCTGGAGCAGGCGGCCGCGATGGCGGCGCTGTCCCAGTAGAACGGGCGGACCTCGGTGATGCGCCCGCCGGCCACGGTGATCGTCTGGAGGATCGGGAACTCCAGCTCGCGCCCGGTGGCGCGGGCGCGGGCGCGCACGTTCGTCAGCACGACGAGCGGGGACGTCGTGCTGAGGAACGCCTGGTCCACGAAGTCGAAGGCGGCCCACGTGCGGCTCATCGCCGCGAAGAACCGCCGCAGGCCGTCGTGGCCGCGCCAGACCCCGCCGTACGGCAGGCCCTCGGCCTGGTGCAGCACGAAGTCCGGGGCGAAGAACGGCCGCAGCGGCGCGAAGTCGCCGGTGGCGAAGTACTCGGCTTCGGCGGCGTACATGCCTTCGAGAACGGAGACGCTCATGATGATCACCATGGCGCTCCGGCGGTGCCGACACCGGCGGGAACCGGACGTCGCGCTAGTTCGCCGGGGTCCACACCGCCAGCTCGCTCCCGCCGGGCTCGCGGAAGTGGAACCGGCGGCCGCCCGGGAAGGCGAACGGTTCCCTCGTCACCTCCCCGCCCGCGGCTTCCACCGCTTTCCGGGCCGCCGCCAGGTCGTCGGTGCGGATGGTGAGCAGGGGCGCGCGGGGCTGTTCGGCCGGGTCCGCCTGGAAGCCGAGCGTGAGGCCGTCGGCCCGGACGTCGGTGTAGTCCGGGCCGTACGGTGTCGGCGCCCAGCCGAAGGCGCGCTCGAAGAACCGCCCGGACGCCTCGGCGGACGTGGACGGGAACTCGGCGAAGTCGATTTCGAACATGCCTCCGACGCTAGCGGCGACCACCGACAAAACCGCGCGAGCGCGCCATCGACAGCCCGCCGAGGACGAGGGCGACCGCGCCGATCACCAGGTCCACGTAGCCACCGACGATCCCGTAGCCGGTGCCGGGCCCGCCCTTCGCGGCCCCCACGACCCACCCGCCGATCACGACGCAAGCCAGGCCGCCGGCCAGCGCCACGACGGCTCCCCGGCCGCGGCGCAGGGCCAGCACGCCCGCGATCACCCCCGCCACGCCGAACACGACGGCGATCAAGGACCAGAGCCGTCCCGGGGTGAGGTCGTAGGAACTGGCCGCGGCGAGGACGTTCATGAGGTGCTCCTTCTTCCGGATCGGACGCCGGAAGCATGTCCGCCGGACCCCGCGTCCGTCGTCGTGCGCGGGCAGGCACTTCGCGCTGCCGCGGCCGTCGCAGGAACGGGGGGACTACCGCGGGCGCAGTAGTCCGGAAATGCGCTCCACGCGGGACTTCGCCGGGCGGGAACCCGGTTAGGGTTCAGGGGTGAAGCGTGCGCACCTCGTGGACGGAGCGGTCGCCGTCGGTGTGGCGGCGGCTTTGGTGGCCGCCGGGCTGTCCGCGACGCACGCGCCCGCAGGCCTCGACGTCCTGGGGTACGCGGCGCTGGCGGCCGGCGGGCTGGCGCTGGCCGTGCGCCGCCGGGCCCCGGTCGCCGTGCTGGCCGCGACCGCGATCTGCGCGCTCGGCTACCAGGTCGCCGGGTTCGAAGTACCCGTCGTCGCCTACCTCTTCGCCGTGTACGCGGCCGTCCGGGCGGGACACCGGATCGCCGCCGTCGTGGCGTCGGTGCTCATGCTGGTCGCGGTTCCGCTGGCGCTCCTGGTTTCGGGGGTGCACGACACCGGCGCGGCGTTCACGCAGTCGCGGGACGTCCTGCAGCTGGCGTGGCTGATCGCGGCCGGGGCGGCGGGGGAGGCCTTGCGCCAAGCCGAGCGCCGGGCCGACGAAGCCGAACGCACCCGCGAGGAAACCGCGCGGCGGCGCGCGGACGAGGAACGGCTGCACATCGCGCGGGAGCTGCACGATTCGCTCACCCACCAGATCTCCGTCATCAAGGTGCAGGCCGAAGTCGCCGTCCACCTGGCCCGCAAGCGCGGCGAAGACGTGCCCGACGCGCTGCTGGCCATCCGCGACGCCGGCCGCGAGGCGACCCGGGAACTGCGCGCGACGCTGGAGGCGTTGCGCGACGACGACAAGGACCCGCCGCGCGGGCTCGACGACGTCCCCGACCTCGTGCGCCAGGCCCGGACCACCGGCCTCGACGCGGAGCTGACCGTCGAGGGCCCGCGCGACGCCGTGCCGGTTGCGGTCGGCCGGACCGCCTACCGGATCGTCCAGGAGTCGCTGACCAACGTCGCCCGGCACGCCGCCGCGGCCACCGCGTCGGTCCGGATCGACCACCGGCCCGGCGCNNGCGCCGGGCGTCGGCCTGACCGGGATGCGCGAGCGCGTCACGGCTTTGGGCGGCCGGCTCGAAGCCGGGCCTCGCCGCGAAGGCGGGTTCAGCGTCCGGGCCGAACTCCCGGTGGACCCGGCGTGATCCGCGTCCTGCTGGCCGACGACCAGCCGCTCATCCGCAGCGGGTTCCGCGCGCTCCTCGACGTCGAAGACGACATCGAGGTCGTCGCCGAAGCCGGCGACGGCGGCGAGGCGGTGCGGCTCGCGCTGGAGCACCTGCCGGACATCGCGCTCGTCGACGTCCAGATGCCCGGCGTCGACGGCATCGAGGCGACCCGGCGCATCGCCGCGGACCCGGCGCTGGCCGGGGTGCACGTCGTCATCCTGACCAACTACGGCCTGGACGAGTACGTCTTCGAGGCGCTGCGCGCGGGCGCGGCCGGGTTCCTCGTCAAGGACATCCAGCCGGAGGACTTCCTGCACGCGGTGCGCGTCGCGGCGCGCGGGGACGCCTTGCTGGCGCCGTCGATCACCCGCAAGCTGATCGACCGGTACGTGACCCAGCCGCTCGTCCCCGGGGCGGGGCTGGCGGAGCTGACGAACCGGGAGCGGGAAGCCGTCACGCTCGTGGCGCGGGGGCTGGCGAACGAGGAGATCGCCGAACGGATGGTGATCAGCCCGCTCACCGCGAAGACGCACGTCAACCGGGCCATGATGAAGCTGCGGGCCCGGGATCGGGCGCAGCTGGTGGTGTTCGCCTACGAATCGGGGCTGGTGGTGCCGCAGTGAGTGACGTGCCGGAAGTCCTGGCCGAGCTGGCCGAACTCGAGGACCCGAGGATCCGCGCGGTGAACGAGAACCACGGCGACGACCACGGGGTCAACCTCGGCAAGCTGCGCGCGCTGGCGAAGCGGCTCAAAACGCAGCAGGAGCTCGCGCGCGAGCTC
>NZ_MUMI01000387.1 GCF_002155975.1 Amycolatopsis kentuckyensis
CGGACCTGCTCGCCCGGGCGGTGCCGGCCGTTGTAGAGGTTCCACAGCTCGGGCCGCTGCCGCCGCGGTTCCCACTGGCCGAAGGCGTTGCGGAGGCTGAAGATCCGCTCCTTCGCCCGGGCACGTTCCTCGTCCCGGCGGCCGCCGCCGAAGACGGCGTCGAACTTGTTCTCGGCGATCGTGTCGAGCAGCGGCGTGGTCTGCAGCGGGTTGCGCATCCCGTCCGCGCGCTCTTCGAGGCGACCGTCGTCGATCCAGTCCTGCACCTTCGCCACGACCAGGCGCAGGCCGTGCCGTTCGACGACCCGGTCGCGGAACTCGATCACCTCGTCGAAGTTGTGCCCGGTGTCCACGTGCAGCAGCGGGAACGGCACCGGCGCCGGCCAGAACGCCTTGATCGCCAGGTGCAGCAGCAGCGTCGAGTCCTTGCCGCCGGAGAAGAGGATCACCGGGCGGTCGAACTCGCCGGCCACCTCCCGGAAGATGTGGATGGCCTCGGACTCCAAAGCCGCGAGGTTGTCCTGTGCCGCATCGGTGGCGGGCTCCAAGGTCGTCATGCGTCCCTTCCTCAGCCGTGCAGTCCGCACTCGGTCTTGCTCTGCCCCGCCCACCGGCCGCTGCGCGGGTCCTGGCCCGGCTCGACGCGAGCCGTGCAGGGCGCGCAGCCGATCGAGAGGTAGCCGATCGACACCAGCGGGTTTTCGAGGATGCCGTGCTCGCGGATGTAGCCGTTGAACTCGTCGTCGGTCCACGCCGCGATCGGGTTGACCTTGACCAGGCCGTTGCGGTCGTCCCAGGTGACGATCGGGGTGTTCGCGCGGGTCGGGGCGTCCACGCGGCGGACGCCGGTGACCCACGCCGAGTAGTTCGCCAGCGTCTTGCGCAGTGGCACGACCTTGCGCAGGTTGCAGCACAGCGTCGCGTCGCGGTCGTGCAGCTTCTCGCCGTACTCCGCGTCCTGCTCGGCGACGCTCTGCTCGGCCTGGGCGTTCACGATCTTCACGCCCGGGTAGACCGCCTGGACGGCGTCGCGCGTGCCGATCGTCTCCGGGAAGTGGTACCCGGTCTCCAGGAACAGGACGTCCACATCGGACTTCACCTTGGTGGCGAGGTCGATCAGCACGGCGTCCTGCATGTTGGACGCCACGATGAAGTCGTCGCCGAACGTCTCGACGGTCCAGCGGATCGCTTCGTCCGCGGTCGCGTCGGCGAGTTCCCGCGAAGCGCGCTCGGCGAGGGTCTTGTAGTCGGCGGTGGCGGTCATCGGGAAACCTCCGGAAGGGACAGGCCGAGGAACTTGACCGAGAAAACCCGGCGACAGCTGGAACACAGCCAGCCGCCGTTCTCTTCCGGCCGGAGGTCCTCGTCGCCGCAATAGGGGCAGTAGTACGGTGCCGCACGCTCGTCGGAAGTCACTGGAGGGCGCTTTCCTCGGCGCGGGCGGCCCACTGCGGGAACCGCTCGCCCGGTTCGCGTCCGGTGACGTAGTTGCGCACGACGCGCTCGACGTACCCGGTCAGCTCGCCCGAAGTCACCTTGTGCCCGCGCAGCTTCCGGCCGAACCCGGCGTCGAGGCCGAGGCCGCCGCCGAGGTGCACCTGGAAGCCTTCGACCTGGTTGCCGTCGGCGTCGGTGACGATCTGGCCCTTGAGGCCGATGTCCGCGGTCTGGATCCGGGCACAGGAGTTGGGGCAGCCGTTGAGGTGCACGGTCACCGGCGTCTCGAGGCCGTCCTGGATGTCGGCGAGGGACTTTTCGAGGTCCGCGACGAGCTGCTGCGCGCGGGCCTTCGTCTCGACGATGGCGAGCTTGCAGAACTCCAGCCCGGTGCAGGCCATCACGCCGCGCCGCCACGGCGACGGCTTCGTCTCCAGCCCCAGCTCGGCCAGCTCGGCGGCGAGGGTGGCGACCTGGGCCTCGGGGACGTCGAGCACGACGAGCTTCTGCTGCGGGGTGAGCCGCACCCGACCCGAACCGGCCCGCTCGGCGGCCTTGGCGACGGCGACGAGCGTGCCGCCGCTGGACCGCCCGGCGATCGGCGCCGCCCCGACGTAGAACTTGCCGTCGACCTGGGGGTGCACGCCGACGTGGTCGATCGGGACGGCCGGGTCGGCCGGCGGCGGGCCGTCGATCAGCTCGCGCTTGAGGTACTCGTCCTGCAGCACCTGCCGGAACTTCGCCGCGCCCCAGTCCTTGACCAGGAACTTGATCCGGGCGCGCGAGCGCAGCCGCCGGTAGCCGTAGTCGCGGAAGATCGAGATGACGCCTTCCCAGACGTCCGGGACCTCGTCCAGGGGGATCCAGGCGCCGAGGCGCTGCCCGAGCATCGGGTTGGTGGACAGGCCGCCGCCGACCCAGACGTCGAAGCCGGGCCCGTGCTCCGGGTGGTCGACGCCGACGAAGGCCACGTCGTGGATCTCGTGGGCGACGTCGGGCTGGCCGGAGATCGCGGTCTTGAACTTGCGCGGCAGGTTGGCGAACTCCGGCTTGCCGATGTAGCGGCGCTTGATCTCGTCGATCGCCGGGGTGCCGTCGATCACCTCGGCCGCGGCGATGCCCGCGACCGGCGAGCCGAGGATGACGCGCGGGCTGTCGCCGCAGGCCTCCATCGTGGTCATGCCGGCGTTCTCGAGCTTGGCCCAGATCGTCGGCACGTCTTCGATCCGGATCCAGTGGTACTGGATGTTCTGCCGGTCGGTGATGTCGGCGGTGTCCCGCGCGTACTGCTGGGAGATCTCGCCGAGCACGGTGAGCTGCCCGGTGGTCAGCGCGCCACCGTCGATCCGGACGCGCAGCATGAAGTAGCGGTCGTCGAGCTCTTCGGGCTCCAGCGTCGCGGTGCGGCCGCCGTCGATCCCGGGCTTGCGCTGGGTGTAGAGGCCGAACCAGCGGAACCGGCCGCGCAGGTCGCCCGGGTCGATCGCGTCGAACCCGCGGTGGGCGTAGATGTTCTCGATGCGCGCCCGCACGTTGAGCGGGTGGTCGTCCTTCTTGGACCGCTCGTTCGGGTTCAGCGGCTCCCGGTAACCGAGCGCCCACTGCCCTTCGCCGCGCTTCTGCTTGGCGCGCGCGGGGCGGGCTGGGGTTTGGGGCGTGGCCATGGCGGCGTCCTCCGAGAGGCTTTCGTGGCGGCGGAGGACCACCGGCTCGCGGGTTTCCTCCGGCGCCGGCTGTCCAGAATTCGTGGCAGGTGGTGGCGACGGCAGTCAGCGAACGGGTACGCAGAGGGCGCTGGCGACCCGCACGAGGTCGACGTGGCGGCGGGCCACGAGGAGAACACCGGCATGAGTCACGGCGTCAGCGTGCCACGCGTCCACAATGTGGTCCAGGCCTGCCCGCATGGTGGGAGAAGGGTCACTCACCTGCGGAAATCGTGTCAACCGCCGCGAGGGGTCCTCTTGCGCGTCTAAACCACTACATGTAAAGTACTTCAACAGCAGTGGTTTGAAGAGAGGAACTGGGGATGCAGGTCAAGGGTTTCGGGGCGGGTTACCTGGTCGACGACGTCGCGGCGACCACCCGCTTCTACGCGGACGTCGTCGGCCTGCCGGTCACCGTCGAGCTCGACTGGTTCGCCAGCGTCAACGCCGGCGCGCCGGGCTACGAGATCAGCTTCGTGCAGCGCGGGCACGAGTCGGTGCCCCCGGCCTACCGGGCGCGGGAGACGGCCGGGCTGATGTTCGGGCTCGTCGTCGAAGACGCTCGCGCCGAGGCGAAACGGCTGGAAGAAGCGGGGATCGAGCTCGTGACTCCGGTCGTCGACGAGGTCTACGGGCAGCGGCACTTCTACGTCGCCGACCCGAACGGCGTGCTGCTCGACGTGATCGAGATGATCCCGGTCGACCCGGACTGGGCGGCGGCCAACCTCCCGGCCTCGTAACAGGTGTTAACCCGATCGGCCCCTTGAGGCGACCCGGCGTGACGGGGTGGACAATTCGAGCGTGCCCCAGCTGCGTCCCGACCCCGCCACGCCGATCGATCCGGCGCTGCCGGAAACCGCGCTGAAAGGGCTGGGCGGCAGAGCGTTCGGGGTGTACGTGCACGTCCCGTTCTGCGCCACGCGCTGCGGGTACTGCGACTTCAACACCTACACCGCGGGGGAGCTCGACTCCGGCTCGTCGCCGCAGTCCTGGCTCGAAGGGCTGCGGCGCGAGCTGGAACTCGCCGCGCGCGTGCTCGTCGTGCCGCCCGCCGCCGACACCGTGTTCGTCGGCGGCGGCACGCCGTCGCTGCTGGGCGCGGACGGGCTGCGGTCGGTGCTCGACGCCGTCCGCGACGTCTTCGGGCTGGCGCCCGGCGCCGAGGTGACGACGGAGTCGAACCCGGAGTCGACGTCGCCGGAGTTCTTCGCCGGGATCCGCGAAGCCGGCTACACGCGGGTGTCGCTGGGCATGCAGTCGGCCGCGCCGCACGTGCTGAAGATCCTCGACCGCGTGCACACCCCGGGCCGTCCGGGCAAGGCCGCCGCCGAAGCGCGGGCGGCCGGGTTCGACCACGTGAACCTCGACGTGATCTACGGCACGCCGGGGGAGCGCGCCGACGACCTGCGCGCGACGCTCGACGCCGTGCTGGCCGCCGGCGTCGACCACGTCTCGGCGTACGCGCTGATCGTCGAGGAGGGCACGGCGCTGGCCCGTCGCGTCCGCCGCGGCGAGCTGCCCGCGCCGGACGACGACGTGCTGGCCGCGGACTACGAAATGATCGACGCCATGCTGTCCTCGGCGGGACTGCGCTGGTACGAGGTGTCGAACTGGGCGGCGTCCGACGCGGCCCGCTGCCGCCACAACCTCGGCTACTGGCGGGGTGACGACTGGTGGGGCGCCGGTCCGGGCGCGCACAGCCACGTCGGCGGCGTGCGCTGGTGGAACGTCAAGCACCCGGCCCGGTACGCCGCGCTGCTCGCCGAAGGGGCCTCGCCCGCGGCCGGGCGCGAGGTGCTCACCGACGACGACCAGCACCTCGAGCGGATCATGCTCGAACTGCGCGTCGCCGAAGGATTGCCGCTCGACGTGCTCGACGAGCCGGGCCTGGCCGAGGCGCGCGCGGCCGCGGCCGAGGGCCTGCTCGATCCGTCCGCTTTGGACTCCCGCGGCCGCGCGGTGCTCACCGACCGCGGCCGGCTCCTGGCCGACGGGGTGGTCCGCCGCCTCGCCGGGTAGGGATTAAAACCCGGGACCGTGTCGTTGCTTGTATTCAGCAACGACTTCGAGGAGGCCCCATGGCGCGCGCGATCAGGTTCGACGAGTACGGCGACGTGGAGGTCCTGCGGGTCGAGGACGTCCCCCGGCCGGTCCCGGGACCGGGGCAGGTACTCGTCGAGGTGCGGGCCGCCGGGATCAACCCGGGCGAGGCCGCCATCCGGCAGGGCTTGCTGCACTCGCGTTTCCCGGCGACCTTCCCGTCCGGTCAGGGCAGCGACTTCGCGGGGGTTGTCGCTTCGCGCGGTGAAGGCGTCTCGGACATCGCCGTCGGCGACGAGGTGATCGGGTTCGTCGACACGCGATCGAGTCACGCGGAGTTCGTCGTGGCGGAGGCCGCGAACCTCACGCCGCGTCCGGACAGCGTGCCGTGGGAGGTCGCCGGTTCGCTGTTCGTCGCCGGGACGACCGCGTACGCCGCGGTGGCCGCGGTTTGCCCGAAGGAGGGCGACACGGTCGTGGTCTCGGGCGCCGCGGGCGGGGTCGGCTCGCTGGCCGTCCAGCTCGCGAAGCTGGCCGGGGCCACGGTGATCGGCCTGGCCGGCGAGGCGAACCACGAGTGGTTGCGCGGGCTCGGCGTCATCCCGGTCGCCTACGGGGAGGGCGTGCTGGAGCGGATCCGCGAAGCCGCGCCTTCCGGCGTGCACGCGTTCGTCGACACGTTCGGCTCCGGGTACGTGGAACTGGCGCTGCACCTGGGCATCCACCCGGGACGGATCGACACGATCATCGACTGGGCCGCGGCCGAGAAGTACAACGTCAAGACCGACGGCAACGCGGCGGGCGCGTCGGCGGACGTGCTGCGCGAGCTGGCTCTGCTGCTGGAGAAGGGGTTGCTGTCGCTGCCGATCGCCCGGGTGTACCCGCTGGAGGACGTCCGGGACGCTTTCCGCGAACTGGAGCGGCGGCACACGCGCGGCAAGATCGTGCTGCGGCCCTAGTTCTTCGCCAGGACTTTCAGCCCGGCGAGGTACGCCTCGAGCGCGAACTCGAGGCGTTCCTTCGCCGTTTCCGCGGAGAAGAACTCGCCGACCTGCAGCATGTTCGGGAACGACTCCGCGGGCAGTGACTGCATGTACGCCACCATCTGCTTGCCGCGTTCGCCGGCTTCGGCCTGGTCGATCTCGCCCCACGTCCAGCTGCTCGCTTCGTAGGCGTACGCCTTGGCGTAGAGGGAAAGCGCGTCGCCGGCGAAGGTCGCCTGCTTGAGCGTCAGCCCTCCGGCGCGAAGCAGGGCGAGCATCGCCTCGCCCTGCTTCAGCGAGTGGGGCGTGACCGGCACGGCGATGTCCCACGCGATGCGCGCGAGGCCGCGGTGCGCGGCCATCACCTGGATCTGGTCGCGGACGAGGTCCTTGACCTGCTCGTCCCAGCGTGCCGGGTCCGGCTCGGGGATCACCACGTCGGCGAGCGCGGCGTCGAGCATCAGCTCCGCCAGTTCGTCCTTGTTCGAGACGTGCGCGTAGAGCGACGCGGGCCCGGTCTCCAGTTCCTGGGCGATCCGCCGCATGGTGACCGCGTCGAACCCTTCTTCGTCCAGGACGATCAAGGCCGCTCGGACGATCGAGGCCTGGGAGAGCACGGGTTTCGCGGCGCGGCGGCGGGGAGCGCTGCGCCACGGCGGCGGGGGAACGGTCACCCGAACACTGTACTTGACGCGAACGGCGTTCGAGAGTAGAACGGTGTTCGTAAGACGAACGCTGTTCGAGGGGGTTGTGATGACTGCTGTTTCCGAGGTTCGCGATGTGCTCGGCCGGCTGGCCGACGCGTGGAACGCCGGTGATGCCGCCGCGTACGGGCGGCTCTTCACCGAGGATGCGGATTACGTGACGTTCTTCGGGATGAACTTCCCGGGCCGGGAGGCGATCGAGAGCTCGCACCGGGCGCTGTTCGAGGGGCCGTTGCGGGGGTCGAAGCTCACCGGGGCGATCGGCGGGGCGGCGAAGGTGCGGTTCGTCCGGCCGGACGTCGCCGTGGCCGTCGTGGGTGGTGGCTCGTCGCTGGCCGGTGCGGAGGTCGCCGACGAAGGGCGTGAGTCGACCGTGTCCTTCGTGCTCGTCCGGGAGGAGGGGGAGTGGCTGATCACGGCGTTCCAGAACACGCGGGTTTCGGATCCGCGCGGGTGAAAACGCTTGCGGAAGCGTCGGGCCGCGCGGTCACCTCCTTCCGGAGCTCGGCGACAACCGGTGCCTCGCCGCCTCCATGGCCACCCGGTGCTCGACGCGCCTCCGCCGGGATGGGCCGTGACGCGGTACCGCCGGTCACCCTGCGCCGCGACGCACCCGCGCTCCCGGTCCACCTCCATCCGCATCGGGTGGCCACCGCCGTTCGAACTTCGGCCGGTGACCGCGCGAGATCCGGGTACACCTGAGTAGCCGCGTACCGATATCGGCGCGTAGGCTGAGTTAGGTAAGCCTTACTGATGGTTGGAGTGGCCGATGGCTGAAGCACCCCGGCGGTCCGGGCGTCCCGCGGCGCGGTTGCGGGTGCTGCGGACCGAGCGGCTGACCCCGCACATGATCCGGATCGTCGCGGGCGGTGAGGGGATCGCGCAGTTCACGCCGAACGAGTTCACCGACGCCTACGTGAAGGTGCTGTTCAAGGTGCCCGGCGTCGAGTACCCGGAGCCGTTCGACGTCCAGGAGTGCCGGGCGACGCTGCCGCGCGAGCACTGGCCGCGGCAGCGTTCCTACACGGTCCGCGCGTTCGACCCGCAGGCCGGCGAGCTCGTCCTCGACTTCGTCCACCACGGTGACGAGGGCATCGCGGGTCCGTGGGCGGCCTCGGCCCAGCCGGGTGACGAGCTGCTGGTGCTGGGCCCGGGCGGCGCGTACGCGCCCGGTGCGGAGGCGGATTGGCACCTGCTGGCCGGGGACGAAAGCGCGTTGCCGGCCATCGCGTCGTCGCTCGAAGCGCTGCCCGCCGGCGTCCCGGCCCACGCGGTGATCCTGGTCGAGAACGAGGACGAGGAGCAGCCGCTGGTCACGAAGGCGGACGCGCAGATCACGTGGCTGCACCGGGCGTCGGGTGGCGACGTCGCGGCCGCGGTGCGCGAGCTGCCGTGGCGCGAGGGCGTCGTCCAGGCGTTCGTCCACGGCGAGGCGGGGTTCGTGCGCGAGCTGCGGCGGTTCCTGCTCGACGAGCGCGGGGTGCGGCGCGAGCTGCTGTCGATCTCGGGTTACTGGCGCGAAGGCAAGAACGACGAAGCGTGGCGCGAGGAGAAGGCGGCCGAGCGGGCGCGGGAGAAGTAGCCTCGCCGCATGGCGGATTTCGAGGTGGACGTCGACCCGGCCGAGGTCGGCTTCGACGCGGCGCGGCTTTCCCGGATCGATGCGCATTTCGACCGGTATGTCGAGGATGGACGGTTGCCGGGCTGGCTCGCGGTGGTGAGCAGGCACGGCCGCATCGTCCACCTCGGCCGCGGCGGCGCCCGGGACGTCGAAGCTTCATCGCCGGTGGAGGCCGACACGCTCTGGCGCATCTTCTCGATGAGCAAGCCGATCACCTCCGTCGCGGCGATGATGCTGGCCGAAGAGGGCCTGCTGGAGCTCGACGACCCGATCTCGCGCTGGTTGCCGGAGTTCGCTTCGCCACGGGTGTACGTCAAGGGGTCGGCCCTGGCACCGTTGACCGAGCCGGCCACTTCGCCGATCCGCGTGTGGCACCTGCTGACGCACACGGCAGGTCTGACGTACGGCTTCCACCACGGCCACCCCGTGGACGCGATCTACCGGGCGGCGGGCTTCGAGTGGGGCACGCCGCCGGGCCTCGACCTGGCAGCGTGTTCGTCGCGGTGGGCCGCGCTGCCGTTGGTCTTCCAGCCGGGCACGGAGTGGAACTACTCGGTGGCGACGGACGTGCTCGGCCGCCTCGTCGAGGTGGTGTCGGGCCTGCCGCTGGACGAGTTCTTCGAGACGCGGATCTTCGCACCGCTGGGCATGACGGACACGGGGTTCGTGGCATCGTCCCCTTCCCGGTTGGCGGCGATGTACGTCCGCGACCCGGCATCGGGACGAGCGGTCCGCAACGACGCATTCGGCCGCATCGGCACAGCCCGCCCGGACTGCCTCTCCGGCGGCGGCGGATTGGTGTCTTCGGCACCGGACTACTGGCGTTTCACGGAAATGCTCCTCCGCGGCGGCGCCCTGGACGGCGTCCGGTTGCTGTCCCCGCGCACGGTGGCGTTGATGGCGAGCAACCACCTGCCGGGCCGAGTGGACCTGGAGGCCTTCGGCCGCCCCCTGTTCGCGGAGATGCCCTTCGACGGCCACGGCTTCGGTCTGGGATTTTCGGTACTGGAGGACCCGGTAAAGGCCCGCACCCTGTCCTCCCCAGGAGAGTTCGCCTGGGGAGGCGCGGCTTCGACGGCATTCTGGGTGGACCCGGACGAGGACCTGACGGTGGGCTTCTACACACAACTGCTGCCGTCGAGCACGTACCGCCTGCGCTCCCAGTTGCGGCAGCTGGTCTACCAGGCGCTGGTCGACTGAACCGGATCCGCGGTCACCACGGGATGAGCCGGGGAAACCGTTTCCGGAGTCGCGGCCTGCGGACGTGCGGTGGTGAGGTACCTCGCCACCGTGTTCCTCAAGTGGTCCGCGTGCCGGTAGATGTCCTCGACCGTACTGATCGGCAGACGGGTCTCGACCTTGTTCTCGTCGAACACGCCGAGGTACTTCTTCGACCGGTTGAACCAGAGCCGCGCGATCGGTTTGCGGTTGTTGTCGTCCAGAAGCACACCGAAGTAGGTCTTGGTGTCTCGAGCGGCGACCCGCGCGGCAGGTACCTCACCGCAGACGATGGCGCGGACGATCCGATAGTCCTCGAGTTCTTCCTCCGTCGTGACGACTCGCTCGGTTTCCTCTGCCGACCCGCCCTCGGCGCTCGGCGCCGGCTCCGACTGCTCCGGCTGGACGACGCTGCCGCTCGACACGCTCACATAGGAGTCGGGTCCGCCGAGGGCGTTCTTCAGGCGGTCGTTGACCTGTTCGTTGAGGAACTGGCGGGCCGCTTTGGCCACCAAAGGTCCTCGGGTTCCTTGAACTGTGCTGCGAGGATGCGCTTCAGCTGCCCGATGCACTCAGTTCGCCCGCGGCCCTGATGACGGAGTCGAGGTCGAAGGACTCCTTGGTGAGCTTGGCCAATTCGGGCAGCAGGGTGTCGTCGATGTCAGCGAAATCCAGCACGAGGAACGGCTTGGCGTCCATCCGGTTCGGCGCGTCGAGATCGGTGTAGAACTCGTACACCTGCCCGTTCGTCAGCACGGCGATGCGAGCGTTCGTGACGGCGAAGTAGCGGAACAGCTGTGAAGCGTGCTCGATCCGGAGTGGGTCATTGATCTTCTTGGCCTCGACGAGGACCTGCACCTGACCGTTGTGCACGATCGCGTAGTCGGTCTTCTCGCCTCGCTTGGTCCCGACATCGGCGGTGAACTCGGGGATGACCTCGGCCGGGTTGAACACGTCGTAACCCAGGACGGTGCTGATGAACGGCATCACGAAGGCGTTCTTGGTCGCCTCTTCGGTTTCGATGCCTTCCTTGTGCTTGCAGATCTTCAATGCAAGTGCTTGCGCGCGCTCAGCGATGTCCATGCCGGTGCCGTTCTGTGCGGGAATCAGTCCTGATCTCGAAGGAAGATCGTCCGGTTCGGGGGATGCCCTGCCTAAGGAATGCACCGGCCGGTGC
>NZ_MUMI01000388.1 GCF_002155975.1 Amycolatopsis kentuckyensis
AACCCTCCTCGCCGCCCTGCCCCTGCCCGACCTGCTGGCCCAGCCCGACGGCCGCGCCCGCCTGGAACCGCTGATCCCGCACCTCCCCCTCTCCGCCCTCCTCGCCCACCTGCGCCGCCTCGATGCCGCCGGGATCACCTTCGAAACCGCCATGGCCGTCGCCGCGCGGATCGCCGATCCCGCCGAAGTCCGCGCCTCCGGGCTGGGGCCACTGACGTTCGCCGCCGCCTGGCAGGGCGTCGACAGCCGGCGGTGGGAACCGGCCCTCGCCGCCGGGGCGCGGCACAGTCTCGGCGTCGTCCCGCGGCTGCGGGGGCGCACCCTCGTCGTCGTCGAACCCGGCAGCGACACCCGGATCGTCTTCGGGCTCGCCCTCGCCCAGCGCTGCGACGACGCCGACGTCGTCCGGCCCGGCGGCGGCCGGTTCCCGCTCGAACCGGGGGAGTCGCCGCTGCACGCCCTGATCCGCTGGCACTCCACGGAACCCCGTGCCGCCGTCACCACCGGGCACGACCGCGTCGTCGTCCTCACCGAGCAGTACACCGAGGACGTGCCCGCCGACGTCCCGCTCTACGTCTGGGAGACCCGGCGGCACAGCTCGCACGAACACGAACCGGACTTCGCGCCCGGTTCGCGGCGCCTCTTCTCCCGCGGGCTCGGCGACACCTCCTTCCGGATCATCCCCTGGTGGGAGGAATTCGTCGTGGGCGACCAAAGCACATACTGATTTCGTCCGCCGCGACGAACTAAGCTGGCGGTTTCGCGCCTAGCTTCGGGAGGTGCTCGTTTCCGTGAACCTGCGCCCGCACGCCGGCCTCGGCCGGGTCCTCGACGACCTGGGCGGCACCCTCCTGGACCTCGTGCTCGGCGACGGCGAGCGGCCGGGTGGCATCGGCGGCGTCGCCATCCACGATCCGCTCGACGAGCCCGCGCTGCCGCAGAACGCCCTCGTGCTGGGCGTCGGCCTCGCCGACCCGGACGAGGTCGTGCGGCAGCTGCGGATGCTGGCCCGCCACGACGCGGCCGGGCTCGTGCTGCGCGCCCCGGTCACGGTCACCGCGGCGATCGCCGCCGCCGTCGAGGAGACCGGGGTCGCCCTGCTGACCCTGGCCCGCGGCGCATCCTGGGCGCAGCTCGCCGCGATGCTGCGGTCGCTGCTGGCCGAGGGCGATGTCGGGGACGCGCAGCGGGAGACCCTGGCCGGGCTGCCGTCCGGTGACCTGTTCGCCGTGGCCAACGCGATCGCCGCGCTGATCGACGCGCCCGTCACCATCGAGGACCGGCGCTCCCGCGTGCTCGCGTTCTCCGGCCGGCAGGACGAAGCAGATCCCTCGCGCGTCGAGACCATCCTGGGCCGGCAGGTGCCCGAGCGGTTCGCCCGCATGCTGGCCGAACGCGGGGTGTTCCGCGAGCTCTACCGCAGTGACCAGCCGGTCTACGTCGACCGGCCGGAGGAAAGCCCGGACGGCTTCATGATCCCGCGGGTCGCCGTCGCGGTACGGGCGGGCGACGAGATCCTCGGTTCGATCTGGGCCGCGGTGAGCGAGCCGCTGACACCCGACCGCTCGCGGGCGCTGCGCGACGCGGCCCGGCTGGTGGCGCTGCACCTGCTGCGCATCCGGGCCGGCGCCGACGTCGAACGGCGGCTGCGCGCGGACCTGCTCAGCACCGCGCTGGAAGGCGGGGCCGCCGCGCGCGAGGCGCTGAGCCGGCTCGGCCTGGCCGACCAGCCGGTCGTCGTGCTGGCGCTCGCCGTGCTCGGCACCGGAGCCGCCGACGCCGAGGTCGCCGCCGACCGCCAGCGCCTCAGCGACGGGCTGGCGATGCACCTGAGCGCGGTCCACCCGCGGTGCGCCGCCGCGCTCGTCGGCGACACGGCCTACGGGCTGGTGCCGGTGACCCGCGACACCGACGCCGAGCAGCGCGCCCTGCGGATCGCGACGGACTTTCTCGACCGGGTCGGTGACCGGGCCCGGGCCGTGGTCGGCATCGGCCCGGTGGCGCGTAGCGCGGCCGAGCTGCCGGAAGCCCGCGGCAGCGCGGACCGCGCGTTGCGGGTCCTGCGCTCGGGCAGCGGCGCCGGCCGCCGGGTCGCGCTCCTGGCCGACGTGCACGTCGAGGCCCTCCTGCTGGAGCTGCAGGACCTGGTCGCTGCCCGCGGCGACCGCCCGACCGGCCCGGTCGCCCGCCTGCTCGACTACGACGCACAGCACCACGCCCACCTCGTCGAGACGCTGCGAGCCTGGCTGGACGCCTTCGGCGACGTCATCGCGGCCTCCGCGGCGGTCCACGTGCACCCGAACACCTTCCGCTACCGCCTGCGCCGCCTCGCCGAAGTCGGCGGCTTCGACATGACGGACCCGCAGGCGAGGTTCGCGGCCATGCTCCAGCTCCGGGTGGTGGCCCCACCAGCCCCCTGACGCCGTGATCAGAGGGTCGGCACCCGTGATCAGAGGGTCGACACGCGTGATCGGGAGGCCGACACGCGTGATTGACGGGACGACACGGCGGAACCCGGGGTGGCCCGGCGTGTCGACCCTCTGATCACGCGTGTCGGCTTTCCCGTCACGCGTGTCGACCCTTCGGGCACGCGGCGGAAATTGCCTTGGCCGGTGGGCGGGTCGTCGCTACCCTTCCCGGGAACTCGCCCGCCGCGTCGATCGAAGGGAGCCGGCCGTGCGTTGCTGCGTCGCCGTCGCTTCCCGGTCGCGGTCCGAGGTGATCCTGGTGTCTTCGCGTCCCCGGTGCCTGCCGCGCGGCTCGCACCGGACTCCGTGACGCCTTCCTGAAGACAGTCGCGGGGAATCGCGCCGTCCCGATCACTTCGTCCACAAAGGACACGGCTGTGCGCAACCGACCCCTGACCACCGTCCGCAACCTGGGCATCCTCGCCCACGTCGACGCGGGCAAGACCACCGTCACCGAGCGGATCCTGCACCGCACCGGCGCCACCCACAAGACCGGTGAGGTCCACGACGGCACCACCGTCACCGACTTCGACCCGCAGGAACGCGACCGCGGCATCACCATCTTCGCCGCGGCCGTCAGCTGCACGTGGGACGGCCACCGGCTCACCCTCATCGACACGCCCGGCCACGTCGACTTCACCGCCGAGGTCGAGCGGTCGCTGCGGGTGCTCGACGGCGCCGTTGCCGTGTTCGACGCCGTCGCCGGGGTCGAGCCGCAGAGCGAAACCGTGTGGCGGCAGGCCGACCGGTACGGCGTGCCGCGGATCGCGTTCGTCAACAAGCTCGACCGCGCGGGCGCCGACCTCGACGCCGCCGTCGCCTCGATCCGGGCGCGGCTGCACCCGGCACCGCTGGTCGTGCAGCTGCCGATCGGGCGCGAGGACGGCTTCACCGGTGTCGTCGACCTGTTGCGCCCGGAGGACGTGCCGGACGACCTCGTCGCCGAGGCCCGCCGCCGGCGCCGGGACCTGGAGGAGGCCGTCGCCGAGCTGCACCCGGTGGCCCTCGACGAGTTCTGCGCCACCGGCCGGATCTCGGCGGAGACCCTGGAGAAGGCGCTGCGGGAACTGACCCTCAGCGGCGACGG
>NZ_MUMI01000389.1 GCF_002155975.1 Amycolatopsis kentuckyensis
CCCTCCGGCATCGGCCGGAGACCGATGGCGCCGCCGGCGGCCGCGAAGTAGAGGGTTCCGTCTTCGCCCTTCCCCGTCTGCTTCAGGCCGAGGGAGTCCGCGTAGAAGTGGCCGGCGCGTTCACTGTCGGTCACCGGAAGCATGGTCGTGATGGTCGATTCGGTCAGCATGGCTCTCATGGTGCGCCGTGACACGCACCGGACGTGACCTCGACTTTTTCAACGGTCGGAATTGAACGCGCGCAGTGTCCGCATCGCTTCGGCCAGTGCCGGGGCGTCCTCGCCGAGCGGGGTCAGCACGATCCGGCGCAGGATGTCCGCCGCCGCCGCGCGAGCCCGGTTCGCCACGTCCAGGCCGTGCTCGGTCAGCGACGCGAACGTGACGCGGCGGTCGTCGGGGCTGGGGATCCGGCGGATCAGGTCGGCCGCCACCAGGCGGTCCGCCACCTTCGTGAAGCCGCCGCTGGACAGCGCCGCTTCGGTGGCCAGGCGGGTCATCGGCATCCGGTGCTCGGGGGAGCGCACCAGCCGCAGCAGGATGTCGAACGACGCGGGCGCGAGCCCGAAGCGCTCGGCGATCTCGCCCATCAGCCTGTCCTGGGTGGCCAGGTAACCCTCGATGACCAGGCCCCACCAGGTGACGATCTCGTCGTCGTCGGTGTCCACGGAACGCACTTTACCGCAACACCTCGCCGGATTATTTCTTCCGAGGAAGATGTCAGCACGTTTGTACGAACCGTATACCGGGGGTCCCTACGATCGGCCGATGACTAACGAGGCACTACAGCGTGCTACGAAACTGCTGGACGCCGTCATCCTCGCCGACGGGCACAACGACCTGCCGTGGGAGCTGCGGCAGCACGGTGGCCCGAACCCGGTCGAGGCGGCCGCGTCCCTCGACCTGACCGTGCGGCAGCCCGCGCTGCACACCGACTTCCCGAAGCTCGCCGACGGGAAGCTCGGCATGCAGTTCTGGTCGGTGTACGTGCCCTGTGAGTTCGAAGGCCACAGCGCCGTGACCGCCGTCCTGGAACAGGTGGAAGTCGTCCACCAGCTGGTCGAGCGCTACCCCGACCGGCTCCGGCTGGTCACCACCGCGGACGAGGCCGAGGCCGCGTTCGCCGACGGCCGGATCGCCTCGCTGCTCGGTGCCGAGGGCGGCCACAGCATCGCCGAGTCGATCGGCGTGCTGCGGATCCTGCGCCGCCTCGGCGTCCGCTACATGACGCTGACGCACAACTTCAACACCACCTGGGCCGACGCGGGCACCGACGAGCCGGCCCACGGCGGGCTCACCGAGTTCGGCCGCGACATCGTGCGCGAGATGAACAAGATCGGCATGATGGTCGACCTGTCGCACGTCGCGCCGTCGACGATGCGGGCGGCGATCGAGGTCAGCTCGGTGCCGGTGATCTTCAGCCACTCCTCCTGCATCGCGGTGAACGACCACCCTCGCAACATCCCCGACGACGTCCTGGCCATGCTGCCCGGCAACGGCGGCGTCGCGATGATCACCTTCGTGCCCGCGTTCGTTTCGCCGAAGGTCGCGGCCTGGAACGAGCAGCTCGAAGCCGCGATGGCCGACGCCGGGCTGGAGTACCGGAACCTGTCGCTGCGCGGGAAGTTCGTCCAGGAGTGGGACGGCCCGCCGAAGCCGCTGGCCACCGTCGAGGACGTCGTCGCGCACGTCGAGCACGCCCGCGAGGTCGCCGGCATCGACCACATCGGGCTCGGCGGCGACTACGACGGCGTCGGCTCGCTGCCGGAGGGGCTGGAGGACACGTCCAAGTACCCGGTGTTGTTCGCGGCGCTGCTCGAGCGCGGGTGGAGTGAGGACGAGTGCGCGAAACTGGCCGGGAGGAACACGCTGCGCGTCCTGCGGGAGGTGGACGGCTTCGCCCGTTAGGGGGTTTGAGGCGGCGCTCCCCGCACGCCGGACGGACACTGGGCAGATGACGCACGCGCGCGGGGGCGCGGCCGACCGCCCCACCGGTCCCACCCACCACGACCTGCCCGAAGGCGCACTGGAACCCGCCGAGCTGCGGGCCGGCGACGTCCGCCCGGGCGCGGAGGAGGTGACGCCGGTGCGCCCGGCGCCGGCCAAACCCGCGGGCAAGGCCCGGCCGACGCGGATCAGCGGCACCTGGGTCGCGGTCATCGCCGGCCTGCTCGTCCTGGTCGTGCTGCTGGTCTTCATCCTGCAGAACCTCGACCCGGCGACGGTGCACTTCTTCGGCGCCGAAGGCAGCCTGCCGCTGGCCATCGCCATGCTGTTCTCGGCGATCGGCGGGGCGGTGCTGGTCGCCCTGATCGGCGGGGCCCGGATCCTGCAGCTGCGGAAGCAGGCGCGCCGCCGTTAGACGATGATCGAGGTCATCCCGAGCAGCAGCGCGCAAACGTTTTCGTCGCCGGAGGTCCGCACGCGGCCGAGGTCGGCCGCGTTGCGGGTGCAGAGCCGCCAGAACGTGTCGAGATCCGTCGTCACGGTGGCCAGCGGGGTGCGGGACGGCGGGGCGCCGCGGTCCAGCACCCAGCCGTCGCGCTCGCGGCGCGCGTGCCACTTGCCCTGGCCGGTCACCGTGTAGCCGACCTGCTTGCCGACGCGGGCGTCCACGTCACGCAGGGTGTGCGGCAGTGCCCGCATGAACGTGTCGGCGATCGGCTCGGCGTACTCCGCCTCCAGCGGCGTGTGCTCCAGGGCCTCGCGGATCTGGACGTGGTGGACCCAGAACTCCGAATAGTCGCGGGCCGCGTCCAGCCAGCGCGGCGCGGGCTCGTCGCCGGCCCAGCTCACCGGGCCGCCGAGGACGTCGAGGTCCAGCTGGGCCCAGAACTCCGTCGTCTGGCCCATGAACTCGTACAGCATCGTGAGCAGGACGTCCGTCGAGAGCCGGCGGCACGCGACGACCCACTCCTCGTTGATCCGGTCGATGAACCGGGGGAACGGCTCACCCGGACGGGGGGTGTCCGCCGGGTGGTTGTCCCGGCCGCGGGACAGCCGGCCGACCTTGTCACCCAGCAGGTGGGCGGCGACGTCCTTGACCGTCCAGCCCGCGCACATCGTCGGCCGCGTCCAGTCCTCCTCGGTGAGCGCGCCGAGCAGCGTCATCAGCGCCTGTTCCTCTTTGGAGAAGTACGGGAGGACGTCGATCGGCGGGCCCCAGCGCGTCGGACTCATGTGGGCATCCAAACACCTCCGTTCGGCCTACCCGCAGGTAGCATCACCCGCGTAAGCAGAGGGGAGTCCGCGGGTGAACGCAGAGCGACCGAACAGCCGAGGTGCCGCCGACGACGTGGCCGACCTGGCCCGCCGCGCCGGCCGGCTGGCGGGCTGGGCCGCGCGCACCGGCGTCGCGCTCGGCCGCAAGCTCCCCGGTGTCGAGACCGCGGAGCGCGGTGTGCGCGAGGTCGAGCGCCAGCTGCTGACCGAGCTGCGCCGCCGGCTCGACGAGGTCGACGACCCGTACCACGCGGCGCTCACCGCGGCGTCGGCGATGCACCGTCCCGCGGCCGTCGAAGCCACGGTCACGCTGGTGCCGGTGCGCGACAACCACGCCGAGCCGCTGCGCGCGGCGATGGCCGAGCTGCTCAACCACTCCATCGGCTTCGGCCGCGAGCGCGCCCGCGAATACTTCTACGCGATCATCCTCCGCCAGCTGACGCCGGACGAGGCGCGGATCCTGTCCGCGCTGTCCGACGGCTCGCCGTTCCCCGCCGTCGACGTCGTCGAGCGGACCGGCCTCGGCGGCAACGGCCGGGTCGTGCTGCGCAACGCCTCGACGGTCGGCAAGGCGGCCGGGGTTTCGCTGCCCGACCAGGTGCCCGGCTACGTCACCCGGCTGATCGGGCTCGGCCTGGTCGACCTCGACGAAGAGGTGCCGTCGCTGGAGACGCAGTACGAGATCCTGCTGACCGACGAGACGGTGCGCGAGGCGGAGAAGCACGTCCGGCGCGCGAAGTTCGTCCGGAGAACGATCCACGTCTCGCGCCTCGGCGCGCAGTTCTGGCAGGCCTGCGACCCGAGCTCGGGTTAGCGGGATGGGGGCCTTCTTCGCCGGCATCGCCGCCGACTTCGCCCAGCACTGGCCCCTCTACGTCTCGATCCCGATCGTCGCGGCGTTGATCGGCTACGGCACGAAGCTCGTGGCGATCCGCATGATGTTCCAGCCGGTGGAGTTCATCGGCGTCAAGCCGTTCCTGGGCTGGCAGGGCATCGTCCCGAAGCGCGCGGCGCGGATGGCGAGCATCGCCTGCGACACGATGACCGAGCAGCTGATCGAGCCGGCCGAGGTGGTGGCGCGGCTGGACGCCTCGCGCATCGCCCGGGAAATCGAGAAACCGCTGCTGGCGGGCATCGAGGACATCGTCCGCGAGGTGGCGGGGGCCTACCAGCCGGGGCTGTGGGAGTCCCTGCCGGTGCGGGTGCAGCGGCTGGTGATCGAGCGCGTCCAGCACGAGGCGCCGCGGATGGTCGCGGCGGTCCTCGACCTGATCAAGTCCGATGTGGACAGTGTGTTCGACCTCAAGGGCATGGTGGTCACCAGCCTGGTCAAGGACAAGCGGCTGCTGAACCGGATCTTCCAGGAGGCGGGCGCCGAGGAGTTCAAGTTCATCGCCCGGTCCGGCCTGGTGTTCGGCGGCGCGATCGGCGTGGTCCAGATGGTGGCGTGGGTGCTGTTCAAGTTCCCGCCGATCATGCCGGTGTTCGGCCTGTTCACCGGCTGGTTCACGGACTGGCTGGCCCTGCGCATGATCTTCTACCCGCTCGAGCCGCGCAGGTACTTCGGGGTGCAGTGGCAAGGCCTGTTCCTGAAGCGGCGCGCGGAGGTCGCGGAGGCGTACGGGTCGTTGATCGCGAAGGAGATCATCACCCCGCACAACGTCATCGAGGCGATCCTGCACGGGCCCCTGTCGGACCGGGTGCTGGCGTTGATCCAGCGCCAGCTCGACCGCGAGCTGGGCAGCGTCGCGAAGCCGCTGCTGGTGTTCGCGGTGGGCAGCCGCAAGTACCAGGACGTGAAGCTGGCGATCTCGTCCCAGATCATGTCCCGCCTGCCCGAGACGATGCGCTACATCGAGGACTACGCGACGGACGCGATGGACATCCGGAACGTGCTGGTGTCGAAGATGAAGCAGCTGTCGCCGAAGGAGTTCGAGAGGCTGCTGCGGCCGGCCTTCGAGCAGGACGAGTGGATTCTGATCGCGACGGGTGCGGTGCTGGGCTTCGCGGTCGGTGAAGCCCAGGTGCTGATCTTGGAGCACCTGGCGGCGTAAGCCCGGCCAGGCGGGTGAACAAGTCCACCCGAACGGCCGTACCCGCGGACGTATCTCCGGAGTCACTCTTCGCCTCTACTCTGCGTCGGGGAAGACGGGAGACTCCCATGGCCGAAACCGCGGAACCGTGGCAGCAGGAAATCCGGCTCGCGATGACCATGGTCGGCGGGGCCAGCCTGGCCATCTGGATGGGCGGGGTGGCCACCGAGACGTCGCAGCTGCTGCGGGAGTCTCGCAGCGAAAACGGCGGCCTTTACCGGACGCTGCTCGACCTCCTGCGGGCCAGCGTCTCGATCGACGTCCTCACCGGGACCAGTGCCGGCGGGATCAACGCCGCCTGTCTCGGCCTCGCTGAGGCCTTCGGCTCCACTCCGCAGGTCCTCCGGGACACCTGGATCACCACCGGCTCGCTGGAGAACCTGATCCGGGACGCCAAGGAAGCGCAGCCGCGGTCGGTGCTCGACGGGGATCGCGTGCTGCTCGGGGACGTCGAACGGGCGCTGCGGCAGATCACCGCCGACGGCACTCCGCCCACCGAGGAACCGGACATCACCGTGCTGCTCACCGGCACCATGATCGACGGTGAGACCACCCGGTTCGACGACGCGCTCGGGAACCTGGTGCGGGACACCGAACACCGGATGCTCTTCCGGTTCTGTGGTCCTCTGTGGACGATCGGGGTGGAGGGGCCGCTCGCGCTGGCCGCCCGCTCCACCGCGTCCTTCCCCGGCGCGTTCGAGCTGTCGCGGATGCCGATCGGCACCGGCGGCACCGATCGGCTGCACCCCGACATGACGCCCTACACCGAGCTGACCCGCTCGCACTGGCTCACCGACGGCGGGGTGCTGCTCAACAAGCCCCTGCGGCCCGCGCTGCGCGAGATCTTCGAGCGCACGTCGCACGCCGACGTCCGGCGGCTGCTGCTCTACGTCGTGCCGACCGGTGAAGGCTTCACCGACGCCGTCGAGTGCGATCCGGCGAACCCGCCGCTGCTGTCGAACGCCATGGCCAAGGTCGTCAACACCGTGATGAGCCAGTCGATCAGCGCCGAGCTGGACGACCTGACCCGGCACAACGACGCCGTGCTCCGGGCGCGGGACACCCGCGTCTCGCTGGCCGCGCTGGGCCTGCGTGGCGGGCCCGAATGCCTGGTCGACGCGCGCATCGCGGCCGCCTACCTCGAGCGGCGGACCGCCGAGGACGCCGCCGAGCTGGTGCGGGCCGCCGCCCGGCGGTACGCGCTGTCCGAGGCCGGCACCCCGGACCGCGACTGGGCGTCCGGGATGTCGCGGCAGCTGCGGGCGATCGCCGTGGCCGGGCTGAGCAGCGGCGTCCCCACCGGGCCGCCCGCCGCCGTCCTGCCGGTGGCGGACCTGGTCGGCTACCGGACGACCGCGCTCGACGACGCCGTCGCGACCGGCCTGCAGCTGGTCAACGCCGGGTTCCGGCTCCGGCCGGACGCCGACCGCGCGGCGACGCTCAACAACGCGCGGGCCCGGCTGCACGCGGCGCGCCGGACCGCCGGCCGCGGCGTGCGGCTGGCGCAGTGGGTGGCCGCGCACCCCGCGCCCGGCGCGAGCAGCACCCTCGAGGGGTGGATCCGCGAGCTCGCCGAGGAGTGGGCCGGGCTGGGCCGCTCGGCGGACGTCGCCGCGGCGTGGCCGAAGGTCGTCGCGGGACTGCGGGCGGCGGCGCCGACGTTGCGGGCGCTGGCCGACACCGCGCCCGAGAAGTCCGCCACCGTCACGACCCTGCTGAACTGGCTGGCGCTCGGCCCGGACGCCGCGGGCGGCGACGACGTCGTCCAGGCGCGGCTGCTCACCCTGCACGTGGCCACGCGCGGGCTGCTCGCGCAGGCGCCGTCGGTCGACCAGCGGGTGGACCTCGTGCAGGTCAGCGCCGATTCGCGGACGCTGCTGGACATGACGCGGCGCCGGTCGTGGGACAAGCTGACCGGGATGCAGGCGAGCTACTTCGGCGCGTTCTACAAGGCGTCCTGGCGGGCGAACGACTGGATGTGGGGCCGCGTCGACGGCGCCGGCTGGCTGGTCCAGTGCCTGCTCGACCCGGTCCGCCTCGAGACGCTGCGGGACATCGTCGGCCCCGAGCGGTTCCGCGACGAGCTCGTCGCCGCGCTCAAGCCCGCCTGGCGCAAGCCGGACGAGCTCGACCGGTGCACGCCGGCCGAAGTCGGGCAGCTGCGCGACCAGCTGACGGCCGAGCTGGCCTTCCTCGGCCTCGACGCCGACCTCGAACCGGTCGCGTTCGGTGACCACCGCCCGGTCAGCCTCCCGGTGACGGCCATGGTGCTGGCCCGGACGCGGCAGGCCGAAATCGCCGCGGAGGAGCTCCCGGTCGTCACGCTCGCGTCGCGCTACGACGCCGACGACCGCCCGGGCATCGGGAAAGCCCTGGCCGAAGACCTGCCCCGCGTCGACGTCGGCGCCGCGCAGGCTCAGTTCCAGGCCTGCCGCGTCTCGGCGGAAAAGCTCGACGGGGAGCAGGGCACCGCCCGGCTGACCCGGACGCTCGTCGCACTCGGTGCCGCCACGGTCAACGCCGGGACGGTCGCGTTCCGGCTGCCCGGTGGCTGGCCGCAGACCGTGGCGGGCCTGCTGCGGACGGTCGCCAGGAGCACGGCGAAGGTCTCGCAGGGCGCGTCCCGGCTCGGCACGGCCGGGTCGCTCGTGGCCGGTGTGCTGGCGCTGCTGGCCGGGCTGGTGATCGGCAACAACGGCGGCGCGGTGCTGCAGTGGGTCGGCCTCCCGGTTCTCGCCGGTGCGGTCGTCTACCTGGCGACGGCGCTGCTCACGACGGGCCACAAGGTGCGGTGGCTGTTCGCGACGCTCGGGGTGCTGGTCGTGGCGGCGC
>NZ_MUMI01000039.1 GCF_002155975.1 Amycolatopsis kentuckyensis
GTGGTTTGCCAGTCGCCGATCGTGTACCAGTCCGACCAGCTGCCGCCGGTGTTGTAGACGTGGATGAGTTTGCCGTCGGTCCCACGAGCGAAGACTTCGGTGGTGCCGGTGTTCGGTTCGTACACCGCGCTCGGACTACCCGTGATCCGCCAATCACCGATCACCGACCAGTCCGACCAGCTGCCGCCCGTGTTGTAGACGTGCAGGAGTTTGCCGTCGGTGCCGCCGGCGAAGACTTCGGTGGTGCCGGTGTTCGGCTCGAAGATCGCGGTGGGGTCGCCGGCGAGCTGCCAGTCGCCGATCACGTACCAGTCCGACCAGCCGCCGCCCGAGTTGTAGACGTGGATCAGCTTCCCGTCGGTTCCGCGAGCGAACACCTCCGTGGTACCGGTGCTGGGCTCGTACACGGCACTGGGGTTTCCGGTGATCCGCCAGTCGCCGATCACCGACCAGTCCGACCAGCCGCCGCCCGAGTTGTAGACGTGGATCAGCTTCCCGTCGGTTCCCCGCGCGAATACCTCCGTCGTACCGGTGCTCGGCTCGTACACGGTGGCCGGAGTTGCGGTGGCCGCCGTTCCGGCCGAGTCGAAGATGTGCAGTGCTTCGACGATTTTCGCGGCGTCGGCGGCTTCCGGCTGATATCGGTCCGGGAAGGCCGATCGCTGGACGTTCTGGCAGACCTCACCGATGGGCGCGGTGTTCCACCCGCCGTCCGGGTACAGGGCCAGCATTCTGTCGAGGAACGCATTGGTGGCCCAAGTGGGGTTCAACCGGTTCTCCCGGCTGCCCCAGCTCTGTATCTGCTGGAACAACCCGACGCTGCTGCCGTCGCCGCCGTCGTAGTCGTTGAGGCTCGCCTCCACGATGACGGTGGTGATGGCGATGGTCGCCGCCCGCTGGTTGAGCCCGCGGTCCTTCACCGTCTGCACCACCATCCGGGCACAGGCCACCTGCCCGGGGTTGACCCCGTTGCGCATCCGGCCGCTGAGCTGCCCCTGCAAGGCAGCGGAAACCGAGGCGTCACCGCCAGTGGGGCCGTTGCGGTCGCACGGGATGATCGGAATGGCGGCGAGCGCCGCCAGGTGTTCGGCGTAGGCGTCGCCGGGCGCCGCCGACGTCGTTGCGACCGGTGCGGTGTCGTAGGGGTACGCGCCGTCCGGAGCGGCGGCCGCCACGCCGCTCACGACGGCCAGCAGGGTGCCGCCGAGCAGAAAGCTCGCGAACACGGTGGTCTTTCTTCTCATGATTTCCTTCCGGGTCGATTACTGCAGCGAAATGAATCCGGCCAGATAGGGGTAGGGAGAGCTGTAGTCGATGACCAGATCCCAATTGCGCTCCTCGCCGGCGACCGAGAATTGCCGCCGGTAGAGGTCTCCGGCATGGATCACGCCGTATCCGCAGCCCATCGAGGGGCAGCTGTGCGCCCACCATTCCCCGTGGGCGACCTGAGCGGGATACCCGACAGCGTCGCAGAAGTCCTGCCGTTCCGGGTTGTGGAGCGCGTCGAGGGACACGTAGCCGGCGATGAGGACGTCCGGATTCCACGGGCTCGCGGTGACGACGAGGTTCCAGGATATTCCGTCGCTGTCGGTCGAGCAGAGTGCCCGGACGGATCTGCCGGGGCCGACCTCGTGGTATCCGCAGCGCATCGAGGCGCACTGGTGCACCCACGTGGTCGTCACCGTTGTCGTGTCGGTGAACGAAGCGGAAGGTGGCGGACCGGTTGCCGCACCCGCATTCGTCGCAAGCAGTGTTCCCGCGCCGAATGCCAGCAGAAAAATGGCCGTGAGATATCGCGGTTTGACCATATCGGCGTCTCTCTTTCGAATCGGAGTCCCGATCGGGCAGTTCGAAACTACCGAGGGCCGGTGCGTGGGTGCCTTGGTGCGGACCTGCATCGCCGGCTGCCGCCACGGCAGCGCCCTGACCTGGCACTTCGCGGCGATCACCCGAATGCACGTTGCGACGAACCGGCAACAACGGCACCGTTGAAGTGCGCCTGGTTGCCTGCTGGAGAACCCGGTGCGAGGGGGGCACAGGGGGAGAAATGATCGAAGAAGTATCGTCGTTTTGCGCGTCGTTGCGGGAGCGCCGGATCCGAGCGGGATTGACGCAGGACGTACTGGCTCGCCGGGCCGGGGTGAGTGTCCGCACGATCAGGTACATCGAGGACGGGACGGTCCGCCGGCCCCGCGCGGATTCGATCCGCCGGCTGGCCGCGGCGATCGGACCGGCGGAGAGCCAGGCGGGCTTGCACGTGGCGGTGCTGGGACCGCTGACCGCCGGTTTCTCCGGGCAGCAGCTGGAACTCGGCCCGGCGAAGCAGCGGATCCTGTTGGCCCTGCTGGCTTTGCACCCCGGGCAGGTGGTCACCCACGACGAGATCGTCGACACGGTCTGGGGCGAACGGCCGCCGAGGACCAGACAGGATCTCGTCCACGCCTACGTTTCGCGGCTGCGGCGCGTCCTCCGGAAGAGGTCGGTGATCCAGGCGGTCCGTGACGGGGGTTACCGGCTGGCCGTCACGGCGGTGGAGAGTGACGTCCGGCGGTTTCGACAGCTGACCGCCGATGCGGCGGTCCGGGAGCCGGAGGCAGCGCTGCCGCTGTGGGCGGAGGCGCTGGCGTGCTGGCGCGGCCGGCCGGCCGCGGACGTCCCCGGTCCACTGCCGTTGCATCCCACCACGACCGGCCTCGCACAGGAACGCATCGACGCGGCACTGCAGTTCGCCGACACGGCGTTCGCGGTGCGGCGGCCCGGGTTCGCGGTCGCGCCGCTGCGGACGTTGACCGCGTCGGAGCCCCTGCACGAGGGCCTGCACGCACGGCTGATGCTCGCGTTGGCCGGTTCGAGCCAACAGTCGGCGGCACTGCGGCTGCACGCGGACATCAGTTCCCGGCTGGACGAGGAACTGGGCGTCCGGCCCGGCCCGGAGCTCGAGGCAGCCCACCAGCGCGTTCTACGGGGTGACTGGCCGGAAAGCCGGCCGGATCCGGTGCGCGTCGCCCCGCCGCCGGTTTCGCCTCGCACCATCGCGGTCCCGGCGCAGCTGCCTCCCGCCGTCACCGCGTTCACCGGGCGGGCCGAGGCCCTGACCGCGCTGGACGGCTTGACGCGGTCCGCGGCCGAGGCGACGGTCGCCGTGGTCGTCGGAACCGCCGGGGTCGGCAAGACGGCGCTGGCCTTGCACTGGGCGCACCGCGTGGCCGCCCGGTTCGACGACGGCATCCTCTACGTGAACCTGCGCGGGTTCGCGCCCGGCCTGCCTCTCGGGGCCGAGGAGGCGCTGGAACTGCTGTTGCGCGGTCTCGGCGTACCCGGTGACCGGGTGCCGGCCGACCTGGAGAGCCGGAGTGCGCTCTACCGGACGATGCTGGCCGGGCGGCGCATGTTGATCGTGCTGGACAACGCTCTCGACGCGGCGCAGGTCCGGCCGCTGCTGCCCGGCCGATCGGGCAGCAGCGCGGTGGTCACGAGCCGGATCGCCCTGGACGGGCTGGTGGCGGTCGACGGAGCGGAACGGATCGACCTCGACGTCCTGTCCGAGCCGGAGGCACTGACGCTGCTGCGCGCGCTCCTCGGCCACGACCGGGTCGCCGCCGAGCCCGGCGCGGCGAAGAGGCTGGTGGCGCTGTGCGCCCGGCTTCCCCTGGCCCTGCGGATCGCTGCCGCCACCATCGGATCGCAGTCCATCGCGCGGTATGCGCAGGAAGTCGCCGAGGACCGGCTGTCCGCACTGGCCGTACGCGGTGATCCACAAGCGATCGTCGCCACCCAGATCGGGCGGTCCTATGCGCGGCTCACCGCACGCCAGCGTCGGCTGTTCCGCCTGCTCGGGCTCGTGCCGGGCCAATCCGTCGCGCCGTCCGCCGCGGCGGCGCTGGTCGGCGTCGCGGAACCCGCCGCGGCGAAACTGGTGCGTCAACTGGCTGCCGCGCATCTGGTCGAGCAGCACGACGGTGGCTGGCTCACCTTCCACGACCTGCTCAAGGCCTACGCGGTTCGAGCCGGCGAGATCGAGGACAGCGCAGCCGATCGGACGGCCGCGGTCCGCAGGCTGGCCGATTGGTACCTGCGCACCGCGACCGCCGCCGCCGACCGGATCGATCCCCATCGCCGGCAACTTCCCGAGCCGCCACGCTACGAGCGCGAATTCGGCGGCTACGAAGACGCCATGGCGTGGCTGGAGGCCGAACGAGGCAACCTGCTCGCCCTCATCACCGAGTGCACCACCCGTGGCTGGGACCCACTGGCCTGGCAGCTGCCGCACACCCTCTGGCGCTACTTCTACATCCGCAGCTACACCGCTGATTGGGTCAGCACGCACGAGCTGGCGCTGGCCGCCGCCCGGCGAGCCGGGGACCGCTGGGCGGAAGCGGAAACCTTGACCAACCTGGCGGTCTGCCGTCGCACCGCGGGGCAGCCACACCTGGCCGCCGAACGCTTCCACCAAGCCCTCAAGCTGTGGCGGGAGATCGAAGACCACACGGGCGAGGCGATGGCCTCCAACAGCTTGGGCATCGCGTACTTCCGCGTCGGCGAGCACGATTTGGCGATCGAGCACTACGCCCGGGCCGCGGTGCTGTTCGAACGAACCGGGGACGTGCGTGGCCAGAGTGCGACCGCGAACAACGTCGGAGTGGTGTTGAAACGGCTCGGCAGGTACCGGGAGGCGCTCCGATACCTGTACACCGCCCTCGACCTTTCCGCGCGTTCGGGCGAACAGCACGCCGGGACGAGCGCCTGGGACAACATCGGCACGATCCACGAAAGCCTGGGCGAGCACGCGCGGGCGATCGAGTGCCACGAGCGGGCGATCGCCCTGCAGCGAGCCGGGGGTGACGAGGAAGGGGAAATGAACGCGACCGCCAACCTGGCCGTCGCCCTCGGTGCGGCCGGACGGCACGACGAAGCGTTCCGGCGGCTGGCGCAGGCGCTTGACATCGCCGGACGGATCGGCGACGACAACAAAGCGAGCCACGTCCACAACAGCCTCGGCGAAACCCACCTCGTGGCCGGCAACCGGCAGGCGGCGCTGGCAGCGCACCAGGACGCCTTGGCCAGGGCGCAGAACAGCAGTGACCGCTACGAGCAGGCCCGCGCCCACCACGGAATCGCAAGGGCCGCTCCGGACCCGGCCACCGCACGCCGTCATCGTCAGAAAGCCATCGAACTGTACGACCAGCTCGGCGCGGCGGAGGCCACCGAGGCTCGGGCCGAGCAAGCCGACGTGATGGCCGAGTCCTGACGCGGGCAGGCGCCGCCACGCCGGTACGCCTCGCCGCCGGGGACCTTGCGCCGATCGCCGCAGCTGGTGATCCGCGGGAGGAAGGAAGTATCCGGTCGCCGGCGCGAAGCAGGTGGGAAACCCGGCGCCGCGCCCGTACGGCGAACTCGGGCCACGACCCTGCTCCACGGCGCCCATGAGCTCCACGGCGCCGCCGCGGAACGGTTGCGCTGCCCTGCTGGTGCGCCGGGATGGCGCCGCCGCACCTGGGTACAACGGGCGGTCGGACCTCGGTGGCGCTCACCGCGTCACGTCTGGCGCTGGACCGTCGGGACTGTCATGTGGAACACCCCGGGCAGGGCCGCGGCGCTGTACGCCGTCGGAGACGACGAGGTGCACGCGTTCCTGAACTTCGCCCTGCCGGAACCGCCGTTCCACGCGTTCGGTGACCCGGCGGCCCAGCGGAACCTGCTCACCACGGTCTTGGCCGACGCCGGCGGGGAGGTCCCCGGCATGCTCGCCGCCGCGCGCGACACGAGCGACCTGTTCTTCGACGCGGTCAGCCAGATCCGCATGCCCCGCTGGTCGAACGGCAGGGTCGCACTGGCGGGCGATGCCGCTTACACACCCTCGTTCCTCACCGGCCAGGGCACCAGCCTCGGCGCCTCCATGCCTGCCGGATCACTCGCCGGCCGCGACCACGCCGAGGGCTTCGCCGCCTGCGAGGAGAGCACCCGCGGGTTCGTGACCATGAACCAGGACCTGGTCGGCAGGGGCCAGCGCCACGCTCTTCCCGGTCACCGCCGACGCGCTGCAGCAGCGCAACGACAGACTGCGCAGCCTCACCACCGTGCCGCCCAGGGAAGGACGACCGGCCCACTGGGGTCGGCGGCTCCCCGGCTGTGAAGTGCTCAGACTACGGGCAGGATCCCGCCGTCCACCCGGTACTGCGCCCCGGTCAGCCAGCGGGCGCGGTCCGAGGCGAGGAACACGACGAGCTCGGCCGCGTCTTCGGGGGAGCCGGGCCGGGCCATCGGGACGTTGAGGCTGGTGGCCAGGTCCCGCTGGGCTTGCTCGAGGCTGACGCCGCGGCTTTCGGCGATCTCGCGGTGGTGGGCGATCGCTCCCGGCGTGGGGATGAAGCCGGGCAGTACGTTCACCACGCGTACGCCGCTCGGGCCGAGTTCGGCGGCCAGGGCGCGGCTGTAGGTGTTGAGCGCGGCTTTCGCCGCCGCGTAGGCGACCTGGCCCGGTTGCGGCAGCCGGCTCGCGATCGACGAGATGTGGACGACCACGCCGCGCCCGCGTTCGACCATCCCGGGCACGAGGTGGCGGTCGAGCCGGACCGCGCCCAGCAGGTTGAGCGCCAGGTCGGTCTCCCAGCTCTCGTCGCTGCGGACCAGGGTGTCCGCCGGTGGTGAGGCACTGCCGGCGTTGTCGACCAGGACATCGACGCCGCCCGCGGTGTCGAGCACCCGGCGGGCCAGGTCCGCGGCCCCTTCGGCGGTGGCGAGGTCGGCCGCGAAGAACGTCGCGGGCAGTTCACCCGGCTCCGGCGGTGTACGGGCGGAGGCAAAGACGGTGGCGCCGGCGGCCGCGAAGCGCCGGACGATCGCCGCGCCCAGTCCCCGGCTGCCGCCGGTCACGAGCACCCGGCGGCCGGACGGTTCTTCGTGGATGACGTCGTGATCGGATCCCATACCGGCGAAGATACCTGACTTACGTGTAAGTCAGTTTGCCGGGTGGGATGCTGGCGGCATGAGCGAACGCGCCGACGGCCGGCGTACCGACACCCGTGACCGCATCCGCGCCACCGCCCTGGAGATGTTCACGACCCAGGGGTACGAGCGGACCACGCTGGCCGAGGTCGCGGACCGGCTCGCCATCACCCGCCCCGCCGTCTACCACCACTTCCGCAGCAAGGAAGACGTGCTGACGAGCTCGTACGGTCAGATCCTGCCCGAGCTGGCCGAGCTCACGGAGTCGCTGCAGCCGTCGCCGGCCCCCTGGCAGCGGCGCAGCGAAGCGTTGGACCGGCTGGCCGCGCTCATCCAGGGCGAGCACGGCGCGTTGCTCGTGTGCGCCCGGGTGAACGAGTACGCGCTCGCCGGCCTCCCCGCGGCGGCCGAGCTGCTCCACCACCTCGACGCCCTCACGCGATCACTCGGCCCGGGCGCCGACATCGACGGCCGGATGCGCGCCCGGCTCGCCCTGAGCACCCTGGTGATGGCCGAATCGCGCGGTGCGCAGCTGGGCGGAACGGCGAAGCAACGGGCGGCCGCCGCGCTCGCGCTGGCCCGGGAACTGCTGAACCGGCCGTAGCGTCCGGCCGGTGACCGCTGCGCCACCACGGTAATCGGGGGCTGATCAGCCGCGCTCACGGCTGGTCGTCGTACATCAGGACCGGGACGTTTTCCGGGATCCGCCGGCCATGCTCCTGCAGAGCGCCGACGATGGCCAGGCCGATCAGGCTGTCGGAGGCCATCAGGGCCGTTGCCGACGAGGAGGCCGGATTCGGCGGCAGCCGGCCGCTGTCAGCGTCCACCCGCCATGGTGGGAGGTGCAGCTCGAGGGCGGCGAATTCGTCGAGCAGGGTGTACTCGATCTCGCCTTCCCCGCGGCCGGAGCGGCTACCGGACCGTAGGCAGCCAGCCGGGGCGCCGTTGGGAAACGGATCGGTGCGCTCAGCTGCAGTGGAGGCGATGGGTGAGCGCGGTGTGCCGGCGTCCGGCGCCGGGGGTGCGGACGGCGGCGGCGAGGGCTTTGCGCGAGCCGACGAGGATCAGCAGTGCCAGTGAACTCGACGCGCGGGCCTGGGCCGGTCCGTTCGCGAGGTAATCTGGCTGTCCATTACTCGCCTGGTCGGCCGGGAATGACAGCGCAGCCTCGCTTCGGCGAACTCATGCTGCGACGCGCGGTACGCGAATCCGCGAGCTGCAGGCCTGGCGGCGCAGCGGTGATCCGCATCCATCCCGACCGCGTCCTCGGCTTCGGGCTGACCGGTAACGGTGCAACCACACCAGAATGATGACAAATGGAGTCTCAAACGGTTACGCGACGGGGATCGAAGACACGCGTCATCGTCAGGGCGGCTCGCCGGCGGCTCAGGAGCCGGCTCGTGAGCACGCCGAGGCGGTTCGTGTGGCCGTCGACGACGACGGGGCCCGGGTTGCGGCTCTCCAGGTGGTTCAGCGCGGTGGTGACGACGTTGTCGGGGGTGCGGAGTTTTCCGGTGGTCAGCACGGCCGCATCCAGGCCCATGCCCGACGTGAATTCGGTGGCGGTGGCGCCGGGGCAGACGGCGAACACGGTGACGCCGGTGCCGCGCAGCTCGGCCCACAGTGACTCGGTGAAGCTGAGGGAAAACGCTTTCGTAGCGCCGTAGACCGCCATTCGGGGCGAAGGCAGGTAGGCGGACACGCTGGCGACGTTGATGACGAATCCGTGGCGGCCGCTCACCATGCCGGGGAGGAAGGCGGTCGTCAGCCGTACCGGTGCCAGGGCGCCCACGGCGATTTCGGCGGAGAGGCGGCTGGGTTCGGATTCGAGGAATGGGGCGAACGATCCGGACGCGGCGTTGTTGATCAGGCCGGTGACGTGGAGGCCCTGCTCGGTGACCGCGTGGTGCAGTTCATCGGCGGCGTCGGGCCGGGCGAGGTCCGTTGGGATCACGTCGATGCGGGCATCGGTGGCGCTGCGGAGTTCCTCCGCCAGCGAGGTCAGCCGGTCGGCGCGGCGGGCGACGAGCACGAGGTTCGCGCCGCGGGCGGCCAGTGTCCGGGCGAACGCAGCTCCGATACCGGAGCTCGCTCCCGTGAGCAGCACGGTCTGGGCGCGGTAGTCAACGGTCATGCCACCAGCGAACCGGCGGCCGGCGCGCGGGTCCAAGACCTGTTTTGCACCTGGTCATGCACGAGCGGTATCGCGGACGAGCAGCTTCTGCGCGGAACGGACGAACTCCGCGACGAGCGGGTTGGTTTCCCCGGCACGGCCGGCGACGACGACCTGGCTCGGCTCGGCCCCGTCGACGGGAACGGCGACCAAGTCGGGGCGCAGGGTGAAGCGCCGGTCGTCGGCGGGGACGATCGCGATGGCAGTGCCCTCGGCGATGGCCTCGAGTTTGTCGTCGTAGGTGTCGGCGAGGGTGGGCCCCAACGGGGCCGGACCGTGGCCTTCGCGGGGTTCGAGGCGCCAGAAGCCGGTCCAGTCCTCGCCCATGCCGGTGCAGCCGACGAGCGGCTCCGACCGGACGTCCGCAACGTTGATGGACTCCTTGCCCGCGAAGCGGTGGGCGGTCGACACCAGGGCGACCAGAGGCTCGGTGTAGAGCGCGGTCACGGCGAGGTCGTCTTCGGGTATCGGCAGTGGTGCGCGGATGACCAGAGCGTCGATCTGCCGGTCCACCAGTGCACCGGCCTCCCGTGAGCTGAGATGACGGGTGCGGACGTGGGCGCCGGGATAGCGGTTTCGCAGGTCGCGGACGGCGGGGGTGATGACCAGATCGTCGGCGTACCCGAGGGTGATGGTGCGGGCCGGCGCCGCGGCGCGCGCGGCAAGCACGGCCTGCTCGGCGTTGTGCACCAGTTGCTGCGCTCGGGGCAGGAACGCCGCGCCGGCGGCGGTGAACCGGCTGCCCTGGCTGGTGCGTTCCAAAAGGCGTACCCCCAGTGCGTTTTCCAGCCGCTGGATCTGGCGGCTCAGGGACGGCTGGGCGACCCGCAGCTGCTCGGCCGCGCGGGCGAAGTTCAGCTGCTCGGCGACCACCAGGAAGTACCGGACCAGCCGCAGATCCAGGTCGGGGAGCATGTTCGCAGGCTACTCCGTCATGCCGTTCCGGTATGGCGGCGTGCGGATGAGGTCTTGGACGTACGGCATGGCGTGGTGTGTCTTGGGGACATGACCATTGCTTTCGTCAACGGCGTTCCGGTGACCCCGGCGGTGTGGGCGCCCCTGATCACCGAGTTGCCCGAGGCCCGGCAGCGAGAGGCGGTCCTGCTCGCGCCGCCCGGCTTCGGCGCACCCCTCCCGGCGGATTTCGCGGCCACGTTCGACGACTACCGGAACTGGCTCATCGACGAGCTCTCGCGGTTCGACGCGCCGGTCGACCTCGTCGGCCACAGCTTGGCCGGCGGGTACGTGCTCGAGGTGGCCATGACCCGCCCCGACCTGATCCGCAGCTGGGTCAGCGACACCGTCGCCGGTTACGAGCCGGCTACACCTGGCACGACCTCGCGAAACTGTGGCAGACACCCGGCGATGGGGAACGCCACATCGAGCAACTCTTTTCGGGAGGTGCGGGCGACCGGGCGGCGCGCATGGTCGGCTGGGGCATCCCGGAGCCCACGGCCGGCGAGGTCGCACTCCACCAGGGCCCGGAGATGGGTGAAGCTGTTCTCGCGCTGTATCGGTCCGTGCCCCGGCAAGTGCTGATCGAGCGTGGCCGCGACCTGCCTGCGGCAGCTGCGAGGCCCGGGTTGGTGCCGAATCGCCACGCAGGACGACTCCGTCGGCAGCCCCGCCCTCCGCCGCCGAGCCGCTGAACGGGCCGGCGCTCGCACCGTCGAACTCGACGGGCTCGGCCACTGGTGGATGCTCGACGACCCGGCACGGGTGGCAGCCATTCTGCTCGATTTCTGGAACAGGGGTGGGCGGCCGGTCGCCTGCAGAGCGGATCGAGACGCTGGAACCCGTTGGTGAGGCCAGCGACCGGCAGCGCTGGGACGGAGAGGCCGTCCGGGCCTACGCCCGCACGCTGCAGGTCTCCCCGCCGGACTTGCCGGATCGTGCTGCACGCGCGTGCGCTACTGCTGGGGCGCATCAACACCCGCACTCAGCCACCCGCCGAGCTGCTCACCGAGCAGGCGGCACGCCAGCTGATCGTGCCGCCGCGGAGTGATCCGGATCGCGTCCTTGATGCTCGACGGCATCGTCCCGTCGGGGCCGAAGGCTTTCAGCTCGACGATGAGCTCAGGCGTTGGGAGTGGCGATGTATTCGAAGACGGAACCGTCCGGGTGCCTGGCCACCAGCCGTTCTCCGTTGGGCCCGGCCGACGGTCCCTCGACGATCTCGCCGCCGGCCAGTTCGATGTCCCGGACGACGGGTGCGACGTCGAACACGAGGATGGTCGCGGTCCGATCGGTGTAGCCCTCGGCGCCTTCTGCCTGCAGCAGCAGGAAAGGCCCGACACTGGCCAGCTTCACGCTCCCGTGACCGAACTTCTGCACCTCCTCGGCACCGGAAAGCGCTCGGTAGAGCGGGATGGCCTTGTCCAGGTCGTCCACCACGACCCTCGCCAGTACCTTCGCGATGTTGGACACTGCTGCTCCTGTCATCGTGACCGCGCTACCAGGTGACCGGCAGCGAATGGACGCCATAGGTCACATTGGACCGGCGGTAGGACACCTCGTCGAAGCCGATCGCCAGCCTCAGCGAGGGGAACCTCTTCAGCAAGGCGGGAAACGCGACGTGCATCTCCATCCTGGCCAGAGGCAGGCCGACGCAGTGGTGGATGCCGTACCCGTAGGCGAGGTGGGTCCGTGGCGGCCGGTCGAAGTCCAGCTCGTCCGGTCGGACGAACCTGGCCGGATCGCGGTTCGCCGAAGGCAGCGACACCAGCACCTGCTCGCCACGGCGGATCAACGTCCCGTTCACCAGCACGTCGGCGGTGGCCGTGCGGATCTCGCCGTGGTGCGGGATGCAGACGTACCGGACCAGTTCGTCCACCGCGGCCGGGACGATCGCCGGATCGTCGCGGAGCCGGGCGAGCTGCGCGGGGTGGCGCAGCAGGGCCAACGTGCCGATACCGAGCATGTTGGCCGTGGTCTCGTGGCCGGCGACCAGCAACAGGTTGCCGATCCCCACGAGCTCTTCGTCGGTCACCTCCGAGCCGTACCGCCGAATCACCCTCCCCAGCAGGTTGTCGCCGGGATCGGCCCTGGTCGCCGCCACATGAGCGCGCATCCCGGCGCGCAGCGCGTCCCGAGCCGGGATCAGGGTTTCGAGGCTCGACATGACGTCGGTCATGATCGCGGTCAGGCCGGCGAAGTCGAACCCGTCCGCGTCGAGGCCGAGCAGTTCGCAGATGAGCGTCGACGGCACGGGGAGGGCGAACAAGCCGACCAGGTCGACCGGCGGTCCGGCGGCGGCCATGGCGTCGAGCCGCTCCTCGACGATTTCGGTGAATCTCGGCTGCAGGGCGCGGACGCGCTGTTCGGTGAACTCACCCGCGATCATGCGCCGCAGCCGGGTGTGCTCCGGCGGGTCGCACTCGATGAACGTCCCCGGCTGCTGTGACCGCAGCTCGTCGGCCAACGTCCGGTCCTCCGGCTCCGGCAGCACGATCCCCAGCGGAGTCAGCTCACTGCTGAACCGGGCGTCGCCGAGCACTTGGCGTGCGTCGTCGAACCGGGTGATGAGCCAGACCTCGTCGCCGCCGTTGATGGACACCCGGGACACCGGCCGCGTACTGCGGAGCTCGGCGAATTCGGGATCCGGGTCGAACGGGCATCCCGCGGCACGCCGGTACGGCAGCGGCAGGGTGTCGGCGGCAGTCACGGGAGATCGTTCCCGGGTGCGGCTTCGGGCACCTGCACGGTCCAGTGGCAGCTGCGCTCGCCCAGCTCGTGCTCCACGGTGACGCCGAGCTTGTCCGCCGTCCGGTGGTGCAGGTCGACGCAGTATTCGCACGGTCGCCGCAGGGTCAATTCGACGCCCTGTGCCTGCGCGCGCTCGCGGTAGTCGTAGATACCGCAGCGGCGGACGGCGAGGGAAGTGCTGCGCGGCTCATCGGTCCGGACCGTGTCGGAGCCGTAGACGTCGAGCATGGTGGCCAGCCCGGTCAGCAGATCACGCGCACGGTCGGCGGGGTCCTCGATGCGGTTGAGCATGGCCGCGGAGTTGATGGAAGCCACCCGGTCGGTCCACGCGGGCAGACCCTCGGCGCCGAGGTACTTCTCGATCGCCGCCTGTGTCCGGAAGTAGACGCCGAGAACGAACTGGGCCTTCTCGGCATCGGTCATGGCCGGCCCGGGATCGGGAAAGCTCATCGGACTCCTTCGAGCAGAGGGGAGGCTGGACGCAAACCGGTGGTGGCTTCGATCTCGGCGAGGGACACGCGGATGACCTCCGCGATGGGCGGAGGAAGCCGGTCGGTCATCGCGGGATCGTCCAGATCCACCAGCCGGGAGAGTTTCCAGCCGAGGTACGAACCGAGGGAAGCCAGTGGCGGCAGCGACGGAACCGTTCGCACGGAAAGGTTGTGGCCGGCGAACAAGGTGGCCAGCCGCCGTCGTACCGCATCGAGGCCGGGCGCCTCCGCTTCGCGATCGGTGGTGAGCAGGCATACGACATCGGTGCCGCGAAGTACGAGCATGTAGTTCAGGACGGTGAAGGGCTCTGTCTCGGACCTGTTCTCGGCCCACAGCACCGATTCCACGTCCTCCTGGCGGACGCCGTCGCCGAGGCGTACGACGTCGTGTGCCCGCCCCAGCGTCCGCACCACTGGGAGCGCCACCCCGCACGGGCAGGGGGTCCCGGTCACCTCGACCAGGTCGCCGGTCTGGTAGCGCAGCAGGGGACGTGCGCGCAGGTCGAGACAGGTGACCACCAGTTCGCCTTCGTCGTGACCGCCATCGAGCGGCCGGATCCCCTGGGAGTCGGCCAGCTCGAAC
The DNA here is from genome assembly GCF_002155975.1 of Amycolatopsis kentuckyensis. Lineage (GTDB taxonomy): Bacteria > Actinomycetota > Actinomycetes > Mycobacteriales > Pseudonocardiaceae > Amycolatopsis > Amycolatopsis kentuckyensis. The sequence goes on from NZ_MUMI01000039.1 coordinate 13,898, forward strand.
AGGTAGCTCTGCACCTGGAGGTGCAACCTGCCGTGCTCACAGGTGGCCGCGGTCGTGCCCGTCTCCGACGAGCCGAAGCTGCCCACGAAGGCTTTCGCCCCGGTCAGCCGTTCCAAGTGCCGCAGCAGGGACGGGCCGGCCTGCTCGGCCATGAGCAGCAGCCGGCGGAATCGGGGGAGAGGCTCTCCGTGCCGGTACGCGAAATGCAGCATCTCCAGCAGGCGCGAAGGGGAACCGACATAGGTGCTGATCGAGAGTTCGCGCAGCAGCCGCAGGATCCGGGTGTAGTCGCCGGTGACGTTGTCGACCCATAGGCGGAGTGAGAGCACGCCCAGGTACTCCATCACCTTTTCGAATTGGTACCCGGCCGGCGCGAAGGGGCCGTTGATCAGGATCAGCGCGGAGTCCGCCGGAGTGAGCAGCCGGCCCCACATCTCGCCGATGTTGATCGTGTTCGCGGTGAGGTCGTCCAGTGCTTTGGGTGCGGCCACCGGGTCGCCGGTGGTTCCCGAGGATTCGTAGTAGTGCAGGAACTCGCCGATCGGGCGGGTGAAGACCGCACTGGAGCCGGACCGGAACTCCGCCTGACTGAGGACAGCCAGTTCGGCGAGCATCTTCTCGACAAAGGCTTGTGGCTCGTCCGCCTGCGCCCGCACGACGGTCTCCTCGTCGCGCCAACCGGTGAGCACACTCCCGAACTGCCGGGAGTCCGCGGCGGCGACGAGCGTTCGAACAAGTTTGTCCGCGTGTAGGGCGGGGAGGTCCGCTTCGCCGGCGTGAGCACGGCGGACAGCGGCGATGTGATGGTTCACGAACTCTGCGTAGTTGGCGCGTGCCTGAGGATCTCTGAACAGCAAGCGAACTCCATTTACCACTGATGGAAGGTGTAGTCCATTGCCGATTTCTCATGACTTTCGGTGTTGTTCACACCGTTGCCGAGCGCTGTGGAACGTCAAAGATGGACAATTCCACTGGGGACACTTTCGACTGTATCGCCAGCTGCGGTCATGGTGTGGCCGGAGAGACCGGCAAACGACCCGAAGTGCCCGTTCTTCTGGTCGAACTGCCCGTTTGGGCATCGTCGCGACCGGACGTCGACTTGTCGCACTTCGACCCCTGCGACGCACCCGCGATTGGTCTTCGCGGAAGCGAGCGCTGTCGCGGGGCCCGGGGAGCGCGGTCCGCTCGTCGCTGCTGAACGGGCCTGCCCGTGGGGGCAAATGAGGTGGCGCCGCGACACCGACACCCGGCTCGCCCGGTGTGGCCGCGGCTCAGCGGGCCGGCTGGTCTCCGATCGCGGCCGCGATCTCGCCGGGGCTTCGGCCATGAAGTGACCCGCCCGGATCAGCCGGTGGTCCAGGTCGGTGCCCACGCCTTCCACGCGCCGGCCGTTGCTGTTGTCCGGAGGCTGCGTCCAGCGGCGCGGTGCCGTTCCAGCCGGCAGTGTGGATCCGCGGGCGATCACCAGATCACGAAGATCCTTATAGGCGCACGCCAGGTTTTCGTGAAGTCAGCGTGCCTGGTCAGCCGACGAGGTATCGCGAGAAACCGCGCCGGATCCGGTTCCCGGGCCGTGACGCGGCGGGCTCGGCCTGGCACCGAGCCCGCCGCGTCATCAGCACGCCGCCGGTCAGCGCTGCAGAGTCAGCAGGCCGGGCCGGTAAGGCAGGAGGACGTACTCCGTGCCGTCGGAGCGCGGGTCGCGCCCTTGGTAGAGGAGCTGGAGGTTGCAGGGGTCAACCGTCTTGGTCTGGTCGGGGTTGGTGCGGACCAGGTCGCCGTGGCTGATGTCGTTGGTCCAGGTGGCGCCGCTGTTGGCCTTGCCCGCGAAGGGGTTGCTCTCGGTGTCGGCTTGCGGGGTCCACGTGCCGCTGAGGCTGGTGGCGGTGAACGAGCGGAAGTAGCGGCCGTTCGCTCCGCGTGCCTCGACGATCATGAGGTACTGGTTCTGGCCCTGGATCTTGTAGACCTCGGGCGCTTCGAACAGTTTTTCCGCCGTGTCACTCATGATCTTCGTGAAGCTCGAGCCGAAGCTGCCCGGGAAGTTCCCGATCGGCATGGTGGCGCGGTAGATGTTGCCGAGGTCGTCGGCGAAGAACAGGTACATGTTCGTGTCGTCGCCGATGATGGTCTGGTCGAGCGGTGCCCCGACCGGGAGGGTGCCGGTGAACAGGGTCTGCGGGGCCGACCAGCCGTTGGGGTTGGTGGGGTCGCTCGAGGTGCGGTAGGAGAAGGTCGGGCCGCCCCACTGGTAGGCGAGGACCCAGATGTTCTTCGGCGCGAAGTAGAACAGCGTCGGCGCGACGGCCCCGATGGTCAACGTGTTCTGGCCGGCGGTGGCCATGTCGGACCAGTTGGTGAAGGGGCTGAAGCTCATCGACTTCCAGCTCTTCGCGGTGTCGGCCGTCGTTCCGTAGACGATGTGCTTTCCGTTGTAGACGACGTTGGTGAAGTCCTTGAGTGCGACCCACCCCGACTTCGGGGTCGCCAGCGGGCCGGTCGACGACCAGCGGTACGTCGACGGCAGCGTGCAGCCGGCGCTGCCTCCGGCGACCTGGACGAGCTGCCACTGCTGGTTGCTGCCGTTCCAGTCGCTGTACTGGACCACGCTCGCGCCGTCGCCGGTCGCTGCGCCCTGCACTTCGACCACCTTGGCGCTGGTGCGGTTGACCAGGCGGACGTACCCGCTGCCGGAGTCGGCGAGGCTGAACTGCTGGTTGGTGCCGCCGTTGTCGGTCCACTGCACCACGTTCGCGCCGTCGGCGGTCGAGGCGCCCAGCACGTCGGCGAGCTTGCCGGAGTGCCGCGCGCGCAGCTTGTAGTAGCCGCCGCCGGCGTCCACGAACTGGAACTGCTGGTTGGTGGCGTTGGTGCGGGTCCACTGGACGAGGTTGGCGCCGTCGGCGGTGGAGGCGCCGTTGACGTCGAGTGCCTTGCCGCTGTTGCGGTTCACCAGGACGTACCAGGCGGTGGTGTCCACTGTGGCGGCCGACGCCGACACGGGGGTCATCGTGAGCAGACCGGCGACGACCGCCACGACGGCCGCGGCGGCCGATCCCGACCGCCACCGACGACGCCATCGCGCGGTGCGCGAAAACCCAACCGACATAGCCTCTTTCCTTTCCTCAACAGGGACCCGGACGAAGTGTTAGCGTTAACATTTTTGCGATGAAGATGCGGCGCGAATATGGGGTTCGGAGGGTGGTGGGGAGCCGGCGGCCGGGTGCGTCCGAACGCACCAGTGGACTGTGAACGATGACGTCGACCGCGTCAAGATGTAACGGGAAGGTTTTCGGAGCGAGTCGCGCGGGAAACGCCCGTCCCCGCCGAGGGCGTCGCGGAGCCGAACCGATCTCCCCGCCCGCGGGCGGCAACCTTTCCGGGCCCGGCGGCAACTGGGGGGCAAAGCCGAGGCCGGGACGGGCCGGCCCGGCGGACCCGAGGAGTGCAGCTTTGAGAAAGACCAGGTCCACTGGTGCCCGGCACGCCGGCGCCGCGCCACCGGGACGCCGGCGCCACCGTGGCCGCTGGGTGGCGATCGCCCTGGCGGTGGGCGTTCCCGCGCTCGTGGTTCCTTATCTGGTGCTCACGCGGGACGGCTCGGAGCCGGTGCAGGTGGACTCGGCCGCCTACTACCAGTTCGTCTCCGTGCGCGACGACACCGCGCTGGACGTAGCCGGGGCCGACGACGCGGACGGGGCCCGGATCCAGCCGGAGAAACGCGCCGCCGGCGCCGCGAGCCAGCAGTGGCAGCTGAAGCCCGTGGGCGGCGGCTACTGCCTGCTGGTCAACCACAACAGCGGGAAGGTGCTGGGGGTCCGCGGTTTTCCCATGGCGGAGGCTGCCGTCGAACAGCAGTCGGACACCGGCGCCACCACTCAGCAGTGGAAGCTCAGCGACGTCGGCGGCGGGGCGGTGAAGATCGTCTCCCGCGAAGGGGAGATGGTCCTGAGCGTGACCGGCGGCACCGACCGCCGTGTGGTCGTCCAGTCCGCCGACCGGGGCAGCGCCGACCAGCGGTGGGACCTGGCGAAAGCCGACACCGCCGCCGAGCCGGCCGCCCCCGCGGTGGCCGCGGCCGTGACGAAGCCGCCCTCCGGGACGTCGTCCGCGCCGACCGCCCCGGCCGGCAAGTACACCTGGCGCAACGTGCAGATCGCGGGCGGTGGTTTCGTCACCGGTTTCGTCTTCAACCCCAGCCGCAAGGGCCTGCTGTACGCGCGTACCGACATGGGCGGCGCGTACCGCTGGGACGGCCCGTCCGGCCAGTGGGTCCCGTTGACCGACTGGGCGGCGGACTGGAACACCTACGGCATCGAAAGCGTGGCGACCGACCCGGCCGACCCCGGCCGCCTGTACCTCGCCACCGGCACGTACACCAACGACTGGGCCGGCAACGGCGCGATCCTGCGCTCCACCGACCAGGGCCGGACGTTCCAGCGCACCGACCTGCCGTTCAAGCTGGGCAGCAACGAGGACGGCCGGTCCATGGGGGAGCGGCTGGCGATCGACCCCGCCGACCACCGGACGCTGTACCTGGGCACCCGCAAGAACGGGCTGTGGCGCAGCACCGACTTCGGCGCGACGTGGCGCCAGGTCCCCGGGTTCCCGGTCACCGACGGCGCGAGCAGCGGCGTGGGCCTGTCCTTCGTGACCTTCGGCCCGGCCGGCAGCAGGACGATCTACGTCGGCGCGGCGGACAAGAACACCTCGCTGTACCGCTCCACCGACGGCGGTGGCTCCTGGCAGGCCGTCCCCGGCCAGCCGGCCGGGCAGTTGCCGCAGCACGGCGTCCTGTCCGGGGACGGTTCGCTGTACCTGACCTACACCGACGTCCCGGGCCCGAACGGCGTCAAGGCCGGTTCGGTGTGGAAGTACACGCCGGCGAGCGGCGCCTGGAAGGACGTCTCGCCGATTCCCGGCGACCACTTCGGCTACGGCGGGCTGGCGGTGGACCCGCAGCAGCCGGCCACGGTGATGGTCACCACCCTCGACCGCTGGTGGCCGTCGGACGAGCTGTACCGCTCCACCGACGGCGGCGCCACCTGGAAGGCGCTCGGCGCCACATCCGTCCGGGACGCCTCCGCCGCACCGTACGTCGGCACCGGCATCGGTCACTGGATGGGCGCGCTGGCGCTGGATCCCTTCGACTCGGGGCACGTCCTGTACGGCACCGGATCGGGGCTGTGGGCGAGCAACGACGTCACCGCGGCCGACCGCGGCGGCGCCACGCACTGGACGGTCCCCGTGAAGGGGCTGGAGGAGACCGCGGTCCTCGGTCTGGTCGCCCCGCCCGGCGGCAAGCTGATCAGCGCGCTCGGTGACGTCGGCGGGTTCCGCCACGACGACCTGGACGAGGTGCCGGCCGGGGCCTCGTCCGGACCGCGGTTCACCAACACCACCGGCATCGACTTCGCGCAGGCCGAACCGCACATCGTGGTCCGCGTCGGCTACGGCGACCAGGCACGCGGCGCCTACTCCACGGACGGCGGCGTCACCTGGCGGCCGTTCACCGGGGCTCCGGTGAGCGGCGCGGGCGGCGGAAGCGTGGCGGTCTCGGCCGACGGCGGCACCGTGGTGTGGACCGCGTCGGGCCAGGTGCCGCACTTCTCCACGGACCGGGGCGCGAGCTGGACGGCGTCCGCCGGCCTGCCCTCGGGCGCGACCGTGGTGGCCGACCGCGCCGCGGCGGGCACCTTCTACGCACTGCGCGGCGGTACCTTGTTCGCCAGCACCGACGGTGGCAAGAGGTTCACCGCCCGCGGCGGCGGTCTCCCCGGAGGCCACCTCGAGGCGGCACCGGGGCGGGCCGGGGACCTGTGGATCGCCGACGGCAGCGGGCTCCTGCACTCCACCGACGGCGGAGCGAGCTTCAGCAGGCTGGGTGGTGTCCAGGCGGCCGCCGCCGTCGGCTTCGGCAAATCCGCCCCCGGTGCGAGCTACCCCGCGCTCTACCTCGTCGGCACGGCCGGCGGTGTCACCGGGATCTTCCGATCCACCGACGGTGGCGGGGCCTGGAAGCGGGTCAACGACGACCAGCACCAGTACGGCGGGGGCGCCGGCTCCGGCGTCATCACCGGCGACCCGGACGTGTACGGCCGCGTCTACGTCGGCACGAACGGCCGCGGCGTGCTGTACGGCGAGCCGTCATGACCTGCGCCGGGCCGGCGTCCGCGCCGGCCCGGCCGCGGGGCGCCACTGGTAGGTTGCCGCCCGGGACGGGGGCATGGGCAGGGAGAGGACAGCCGGGACAGATGCTCCTCGATGACACGTCGGCGGAGTTCCACGACTTCTTCGAACGGCATTACGCCGAGCTGGGACGGCTGTCCTACCTGCTGACCGGCGAAGCGGACGCCTCCGACGACCTCGCGGCCGACGCCCTGGTGGCCTTGTGGCAGCGCTGGGACCGGCTGCGTGCGGCCGAGCACCCGCTGGCGTACGCCCGTGGTGTCGTGGCGAACCTGGCCCGGGAACGCGTCCGCAGCGTGACGCGCGAGCGCCGCCGGGTCGCGCTGTTCTGGTCACGGGGCCCGCAGCCGGTGGCGGGTCCGGACGTGGCCGCCGTGGTGGACGTCCGGGCAGCCCTGGACCGGCTGCCCTTCGGGAAGCGGGCTTGCGTCGTCCTCCGGCACGCCTTCGACCTGTCGGAAAAGGACACCGCGCGAGCACTGGGCATCTCGGTCGGCGCGGTGAAGAGCCAAACCTCCAAGGGACTGGCCGAACTGGAACGGGTGCTCGGGGTGCACGCGGCCAGGGACGTGGCGGCCGAGAAGGGAAGCCGGTGAACAACGAGATCGGCAGGCGGCTGCACGAGGCCGCCGAGGCCCACCAGCCCGACCGCGACCGGATGCTGGCCCGCGTGCACCGCGGCATGGCCGGCACCACCGCCCCCCGGCAGCGGCCGGGCCTCGCGAGGTCCTGGCCCAAGGTGGTGCTCGCCGGCTCCGCCGCGGCCGGCGTCCTGGCCGTCGCCGGCCTCGCCGTCGCCGGAAGCGTCCAGACGCCGCCGGCGCGCCCGGACGGCGCGACCACGCTCACCGTCCCGAGCCCGACGGAAGCGCCCGGCTCCACGCATTCCCCGGGTACCACCGGCGGTCCGGTACCGCCGCCAGCGACGGGGAATCCGAATCGGACGACCGCAGGCCGTCCGACGTCGAGCACCTCGCCCACGGCGGGCCCGGCGGGAAACCGGGTCTCGGACGGGCCGCTGTCGGCGCAGGGCGCCATCGACCCGCACAGCACCCTCTACTGGGCCCAGAGCACCCTCACCCTCGACACCACCCGGACCCTGACCACACTGGTCGTGGAAGTGCGCGTCACGCAGACCGGGGGCGTGCAGAGCACCGGTCTGTGGCAGACCGGGCCCGCCGACGACTTCACCGTCACCACGCAGGAGAGCGACGGTGCCCTGGTGTACCGCTGGGAACTCAAGCCGGGCCGGACCATCCCGGCCGCGCACCAGATCTTCGCCGCCCAGTACAACCACGCCGCCGGCGCGCGCCACGCCGACGCCGACACCTACCGCGTGCAAGCCACCGCCGACGGCGCCCATACGGTCCAGGGTGGCTTCACCCCGGTGGGCTGAGGACGGGACGAGCGGTGTGATCAGCGGCAGGGCCACTCACATCTTCGTCAGCTGCCATTGCTGGTTGGTGCCGCTGTGGCACGACCAGAGGATGATCTTCGTGCCGGCCGCGGTGCCGGCGCCGTCGGCGTCCAGGCAGAGGCCGGACTGCACACCGGTGATGGTGCCGTTCGAGCCGACGTTCCACTGCTGGTTCGCCTGGCCGTGGCAGTCCCAGATGACCACCCGGGTGCCGTTGGCGGTGCCCTGACCGTTGGCGTCGAGGCACTTGGTGCCGTACACCTGGAGCTTCCGGTCGGCGGTGTAGGTCCAGCGCTGCCCGTCGACGCTCCGGCAGTCCGCCAGCTGCACCTGGGTTCCGTTGGCGGTGGACCCGTTCGGCACCTCGACGCACCGGCCGGACCCGCTGCCCGTGATCCGGACGCCTTGCTGCGGGTTGCCCCCTCCGGGCGGGGCGTACCCGGCGGCGGTGATGTTGGCCTGCACGGCTTCCTCGGTGGAGTTCGACGGGTAGCCGGAGGTCAGTACGCCCTCGTAGAAGGTGCCGGCGCCGGAAACGCTGTTGTCCCCGCCGATGCCGAGGAGGATCGCCCCCTGCTTCTTCATCGGGTGGTAGCCGTTGGGACGCGGCCCGTCGAACACGGTGGACAAGCCGCCCGACTGCGCGTTCCCGCTCCGGATGGCCCAGTGGTTCGGCTCGCCCTTGACGACGGCGGTCACGAAGCGGTGGTTGATGCTCGGGTTCGGGTTGTGGCCTGGGTTCACGCCGGAGAACAGCCCCCACTCGAGGTCGGCCATGACCCACGGGCCGTTGCCGTCCCCGTAGCCCCATTGCCGGTCGGCTCCGAAGTAGACGGTCTCCATGATGGCGGGGGCGTCGGCCTTGTTGGTCGTCTGCGCGTTGCCGTAGTCGAAGCAGCACCAGTTGTTGTAGTGGATGCCGTCGACGACGGCGTAGATGCCCTCCGGCTGGTCCCCGGTGGCGACGCCGTTGGTCTTGTTGTTGCGGTAGCCGGTGCCGGGGGAGATGTAGACGCCGTACGCCTTCTGCCCGCCGACGGTGACCGGGGCCGCGGTCGCGTCGGCGAGGTTGTCCCACCCGCCGGGAGCGGGGCCGGGCCAGGTACCGGGCGGCGCTTGCGTGAGGTGGTTGCCGCGGCCGGACTGGTCGTAGAGGACGGTGATGAGGCACCTCGTGGCGGCGCAGAACGAGTCTTGGGTGGCGGCATCGGCCGTGCCGCCCGCGCTGAGCACGCCGATGTCTCGCGTGGTGTTGTCCGACGAACGCCTGACCTGGTAGAGCGGGCCGTTGTAGGTGCCGTAGAGCGCCCGGGTAGTGCTGTGCGCCGCCACGCACGGTGTACCGCCCGAGGCGTAGATGTCGCAGGGTCCGGTCGTGGCGGCTTGGGCGCCCATGGCCTGGGGAAGGACGGGTGCGCCGACCGCGACGGCCAGCGCGACCGCGGCTGCGAGGCGGCCGTATCGGCTTTTCATCCCTGTTGATCCCTTTCGTGCGGGCCCTGGCAGGCAAGGCGGCGCCGTACGAGTCGAGGCGCGCGGATGCCTGGCGAAGCGGAATGAGTGGGCACCGAAGCGGGCTTGCGAACGGGGGTCGGATGGCCGGCCTCGGGGCTGATTTGTGCTCGGGGACAGTCGTCGAACCGGTTCGACTGGATGCTATGCCCCGGACGCGAGAGGGGTCAACGGCAGGTTCCTTCCCGTGTCCGGACCTGGGGCTCGGGCAGGAAAGTTTCACGGTGAGGCCGCCCGCTTGCGGAGGAGGAGATCGCCGAGACCTGCGAACCGGTGGGCGAGTTGCTGCCCCGGCCTGAACCCGAGCATCGTGCGCCGACGCCTGCCCGGACATTGCACGGTGGGTTGGCACAGGTGGCAGCTGCCGGGATGATGGGCGGGCCGGATGCGCCGATCATCCCGGGGAGTGACAGCCTGTGCGAGCGTGTGTTGTCGGGGCGGGACCTGGGGGAATCGTCACCGCCAAAGTATTGTTGGAGCACGGCTTCGACGTCACGGTCTTCGACAAGCACCAGCGGGTCGGCGGGATCTGGTCACCGGGTGGCTGCTACGACGGGCTGGCCAACCAGTCCGCACTCCGCATCTTCGAGTTCGCGGACCTGCCCAACCGCCTGCACTTCGCCGGCGCCGTGGATACCCAGCGCTATCTGGAGGACTACGCCCGGACCTTCGGCGTGATGGATCGCCTCCGACCGGCCACCGAGGTGATCTCCATCCGGCCGGTGGACGGGCCCGGACGGGTGGGCGCCTCCGGCTGGTCGGTCGACTCACGGGCCGCCGGGGACGAGGCGGCGCAGGTTCGTCGCGAAACGTTCGACTACGTCGTGGTCGCCAGCGGGGCCCATCATCACGTCCGGCTGCCCGACCTGCCCGGACGTGAGTTGTTCGGCGGAACCGTGCTGCACTCCAACGAGGTGCGGGCCGGGACGTTCGCCGGCCGGCGGGTGGTCGTCGTGGGCGGCGGCAAGTCCGCGCTGGACCTGGTCACCCGCGCCGGGCGCGAGGCAGCCTCGGCCACGATCGTGCAGCGCAAGGTGAACTGGATGGTCCCCGAACGGCTCCTGCTCGGTCTGGTCGGCTACAAGTGGATCCTGTTCACCCGGTTCGGTGAGGCGCTGCTGCCTCGTTACCACGACCCGGCCTGCGTCCGCCCGATCGACCGCGTCAACGACCGGGTCAAGCGAGCCCTGTGGTGGCTCATCACCCGCGACATGCTGATTTCCACGGGGCTGCACCGGCTGCCGAAGGAGCTGTGGCCCGCTCACCCGCTTCCCTTCCACCTGGCACACGCCGGAGTGATGCCACGCGGCTACGCACGGGCCGTCCGTCGCGGCCTGATCGCCGCCAAGGTCAGCGCTGTCGAGGCGTATACCGGCCAGGGGCTGCGCCTGGCGACCGGCGAGGAAGTGGCGGCGGATGTCATCGTGTTCGCCACCGGCCACCACAAGATCTTCCCGTTCTTGGACCCGGACGTGCAGGTGCACGATCCCGTCGGGCGGATACGCCTCTACCGGGGCATCGTGCCACCCGGCGCCGACCGGCTGGGATTCGTCGGATTCCGGCAGGTCTTCAACAACATCATGGGCGTGGAACTCACCGCGCACTGGTTGGCCCGTTACTTCCGGTCGACACTGCGCACCGCCCCGAGTGAGCAGGAGATGCAGCAGGGCGTCGACGCCCGCCTGGCCTGGCAGGAGCGGGTGCTCCCGGGCTCCGGTGGCTACGACTTCGGCCCCTACGACATCCACTGCGCGGACGAACTCATGCACGACATGGGTCTACCGTCCCGCCGCGCCGGCAACCTGCTGGCCGAGTACCTGCTTCCCGGCGGACTCGCACACCGCTACGCGGGCCTGACCAGCTCGAATTGAGATCGCGGCGATGTTCGCCGCGACCGAGGGGGATGTGCGCGAGGTGATCCATGCGTTCAACGAGTCCGGGCTCGCGGCGTTGTCCCCAAAATGGAGGGGTGGCCGACCTCGTAAGTTCGGGTCGGCCGAGGTGGTGCGCCGCCGGCTTTCGCAGTAGCTCATGCGGTGAAACCGCCGTCGACCGGGACGACCACGCCGCTCAGGTGGCTCGCCCGGTCGCTCAGCAGGAACGCCGCCGTCGAGCCGACTTCCGTGCCCGTGCCCGCTTTCCGCAACGGCGTCGCCGCGATGCGTGCCTCCACGCCGCCCGGGATCGTGCGGCGCAGCTCGTCGAGCATCGGGGTCTCGGTCGGGCCCGGGGCCAGCGCGTTGACGCGGATGCCGAGCGGCCCGAAGTCGTGCGCGGCGGTGCGGGTCAGGCCGATCACGGCGTGCTTGCTCGCTTGGTAGGCGCCCATGCCCGGGCTGCCGCGCACGCCGCCGATGCTGCTGACGTTGACGATCGAACCGGACCCCTGCGCCGCCATCACCGCGACCTCCGAACGCAGGCACAGCCACGTGCCCTTGACGTTCACCGCCATGATCCGGTCGAAGTCCGCTTCGGACACCTGGTCGAGCCGGCCGGCGCCGCCCATGGCCGCGTTGTTGAACGCGCCGTCGAGCCGGCCGAACCGGGACACCGTCGCCGACACGAAAGCGTCCACATCGGACGCCGAGGAGACATCGCCCGTCGTGTAGGCGACGTCGTGGCCGGAAAGCTCCGCGGCCAGCTTCGCCAGGGGTTCCTCGTGCCGCGCCACCAGCATCACCGAGGCGCCGTCGGACGCGAACACCCGCGCGGCGTCCGCCCCGATGCCCGAACTGGCCCCGACGACCAGGACCACCTTGCCGGTCAGCAAGCTCATGCCGTTCCTCCTCGTAGGGCGAGCATCGTGCGGGCGTCGGCCGGGGTGGCGATCGGTTTCCCGAGGTCTTCCAGCACCGCCCGGATCTTCCGGACCTGCTGGGCGTTGGTCTCCGCGAGCCGCCCCTTGCCGATCCACAGGCTGTCCTCCAGGCCGACGCGGACGTGCCCGCCGAGCCACGCGCTGTGCGTGCCGAACCCCAGCTGGTCGCGCCCGGCGGCGAACGCCGAAAACGCGTAGTCGTCACCGAACAGCTTGTCCGCGATCCGCACCATGTGCTCCAGGTTCGCGTGGTCGGCGCCGATCCCGCCGAGGACGCCGAACACGCCCTGGATCAGCAGCGGCGGTTTCGCCAGCCCGAGTTCGGCGAAGTACGCCAGCGAGTACAGGTGCCCGATGTCGTAGCACTCGTACTCGAACCGCGTCCCGGACTCCCCGAGCGTCCGCAGCGTGTGCTCGATCTGGTCGAAGGTGTTCACGAACGGCCTCGAGTACGTGTTGAGCACGTACGGTTTCTCCCACTCGTGCTTCCACTCGGTCACCTTGTCGGCGATGCCGGAGTAGACGAAGTTCATCGACCCCATGTTCATCGACGCGAGCTCGGGCCGCAGCCGGTAGGCGGCCGCGAGCCGTTCGTCCATCGTCATCGAGGACGCACCGCCGGTGGTGATGTTGATGACGGCGTCGGACTCGGCGGTGATCCGCCCGACGATCTTCTCGAAGACGCCGGGGTCGGGCGTCGGCCGGCCGTTCGGCTCGCGGGCGTGCAGGTGGACGATCGCCGACCCGGCCTCGATCGCCTCCAGCGCGGCGTCGGCGACCTCGTCGGCGGACAGGGGCAGGTACGGGCTCTGCGACGGGATGTTCACCGAGCCCGTGATCGCGGTGGTGATGATGACTTTCTCGGCCGTGCGCATCAATCCTCCTGCGCGGTGCGCGGCAGCGTCATGCCGTTGCGTCCCGGAACGCCCGGACCAGGCCGCGAGCGGCTTCGGCCAGCATCGTCGTGTCGTTGCTGAGCAGGACGAAGTCACAGCCGTCCCGCACCGCCCGCGCGGCCTTGTCCGGAACCCCGCCGAACGCGAGCCCGCACTTCTTCCCGGCGTCGTGCGCGGCCGCGATCGCCGAGGCGATCAGCTCGAGCACGTCCGGGGACGCGGGCGCCGACCCCATCGACATCGACAGGTCCGCGGCCCCGACGAACACGGCATCGACGGTGTCCAGGGCGAGCATTTCCGGCGCTGCCTTGATCGCCTCGACGCTCTCCAGCTGCGGGATGCACAGCACGTCGTCGTTGCCGGTGGCGAGGTATTCGGCGTTCGGCTTCAACCCCCACGCCCCGGCCCGGCTGGTGCCGCCGGCGCCGCGGACGCCGTGGGGCGGGAACCGGCACGCGCGCCCCACCGCGGTGGCCTCTTCGACGGTGTCCACGTGCGGCACAAGGATGCCCATCGCTCCGGCGTCGAGGATCTTCTGGATCGCCGACGGCGTCTTGTCCGGCACCCGCACGATCGGCGTCAGGCCCAGCGCGGCGGCGGTGTTGATCAGCCGGTACGCCGTGACCAGGTCCAGCGGTGCGTGCTCGAGGTCGACGACGGCGAAGTCGAACCCGGCGAACGCCATGATTTCGGCGGGCTCGGTCGAGGCGATCTTCAACCAGGTCCCCACGGGGGTGTGCGAGCGGGTGAACAACCCACCTCCGGTGCGCGCGCTCACGGCATCGGGTAATCGTCGGCGTTCAGCACCCAGCCCGGTTTCTCCGAGAAGTCCACCCGCGGCGGGCTGAAGATGTCGATCAGCTGGTTCACGCCCGGGTCGCTCGCGGCGGACGTGTGCACGGTCGGCGGCGGGATGATCGTGACCGACGGGCTGCCGATCCGGACGTGCTCGTCCTCGCGCCAGGTGGTGCTGTCGGGCAGCCACGGCGTCCGGATGTGGTGGACGTATTCCCCTTGCACGGCCAGGGAAAGCTGCTCGAAGTCGTCGTGGTGGTGCGGCGAGAGCTTGCGCGGGTCGCGCGGGCCGTCCTGTGGCGGCAGGAAGTTCACCATGAACGACCGCGTGCGGAAGATCCGGCCGAACCGCTTCGGGTCGTCCGGCACGTCGGACAGCGGGTAGACGCGGACGCGCTCTTCGGCGGGCGCCGGCCAGCGCTCCAGCAGCGTGACGCGCGGGTGGTCCTGGGCGTAGGCGGCGGCGTTGGCGACGCGATCCCGCCACGCGGGTTCGGTGGCTTCGACCAGCCGGACCAGCGGGCCGTCGCCGTGCACGCCGATCCGCGACGCACCGGGCGGGACGACGACGAGCCCCGGCGAGTCCACTTTGGTGGCTCCGTCGGCGGTGAGCACGGTGAACGCGGGGGAGGCGTCGGTGACGACGATCGCCAGCTCGCCCTCGAGGGTGCCGTTGTCGAGGTCGTCGCCGTCACGGGCGTCGGTGTGGATCAGGATGACGTTCTGCGCCCGCACGACCGGGGTTTCCCACAGGTCGAGGTACTGCGCGGCCGCGATCGCGGCGCCGCTGTCGGGCCGGGCCGCGGTGGCCAGGCCCGAGCGGGGATCGTCCTTTTCGTACACGAGCGGGTCCTTTCAGGCGTCGAGGTTCAACAGGTACGTCGGGTTGTCGCGGACCATCCGCCGCAGGTCCTTCTCCGGCAGGCCGAGGTCGAGCAGCGCTTCGCCCACCCGCAGCCACGCGTCGACCGGCTTCGGGTTGGCCTTCTGGCCGAAGTCCGACGCCAGCACGGTGTGCTCCGGCCCGAGCGCCTCGATCCAGGTCAGCAGGTTCTTCGGATCCCACTTCTGCGTACCCTCGGGGTCGTACATGCCGACCTCGTGCTCGACGAACGCGCCGAGGGCGATCAGCTCGCGGCACAGCGCCGGGTCGGCGCCGATCACGAAGTCGGGGTGGCTGACGACCATCCGCTTCATCCCGCGTTCGTGGGCCTCCTGGAACAGCGTCTTGATGTACTCGGGGTACATGTGGCCGCCGTTGAGCACGGCCTGCTGCTCCTCGATCTCGTCGAGGATCTCGAGCGCCTCGGGCTTGAGCGCGCCCGCGTCGTCGACGATGTCGATGCGCTCCAGCGTCAGCGGGACGGTGGTGGTCGGGAAGGCGCCGTCCTCGGGGTGGCAGTCGAGGTGCCGGCCGGAGGAGATGGTCGGGAACCAGACGACCTTGCCGCCCATCCGCAGGGTCATCCGCACGGCGTGCACGTTGAGGCCGCCGACCGTGCTGTTCAGCGCGATGCCGCCGAAGGCCTGCGCTTCGACGCCGGCCAACCGGTCCTTCATCGCGAGGATGTCCATCTGAGTGTTGTGGTGGTGGGACTTCGCGACCATGGCGCGCATCCCGATGCGCGCGCCGTCCTGCGCGGCCTCGACGTGGTCGAAGCGCCGGGGGAACGGGCTGGGGCCGGAGTGGACGTGCATGTCGACCAGGCCGTCCAGGACGGCGGCGATGGCGGGGCGCGGGCTCATGAACGGCCTTTCGGTTCGCATTTTGAAGTCCAAGTTCACTATAAGACCGCCTGTCAACCCTGTGACCGCTCTTGTGTAACCGAGAACGCGTATTTAGAGTGTCTGCTGTTCACTTCGTGAACATCGAGTTCGGAGCAAGGGAGGACGCTGATGTCCACACCGCCCAGCGCCGCGGAGGCAGCCGCCCGTCCCGGCGTCCCGCACGGCCCGGACATGTCCAAGGTGCGTGCCGCGGTCCGCGGCGGGACGCTCGCCTACTTCGTCGACCAGTTCGACATCTACCTGCCGATCGTCGTGCTGGCGCCGGCGACGGCGTACTTCCAGGCGGCGAACCTCAGCGCGAGCACGACCGCGGTACTCGCCTCCCTGGTGTTCGCCTCGACGCTGATCGGCCGCCCGCTCGGCGCGATCATCTTCGGCCACTTCGCCGACACCGTCGGGCGCAAGCGCTCCACACTGGTCGCCGTCGGCGGCTTCGGCACCATCACGCTGCTGACCGCGTGCCTGCCCGGGCACGAGACGATCGGCATGTGGTCGGTCGGCACCCTGATCGCGCTGCGGTTCGTCGACGGGATCTTCCTCGGCGGCGAGTACACGACCGCGGTGCCGCTGGCGATGGAATGGAGCCCGAAGCACAAACGGGGGCTCTACGCCTCGATCATCACCTCGACCTCGCCCGCCGCATACGCGGTCATCGCCGCGATCACCCTGCTGATGCTGCAGCTGCTGCCCTCCGCCGGGCTGCACAGCGCCTACGTGCAGTGGGGCTGGCGGATCCCGTTCGTCGTCGGCGCGCTGCTGGCGGCGGTGCTGTTCCGCTACTACCTCAAGCAGGTCCACGAGCCCCCGGCCCAGCTGACCGGCGAGAAGCACAAGCTGCCGATCGTCCGGCTGGTCAAGAAGTACCCGCGGGCGCTGGGCCAGGTGTTCGTGCTGATGACCGGCACGTGGCTGGCGACCAACATGGAAGCCGCCGTGACCCCCGCCCAGCTGAAGGCGCACCTGGACCTCTCGAGCAAAGAGGTTACGATGACGATGCTCGTCATCAACGCGGCCGCCGCGCTGTCCTACCCGGTCTTCGGCGTGCTGTCACAGCGCATCGGACGGCGGCGGTTCTACATCGGCTACGGCCTCTCGATGGTCGTGATCGGCGCGGGCTCCTACACGCTCCTGATGGCTTCGAACGGCGGCGTCGGTGCGGCGCTCGGCTTCGGTGTGCTGATCGGCGTGTTCACCGTCGGCACGTTCGGCCCGATCGCGGCGTACCTGACCGAGCGGTTCCCGGCGAGCATCCGCTCCACCGGCTACGGCGTCGGCTACAGCCTCGCCCTGATCGCGCCCGCCTTCTACCAGTTCTACCTGCAGCGGTTCGACGGCGTCATGCCGGCGCACCTGGCGCCGGCGGTCCTGATCGTCCTGGCCGGGCTGTTGGTGAGCCTCGGCGGGTTCCTCGGCCCGGAGACCAAGGACGTCGACATGGCCGACGACAGCACCATCCCCGCCCTGTCCTGAATGGACCGGAGAGGCCGGCTGCCCTACACCGCCCGCTGGAGGTCGTCGGGCCGGTAGTGGCCGCCGAGCTCCTGGGTGAGCTCCCGCGCGGTGTCGACCACGACCCGCAGCTCGGGCGTGTCGTCGCCCATCGACAGGGTGTTGTCCGGGCCGACGATCGCGATCGTCGCGCAGATGCCGTACTCGTCGAACACCGGCGCCGCCACCGCGACGATGCCGGGCGTGCTCATCGCGGAGCAGTGGCCGACTTCGCGCACCCGGTCGACGTCCGCGCGCAGCTCGTCACGCGCGGTGCCGGAGAGGTTGCCGATCAGCCGTTCCATCGACAGCTGGTCGGCGTGGTAGGCGAGGAACACCTTGCTCTGCGCGGTGTCCAGCGGCAGGTGGCTGCCGACGCGCACGGACACGATGACGATCGTCGACGGGTTCTCCTCCACCCGCGAGACCACCGGTCCGGTGAGCCCCCACAGGCTCAGCACGACGCTGGTCTGCGTGGCGCGTGAGAGCGCCTGCATGTGCCGCGGCGCCAGGTTGACCACGCGGCGGTGCCCGATGGCGAACGCGCCGAGCTGCAGCAGCAGCGCACCGGGCAGGTAGCCGCCGTCGGCGCTGCGTTCCAGGAGCCCGGCCGCGACGAGTGACGTGCAGTACCGGTAGGCGGTGGTGCGGTTGAGCCCGAGCCGCTCGGCGACCTCGCCGGCCGTCACCTCGGGGGTGGCCGGTTCGAACAGCGACAGGATCTGGCTGACCCGGCTCACCGCCTGGATGTCGGCCTGGTCCGCGCGGGCGTCCGGGGACCGCGTCGGTTTGGTCACGGGGGCCTCCGCCGGAAGTCTGGTACAGCTGTTCACTTCGTGAACGCGGACCTCAGGCTACCGGACCGGCCGCAGCGCTCCATGAGATCGGCTGGCCTGCGTCGCCGGCTTCGCGGCTGTGCCACCCGACGTGACACCGCGACCGGGCTCGTGTCGACCCTCCCATCACGCGTGATGACCCTTCAATCACGTGTGTCGGCGCTCTGATCACGGCCGCTTCGCGCTTTTCCCGAGTCCGGCGTGCCGGCGTCGCTCGAGTTCACCGGGCGAGCAGCTCGAGCGACCGGGGCCGGGGCTCGGGCGCCAGGAACACGAGTCGTTCGCTGTCGTCCGGGCCCGGTGGCGCACGGCGTAAATGTGCTCCGCGTCCGGCCGCACGCAGCCGGCGGTCCTTGCTGATCAGGCTGTTCGCGCGGCGGGGCCTGCCTGGTCGTGGAGGAGCCGCTCGGCGCGCAAGGCGATGCGCAGGTTGAGCCGTTCGTGGGGGTTGTCGAGGCGGGTGCCGAAGAGGGTGCGGAGGCGGTGGAGGCGGTTGCGCGCGGTTTGCGGGTGGATGCCGAGCCGGGCCGCGATTTCGGGGGCGCCGCCGCGGGCGTCGAGGACCGCGTGGAGGGTTTCGGCGAGCGTGCGGCGTCGGTTTTCGGGTAGTGCGGACAGGGGTTTGAGGCTGTGTGCGGCGAGGGCGCCGGTCAGCAGCTCGTCGGCGGTCAGCCAGTGGGTGATGAGGTGGTCGGGCCAGCGGAGGAGGCCGTCCGGGGGGAGGATGCCGCGGCTGCGCAGCTGCCACGTCCGTCGCGCCCAGCGCAGGGACGTGGCCGCTTCGGTCGTCGGGACGGCTGGGCCGGTGGCGGCGGGACCGTGGCCCAGGTGCGGGGCGAGGTCGGCGTCGGCCGGGAGCAGCAGGTAGGGCTGTTCGGCGGTGAGGTCGGCGAGGATTCCGTCGTCGAACGGTGTGATGCGTGCGCCGGCTGCCATGACGACGGCTACGACGCGCTCGGGTGGGCTCCACTTGGCGCGGGTGGCCAGGTCGGTCCACGGCCGGCCGGCCAGCAGTTCGCGCAGCAGGTCACGGCGCAGGTCGGCGGCGGATGGCGTGCGTGCGGCCCGGGCGGCTGCGGCGGACAGGCGGATGAGGATGTCGACGCAGTGGAGCAGGGCTTCCACCCCGGTGGCGACGACACCCGCGTGCGCCCGGCGCCCGAGCTCGGCCATGATCGGGAGCGCGCACCGGCCGCCGGCCTGGTAGGCGCGGGAAAGCCGGTCGAAGTCGCTACCCGCCGCGGCGCCGGCACGGCGGAAGGCGTCCGCGCCCGCGTCGATCCCGATCACGGCCGGCCGGGCGCCGCCGAGCAGCGCGGCCACGAACTCCGTGGCGCTCGCGTCGAACAGCGCGGCGTGCTCGGGGACGGCGTGCCGGATACCGGCGACGACCGTGCGCGCGATTGCTGCCTCGGCGCCATCGGGCAAGGACGGGGGGATGGTCATCGTCGACCTCCGGTGCGGGCGGGCGTCGCTGGAGCGCCGAGTGTGGACCGGGTGCGCCGCCGGCCGCGTCGATGAAAAGACGTATTCGTCCTACGTACGGTCAGGGCCTGATCGGCGCAACGGGCATTGGGCCAGATGGACACGGGAGCCGGGACCGATCAGGATGGGGCCGGAGGCAGGGCGGGTGAGGGATGACGGTGGCTTGAGAACTCGACGAGACCTGACGAGTTACGTGGGCCGCGCCGAGGACGAGGCCCGAGTGCGGCGTCTGCTCGGCGAAGCCCGCCTGGTCACGCTGACCGGCCCGGGTGGAGTGGGCAAGACCCGGCTCGCCGGCCGCGTCGCCAGCTCGGTGACCCGGGCGTACCCCGGCGGTGTGGTCGTGGCCGGTCTCGCCGGGTTGCGCGACGGCACGATGGTCACCCGTACGCTCGCCGACTGCCTCGGCCTGCACGACACGGCGGGCCGGACCGCCCGGGACACCCTGCGGGCCCATCTGCGCGACCAGCGGGTGCTCGTGCTGCTGGACAACTGCGAGCACCTCGTCGCCGACTGCGCCGAGCTGGTCGACGACTTGCTGCGAGCGTGCCCGGACCTGGGAGTCCTGGCCACCAGCCGGTGTTCGCTGGGGGTCGCGGGAGAGCGGATCGTGCCGCTCGCGCCCCTGGCCGTCCCTCCGGAGACCGTCTTGACGGTCGACGACGCGATCGCCTACGACGCGGTGCGGCTCTTCACCGACCGGGCGGCGGAGGTGCTGGCCTCGTTCCAGCTCACCGAGGACGACGTGGCGGCGGTGGTGCGGTTGTGCCGGCAGGTGGAGGGCCTGCCGCTGGCGGTCGAGCTGGCCGCGGCACGCATCCGGGCGCTCTCGCCCGGCCAGATCGCCGAACGGATGGGAAACAGCCTCGCGCTGCTGACCACCGGCGCGCGGTCCCTGCCCGAGCGGCACCGCAGCTTGCGGGCCACCATCGAGTGGAGTCATTCGCTGTGCACGGACGTCGAGCGCGCGGCCTGGGAGTGCTGCTCGGTGTTCGCGGGTGCGTTCGACCTCTCCGCGGCCGAGGACGTTTGCGCGGTCTCGGGCCTCGACGGCTTCGCGGTCCTGGACGCCGTGGACGGCTTGGTCGACAAGTCGGTGCTGCTGCGGGTCGAAGGAACGACCGGCGTTCGGTACCGGATGCCGGAGGCGTTGCGGGAGTTCGGTCAGGAACGGCTGGCCGCCATCGGGACCGCCGACGTGGTGGCCCGGCGGCATCGTGACCACAACGCACGGTCGCTCGAGCAGGCCGACGCCGGCTGGTTCGGCCCGCGGCGCGAGGAGTGGTTCGCCCGCTTGTCCGAACAGCACGCCGACCTCCGCGCGGCGCTGGCGTGGTCCCTGCGGAGCCCCGGCGAGGCCGTGGTCGCGCTGCGGATGGCCAGCGGGGTGATCGAGTATTGGCTGGCCAGGGGCGCCGCGGGGGAGATCCGGGAGTGGCTCGACCGCGCGCTCGCCGTCGCCGCCGACGACGCCCCCGGCCGGGCGACGGCGCAGGCGCGTGCGGCTCTCTGTGCCGCCCTGCACGCGGATCTGGACGGGGCCGGGCAACGGCTGAAGCTCGCCGAAGCCCTCGGCGACGACGAGGCGAGGCCCGCCATCTGCCACGCGCGGGCCTTCGTGGCGATGCTGGCGGTCGAGCCGCACGCGCTGGAGAACGCCGCCGAAGCCGTGCGGATTTTCGGCGAGCGGGGAGCCGTCCGCCAGCAGCTGCATCCGATGTTCATCGCGGCGGTGGCCACGGCGTTCCGCGGCGACCTCGCCGGCGCCCGGCGCCTGCTGGCGGAGATGCTGCGGCTGTGCGAGTCGGCGATGGACGAGTGGTACCGGTCCATGGCCCTGTTCGGGCTGGGCACGGTCGAGATCTGCTTCGGCGGTGACCTCGATGTCGGCGAGCGGGCGATGCGGGACGCACTGGAGATCGATCTGCGAGGGCCGGACGTGCTGTCGGCCGCGTACCGGGTGGATGGGTTGGCGTGGGCGTCGGCCAAGCGCGAAGACTGGCTGGGCGCGGCGAGCTTGTTCGGCACGGCGGCGACGTTGTGGGATCGGTGCGGCGCGGAGCCGGACGTCGCCGTGTCGCTGGCCCATCGGGAGCTGCTTGCGGCTACGCGCTGTGCGCTGGGCGAAGAGCGGTTCGAGAAGGTGTTCGCCGAGGGGCGCAGGCGAAATCCGCACGACATCCTGGCCACCCCGGTGTCGGCGGGGCGCGAGGAACTTGCCGATGACGCGGTGCTGCCGCCCCTGACCCGGCGCGAGTCGGAGATCGCCAGGTTGGTCGCGACCGGGTTGAGCAACCGCGAGATCGCCGTCCGCCTGGTCATCGCTCAGCGGACCGCGGAAACCCACCTTCAGCACATCTTGAACAAACTGGACTTCGCGAACCGGACCCAGGTCGCCATCTGGGTCAACGAGCAGCTCGGCACCCGGAGAGGACCCGGATCCGGCTCGCGGTGATCAGTGCAGCGGACAGGTGCCCCGGTACGCCGCGATGGCCGGGTCACGCGCGGGCAGCGGGCAGAGGAACTGCTCGTACCGGGTGTCCTCGTCGACGAAACGCTTCAGCCAGGAGATACTGTACTCCGCGATCGTCGGGTTCGGCTTGGTCGGCGCCATGTGCCCGACGCCGGCGAGCAGCAGGTACGCCTTGTTCGAAGAGGATGGCAAGCTCTGGTAGAACGGCCGCGAGAATGTCCCGTCCGGGGCGATGAGGTCGTACTGGGCGCTCACGACGAAAGCCGGCACCCGGACATCGGAGAACGTCGTGTTCGGGCTCCAGCCGGTCAGCGGGATCGCGGCCTTGAGCGTGGGGGCCTTCCGGGCGGCGATCAGGGCACCGCCCCCGCCCATCGAATGCCCCATCACCGCCAGGCGGTTCCGGTCCACCCGGCCCTTGGCCTGACTCGAATCCGTGACGTAGCGCAGCGCCGCGAGCAGCTGCTCGGATCGGGCGTCCGGCGTGTCCTGCACACTGTTCGTGGAGATCGTGATGACGACGAAGCCCTGCGAGGCGAGGCGCGGGCCATACCAGGCGATCGCGGCTTCGGACTCGAGGAACCCCGGCGCGACCGCGACGGCGCCGAACGTGCCTTGGCTGGTGTCCGTCGGGAAGGAGATCGTCCCGCCACCGAACCCTTGGCCGGGGCCGACCCGCTCGGTGGCGATCGTGAATGGGCCGCGTTCTGCCGTGACCGACGCGGTGGTCGGGGCAGGGCCCCGCCCGAACGAGCTGTCTCCGCTGAGGTTCGGTGACGCCGACGCCTGCCCCGCGCCGGAAGCGGCCAGGAGAACAGCGGTCAGGGCGCCGGCAACTCGTGGCGTCCATCGTGGTTTCCGCAGCATTGCGAACGTCCTCTCGGGGAATCCTCCCGCTGAGTGCGGGAGGCCCAGGTATAGCGATCGCGTTCGCGTCCCCGCGTCGGGGAAAATACGTATCGAGCCACATCGGAGGAAGAAATGACGTCGTCGGCCGTGCTCGCCGGCGCGGCCGCACCGACGAAGTGGTGAGTTGCTGAAGCGGCTCGCGGCGATCCTGAGCTTGGCGCCGGCCCACGACTTGCAGCTACCCGCCTCCGGAGCCAACCGCTGCCCCTCACCGGCGGGCACCGCGCGGCGCCGGGCGAGGACGGTCGAGTCGTGCCGACCGGCGCAATGGTCCGGCGGCCGCACCGGTTTCAGGACGAAATGATCAACGACGCGCGAAACCAGCTGCGCTCGTCGGCGAACTCGACACCCGCCAGCCGATCCTCATCCGCTGCCTGCCGCCCGCGTCGTCCCTGGCGACGCGCGGCCGCGGTCCGAGCAGCCGCAGCATCGGAACCTGGCACCGCCACGCGAGACCCTCTCACCTTCCGGCCTCCAGCCCCACGGCAGCGGTGCTGCGCAAGGGTGTTTCCCGGATGCGCCAGGCCGCGACGGCAGCCACCGTCGCCACCACGGCGGCGACGGTGAAGATGCGCGACATGCCCGTCACCAGCGTGCCGCCGGTCAGCAGCGCGCCGAACACCGAGGTGCCGACGGCGCCGCCGATGGTCCGGAACATGGTCGTGTTCGCCGTCGCCACGCCGATCTCTTCGGCCGGGACCGTGTTCTGGGCGATCAACGTCATCATCTGCGTGCTCAGGCCGAGCCCGGCGCCGATGAGCACGAGCGCGGCGCTGGTGAGCCAGACCGGCGTGCCGGCGTGGACGGTGGCGAGCACCGCGCACCCCGCGGCCATGCCGGCGGCGCCGATGACGGGGAAGATCCGGTAGCGGCCGGTCCGGCTGCTCACTCGTCCGGCGACCTGGGACGCGACCACGACGGCGAGGGTCATCGGGAGCAGCAGCGTTCCGGAAGCGGAGGCCGACGCGCCCTGCACGGCCTGCTGGAACAGCGGCACGAAGGTGATCGTGCCGAAGCTGATGACGCCGACCACGAAGATGATGACGGTGGTCAGCCGGATGTTCCGCTGGGCGAACAAGGTCAGCGGCAGGACGGGCTCGCGGCTTCGCCGTTCCACCCACACGAAAGCGCCGAAAGCCACCACGGTGACCGGCGCCAGAACGGCCGCGAAGCCCGTGCCGGTGGTGAGCAGGAGCAGGCCGGTGATGGCGGTCGTGAGCAGCAGCGCGCCGCCGACGTCCAGGTGTGCCCGGCGTCGCGGTGTCGGCGGTACCACGAGAACGAACGCGGTGGCGGCGAAGACCACCAGACCGAGCGGGAGGTTGAGGTAGAAGTTCCAGCGCCAGCCCAGCAGGCTCGTGACGACGCCGCCGAAGAGCGGGCCGCCGATCTGGCCGGCGGCCATGACACCGGCCGTCAGGCCCTGGTAGCGGCCGCGGTCGCGCAACGGCACCAGGACGCCGATCAGGGACAGTGCCCCGACGGCGAGCCCGCCGCCGCCGAGGCCCTGGACCGCGCGGAACGCGATCAGCTGCGTCATGTCCTGGGCGAACCCGCATGCCACGGAGGCGACGGTGAAGAGGGCGATCGCGCTCAGGTGCACGCGTTTGCGGCCGTAGAGGTCGCCGAGCTTGCCCCAGATCGGGGTGGACGCGGCCGTGGTCAGGGTGTAGGCGGTGACGACCCAGGACAGCCGGTCGAGGCCGCCGAGCTGGGCGACGATCGTGGGCATCGCGGTACCGACGACGGTGTTGTCGAGCATCGCGAGCAGCATGCCGAGCAGCAGCACGGCGAACGCCGCGCGCAGCCGCGCCGGGCTCATCGGTGCGGCGGCCGGGCGGGGACGCGGAGGGGAGATGACCATGTTCGCTCCGCTCAGGCCAGGGAACCGAGGACGAGGCCGGCGATCCGGTCCGGCTGCTCGAGCTGTGGCTGGTGGCCCGCCTCGCGGACCACCGTGAACTCGGCGCCTTCGTCGTTTTCCCCGGCGAAGGCCGCCGCGTACGCGCGGCCGTAGGACAGGTCGGCGATTCCGTCGCTTTCGCCCCAGACGACCCGCACGGGCAAGCGCACCGATTCGAGCCGGGCACGCAGCGCGGGATCGTGCATGTACGGGTCGCCGGCGTAGCGGGTCAGGGCCGCGGCGTTGCCCTGCATCGCGGCGAGGCGCTCCGGCGGCAGCAGGGCGGGGTCCATCCGGAAGCGGTCGGGGGCGTGGAAGACGAAGTCGGCCAGCTTGTCCGGCGGCACCGTCGAGAGGTCCATGATCGGGTGGCCGTCGACGGTGATCCCGACGGGGTCCAGCAGCACGAGCCGGCCGACGCGGCGCGCTTCGCCGGCGTCGCGGGCCGCCTGCTCGTCGACGCCCATCTGCGCCGCGATCCATCCCCCGACCGAGTTTCCGGCGACGAGGACGTCGGGCAGGCCGAGCTCCTCGAGCAGCCGGCGGAAAATCCGGGCGAGACCCGGCACATCGGTGTCGGCGGCCGGGGTGCCGTCGAAGCCGGGGATGACCGGCGTGAGCACCCTCGCCCCGCGCGCGGCGAGCACGGCGGCCAGGCCGGCGACCGACGCCGGGCCCGCTCCGCCGTGCAACAACAGGACCGGCCGCCCGGCGCCGCGGTCCTCCACCCGCAGCACCACGTCGTCGAGGCGGACGTCCGTGGTTTCCGGCTCGGCCACCGGCGTCTCGCCGGCGTACGTGGTGGCCGGTTCGGTGTGGTAGCGGGCCATGATTTCGGTGATCTCGGCGCCCTGCGCGGGCCGCCCCGCCTTCTCGGCGAACGCGCGAAGGTCGCGGAAGTACTGGACGTACAGGTCCGGCGTGAAGGTGTTGAGGATGACCGCGGGTTCGTCGCCCGGGTTGGCGAAGGTGTGCGGCGCGCCCGGCGGCACCATGACGAGGGTTCCGGCGGGGGCGTCGTGGGTTTCCTCGCCCACGGTGAAGCGGGCCGTGCCACGGACGACGTAGAAGCCCTCGTCGTGCTGGGCGTGCCGGTGCTGGGGCGGGCCGGCCGTGTGCGGGGCGACGACGATCTCGCCCAGGCCCAGCCGGTGGCCGGTGGTGCTGCCGTCCTCGAGGATCCGCAGCTGGATCGGGCCGGTGAGGGTGAGCTCGCCGTCCTCGGGGCCGACGATCGCGATGCGTGTCATGTTCCACCATTCATGAGAGTTAACTTTCATGAGGAAGGTAGACCCTCATCTAGCCTTCGTGCAAGTGGACTCTTATGATGAGAGTCAGCTCAACTACGAGAGGTGGCGAAGGTGGACGGCGGACGGGTCAACCAAAAGCGGCGGACGCGCAACGCGATCGTGGCGGCCGCCACCGAGCTCGTCCGGGGCGGCCGCTCGGTGACGATGCCCGAGGTCGCGAAAGCGGCGGAGGTGTCCGAGGCGACGGCCTACCGCTACTTCCCGGACCTGGCGAGCCTGCTGCGCGAAGCTGTCGCGGGGACGCTGTTCGACCCGGCGGAGGCGCTGGCTCCGCTCGCGGACTCCGCCGATCCCGTCGCTCGCGTCGCGGCCGCGACGGAACACTTGCTGCGTCACGTGCTGACGCACGAGAGCGCGGTCCGCGCGATGATCGCGGCGACCATCACCCGGCCCGCCGACACCGCCGGGCGTCCTGGCCTGCGCTTCGGTCTCATCAACGAGGCTCTCGCGCCGCCGGCCGACCTGAGCGACCTCGACGCGTCCGGATTGGCTCAGCTGAAGCGGGATCTCGCAGTCGTCATGAGTGCCGAGGCGCTGTTCGGGCTCACCGATCTCCATCGCCTGCCGCCCGAAGAAGCCGTCCGCAGTGTGGTCCACACTGCGGCGACGCTCACCAAAGCCGCTCTCGGCGAGAGGGCGAGGACGCCCTGCTGACCGGCTTCCGGGTGGCACATCGGCGCGCTGGCCGGTGAGGGCGCCGAGGGCCGGGAGAGCCAGCTGGCTGTATAACGCCCTATGCACCACCGCACCACGTTGTTCCTGGTAGCGCTGACGCTGGTTGATCGTCACAGACGGTGGGACCCGTCGGATCGCGTCCAGCGGGGAGGGCTCGCGGCCCCGTTGATCTCGAACGGGCAGGATGTGGTGCGGGGAGTCGTGCCTGCCGGACGCGCGATCCCGTTCCCGGCCCGAGGATTGGACGCGCAATGGGACGCTCGTCGGTGTTCACCTTCCAGTACATCGCCATCGACACGGAGGCTGGTGTCACGCCGGAGGAGTTCGAGACCTTCGTGCGTGGTGAAGGCGTTCACCTGCCCTTGTACCCGGGGTGGCGGTGGACTCTGCTGCGCGGGTTGCGCGGAGAGCGGACCGGGCAGTACCTGATGTTGTACGAGATCGAGAGCGCCGAGCAGCGCGACCGCTACGTCACGGCCCGGGGTGAGCAGACCGAGCCGGCCCGGGAGTTCTGGGCGCGGCACCCCGAGGCGGAGGCGGTGCTGGCGCGGTGGCGGCGGCTGGGCACGTTCGGTGAGCTGCCGACGTTGTTCACCGACTACCGGCTGCTGGCCGACAATCCGCGGAGCACGGTCACGCCCGGCCCCCGCTACCGCGACCGCCCGGGGGAGGAGCCCGTCGCCCGGGTCATCGGGATCCACAACCTGGCATTGCGCGCCGGTGTGACCGAGGAGATGTTCGACCGCTTCATCGCCGAGAACCACCACCGGATCGACGACTACCCGGACTGGCGGTTCCACGTGCTCAAGGGCGAGCGGGGCAACCGCCTCGACCAGTACGTGATGATGATGGAGATCGCGAGCCTGGACGCGCTGGACGTCTTCTACCCCGAGCCCGACATCGCCACCGGCGAGGCCGCGGAGTTCGCGGCCGCCCACCGCGACACCAAGCAGATGTACGAGGAGTGGAAGCAGCTGGCCTCGTTCTCGGGCTCGCCGCAGATCTACACGGACTACCTCGCCGTCGCGGAGAACCCGGCGTAGTCCCGCACGACCGGGACGGGCCCGGGATCAGGTGGGGTGAGACCGACCTCGGCCGGTGGTGTCGCCCGCGATCGACGGGCCCGTCGTCGACACGCTCACCCGAGTGCAGGACCGCAGCGTGGAGCCGCACTAACGGCACGTCACGGACCGGTGTGCGTCGGTGGCCTAGGTGGGCCTCCGGTGGGATTCGCGGTGGTCAGGAGTCTGGCGGGGGTGGCTAACCTGGGGTGTCGCGGTGGTGGTGGTGCCGGTTCGCGCCACTGGCCCTGATCAGCGACCTGGAGCTGGGGTTGGTCAGCGGCGCCATCGTCGCCCCAGCGATCTCAGGGGGCGGGGAACGTTCGAACGCCATATGCCCGGCCGCTGGACTGCCTCATCACCACCGGCCCGCCTCCATCTATTTCGGGCCGTTGCGCCCTGATGAACGCCTCCTGCGAACGAATGCTATCGCCGCGGACAGGATGACCAACAGGAGCACGACGCCGGCTGAGCTGCCATCCCGCTCGATCGGACGTCCAGGCGCACTGGCGGATTCCGGCTCGCCGGCAGCGGCATGAGCTGGTTGTTCTTGCGGCCCGGAGTGGTCGCCAGGCGAGCTTTCCGGCTCCCGGCTCCTGGCAAACGCCCGAGACAGCATCTCGAACAGGAAGGGGACCAAACCGCCGGAGAGACCGGCCAGCGCGCCGGCCAGGAAGAGAGCCCGTTGGGCGTTGGCTTCCCCCGTGATCGACGTGAGGTTCGCCCGCACGTTCAGTGCTTTGTCGGCGCTCCAGGACACCGGGTTGGTTGTCGCCGGCGGAGAGCTGACGAAGTCGAGCTTCAGATCCGCCGCATCGTTGTGAAGCAGCTGGAACCGGATGATCTGCTTGTCGGGGACCTCGGAACACTCGGTCTTCCGTGCTTCCCACCCCGTCAGATCATTGGCCGCCACCTCTGCGGCGGAAGCTCCTTTCAGGAACGGGCACGGCCTCATCGGACTGAGCAGCGGGGTCTGCACGATGATGCGAGCATTGTCTCGAACCCAGAGCGGATATTCGAGCCGCTCCAGCGCGATCTCGCCTCGAAAGTACTTCTTCGAGGCGTTGACGGACGGCAGTTGAACCACAGAGACAGTGGCTTCGTCGTTGGTCGCGGAGCCGCGCACGACAGGAGCGTCTTGCAAGCCGTGCTGGAAGCTCCGGAACTGCCGCGGGACCAGATGCGAGGCCCTAGCACTTCCGGACGCTTCGACCACAACCAGTGCTTCTTCAGGTCGATCGGCTCCCCACACCTCCAGGAGGAGATCGATTTCGGCGCTACTCGACCCGACGAAGGGCGTGGCGTGAGTTGTTACCCAGGAGTGCATTCCATCGGGCAGGAATACCTTCACTTCCGAAGGAACTTGGGCGAGGCTTGGCGGGCCGACAGGTGAGCCTGGAACGCCCCCGCGGTACAGAACGTAGGCGGCGATCGCCGATGCGCCGACGAGCGTGAAGACCAGCAGCGACGGAACCACGCGCCAGAACCTGTTGTTGCGCCTGGTCAACAGCGGTCGACCCCATCCTTCGAGCAACCCGGTCGAGAACTTGGAAGCATGGATGCGACCCTACAAGCCCGACGTGAACGGTCCGCTCGGCACGGGCCCTTGTGAGCGAGTCGCGTTGTCTGTGTCGGTTGGATGCCGGCTCCCCGCGCGAACGCGTCATTCCCGTATTGCCCGGCTTCCTTCCTCTGCCGCTGTCAACATGTGCCCATATCGCCGAGGTGACGCTGTATTAGTTCGACCTCCTCTTCGCGTCCTTGTCGCCGGTACAGCTGCTGGGCCTCTTGCCACACTGCGCGGGCTTCGTCGTGCCGGCCGAGTGCGAGGTGCGGCGGACCGAGGTGGTCGAGCGTGGCGGCGGACTCGGAGACGTTGCCGAGGGCGCGGCGCAGCGCAAGCGCCTCTCCGAAGTTACGGATGGCCGATTCGTGGTGGCCGGCTTCGTACTCGAGGTAGCCGAGCCGGTCGAGGCTGTTCGCTTCGCCCGCGGGGTTGCGCTGGTCCCGGTGCAGCGCCAGGGCGGCGTCGAAGTGGCCGCGGGCGGTGTCGTGGTCGCCAAGACGGGCGGTGTACCACCCCACAGCGTTGTGCCCGTGGGCTCGGCACAACGGCAGCCCGAGGTCGTGGAAGAGCCGCAGGGCCTGGGTGGCGTGGTCCAGTGCTGAGCTGAGATCGCGCAGCTCCAGCGCCTGGGCGAGTGACTGGTGGGCGTGGCCCAGCTCGTACGGGT
This sequence comes from Amycolatopsis kentuckyensis, assembly GCF_002155975.1. Classification (GTDB taxonomy): domain Bacteria; phylum Actinomycetota; class Actinomycetes; order Mycobacteriales; family Pseudonocardiaceae; genus Amycolatopsis; species Amycolatopsis kentuckyensis. Next base: position 43,687 of record NZ_MUMI01000039.1, read on the forward strand.
CGTCGTGCTCTTCGGCGAGGGCGATGGCGTGGTGCAGGTGGTCGATCGCTTCTTCGTGCAGTGCCAGGGAAACGCAGGCGCGGCCGAGGTACCGGTGGGCGACGAGCTGGGGTGTGGGAGAGGACAGCTGCGCCGCGGCGTGCGCGGCGGCCCGCCACCCGGCGAGGCGGTCGTGGCGGTGGCCTTGCCGTTGGTGGAAGGTATCCGACGACAACGCGAGCCACCACACGGTGTGGTGGTCGCCGCGAAGGACCGCGGTGTGCCGGGCGGCGAGCAGCGTGGCGTGCTCGGCCTCGAACCAGGCCATCGCCGCCGGGGCGTCGGGCAAGGTGTGGACGTGCGTGCCGGGCGCGGGCGGGGAGAGTCCGGCGGTTCCGCGGTGGGCGTCCAGCGCCAGGCCGGCAGCGTGGGCGGTGTGCGCGTAGAAATCGAGCACCCGTCCCACAGCCGTGTCCCGCACGCCGGCGGGGAGCTGCCGCGCGGCGTAGGCGCGGACCAGGTCGTGCATCCGATACCGGCCGTTCGCATATTCGAGCAGCGACGCCTGTTCCAGGCTCCGTAGCACTGCCTTGGCACGGGCCGGGGCCAGTCCGGTCAAGTTCGCCGCGGCGGGCAGGCCGGTATCCGGGCCGGGCGTGCCGGCCAGCACCCCGAACGCGGTGGCTTGCTCCTCGGTCAGCGCGCGGTACGACCAGGAGAGCACGGCGGGCAGGCTGGCGGACGGATCGTCGTCGGCCAAACCGTCGAGCCCCGACTCGCGCAGCTCGGAGACCGCGGCGGACAGTGGTGTCCCGGCGCGGCCCGCGATCACGCTCAACGCAAGCGGCAGGCCGCCGCACAGGCCGACCAGCTCGTCGACCGCCGTGTGCTCGGCCTCGACCCGGGTCGTGCCGAGCCGGGCGCCCAGCAGACCGCGAGCCTCGCCGTCGGAGAGCACGTGCAGCGGGACACGGAGCGCGTCGTGCCCGATGACCAGGCCCGCGAGCTGGTTGCGGCTGGTCACGACGACGGCGCACGACCCACCGCCGGGCAGGAGCGGCACGACCTGGTCGGTGCCGGCGGCGTTGTCCAGCACCACCAGGATCCGCCGGCCGGCGGTCAAGCTGCGGAACAGCGCGGACCGGCCAAGCGTCTCGGGCGGCATCGAACCCGCTTCGACGCCCAAGGCGGTGAGGAACCCGCGAAGCGCGGTGGCGGGCGCCATCGGCCGGTTGTCGGGGCTGTACCCGCGCAGGTCGACGAACAGCTGGCCGTCGGGGAACCGGTCGAGACGGTGGTGCGCCCACCGCCGGGCCAGCCAGGTCTTGCCGAGCCCGCCCGCGCCGGTGATGGCCGAGAGCATCGGCGTGCCGCCTGACCTCGCCGCGTCCATGGCCGCGTCCAGCCGGTGCAGCTCTTCCTGACGGCCCACGAACGAGGCAGGTGCGGCGAGGAGCTCGCGCGGCACGCCCGAGCCGGAGGCCGCAGGCGGGGAGGTGCCGGTTCCGGACGGGCGTGCGGTCAGGATCTGCCGGTGGCGGTCCTGCAGCGCGGCGCCGGGATCGGCACCCAGCTCCTCGACCAGCCGCACGCGCACCCGCCGGTAGTGCTCCAGCGCGTCGGCAGTGCGCCCGGCCTGGTGCAGCGCCAGCATGTACTGGCCCGCCAGCCGTTCGTCCAGTGGATGCGCTCCGGTGCGAGCCGCCAGCTCGGCCACCAGGTCCGCTCCGATCCCCAGCCGGAGCCTGGTGTCCACAAGGTCCTGCCAGGCGGCCGGCCGTTCCCGCTCGAGCCGCTCGCGTTCGGCCTCGGCCCACTCCCCGGCCAGTCCGGTCAGCGCCTCTCCTTGCCACAGCTCCAGCGCGTCGGTGAGCGATGTCAGGGCCTTTCGTCCGTCGGACCGGGCCTTCGCGTGCAGCTCGCGGAACCGGTGCAGGTCGACCGTGGACAGCCGGGGATCGGTTACCAGGACGTAGCCGCCGGAGCGGCGCAGGAGTGCGATCCCGTGCGCGCCGGCCAGTGCCGCCCGCAACCGGGAGATGTAGCCGTGCAAGGTGGTCCGCGTCCGCGGCGTGACATCGGCGCCCCAGACCCGTTCGACCAATCGGTCCGTAGCCACCACCTGGCCCGCTTCGAGCGCCAGCACTGCGAGGATGCATCGCTGCCTCGGTGTGCCGAGATCCACCGGACATCCGTCGACGAGGACGGCCACCTCGCCCAGCAAGCGCACCGACGTGACCACGCGCTGCCCCCTCACCACGCTTCCCCCGGCGGTCCCTTCAGGGTACCCAGCTCGCTCCTGCGTCCGGGTGCCGCTGACCAGGGGATTCAACTTCGCGTACAGAATTCCTGACGAACCCCTCGGCACGATCGGGCCGACAAAGCCCGGCCGGAGACCTTTTCCGGCCCAGCACCGTGCACACCCAAGGAGGGACCCATGATGTCGAAGGTTCGGACCATGGCGATGGGCGTGGCCGCGGCCGCGGCCCTGACCTGCGCGCTCGCCGCGAGCCCGGCTGCGCAGGCCTCGACCGCCCTTTCGGCGCCCACGACAACCTGCGGCGGCGCCGGGTGGACCCTCATCGACCACCAGGACCTCATCAGCCCTTTCGGCGAGAACTACGGAGTCGTGACGCTGTACTACGGCAACGGCTACAACTGCGCGGCCACCACGAAGCGCGTGGCGGTCGGCGTGCTCACCAACGCGAGCACGTTCGTGTGCCGGAAGAACGACGGCAAGTGCCTGATCAAGAGCGGTGACGCCACCAACCGGGTCTGGACGGGCGCGCTGTACGCGCCCACCACCTGCGTCAAGTGGGGCGGCGGGGTAGACGACGTCGACGGCTCCCGCGTCTACGTCGAAGTCGGCTGGAGCCACGGCAACGACTGCTGACCCGGCACCGGGCCGCCCGCCGGGCAGCTACCCGGCGGGCGGTCCGGCTAGGGCGTGTCCTGTAAGCGGTTGAGCTGGACCTCTGATAGTTGTGCTCGGTGGTTGGCCGCGGTGAGCTGACGGACAAGGCGTGGGCGGTGATCGAGCCGTTGCTGCCACCGCGGCAAGGCAGTGGGCGTCGGTGGCGTGATCACCGCTAGGTCATCAACGCGATCTTGTGGAAGCTGCGCACCGGCGCCCCGTGGTGTGACCTGCCCGAACGCTACGGACCTTGGAAGACCGCGCATGAACGGCTGCGGCTGTGGACCAAGGACGGCACCTGGGACAAGCTCCTCGACCGGGTGATGTCCGTCGCTGGGCTGTCCGGGGACGCTGCCGGGGAACAACCAGCGGGGCGTGTTCGGTCGGTGGGGATCATCAGTGGGGCCGGTGGCCGGAAGGTCAGGTTCTGGAGCAGGGCGCCGCGGCAGCAGCATCGGGTGACGGCCGGCGGTTAGGTGGGTGTCGTCTCCGTTCTGCGTGAGATGGTCGGCAGTCAGGTGCCGGACTCGCCGAGCTTGGAGGCCGAGGAGGAGGATGAGCGCGCCGGCAGGTCGGCGCGGGTGCTGCGGTGGCCGGTTGCCGTGGTTCGCCCCAGGGCCAGCCAGCCCCGTTCGCCGGGGCCGCGACCGCCGTCGAGCACCGCGGTCAGGACCGCGTCCGGGTCGAGCGGCCCCTGGATGCGGACCATGGCGCGGCCGGCGCTCGGTAGCGTCGGCGTCGCGGACATCGCGCCGAGCTGCAGCTGCAGGGACTGCCCGCCGACGATCTCTTCGGGGACGAGGCGCAGCCGCACGATGCCGGCGGTGGGCCGTGCCCGGCCTCGGTGGTCGCGATGATCGCCAGGCGGGTGCAGGCCAGGCTGTGGCGGGCCAAGCCGGTGAAGACCGTTCGCCGAGGGTCTGGGCGACGATCGCGCTGGCAGCCCGGTGATGACACGTGGTCTTGATGGGAGGTGGTCGGGGCGGGCAGTGGTGGTTGTCGCCTTGTTGCCGTTCATGACGGCGCGCTCATCCGATCAGCGCGTGGTGCCTGCCGTGTGGCCAGAGACCGGCGTGGTGGCCAGGTGGGAGGGCATGTCGAGATAGACGACGGTACTCACAGCGGGCGCCGGCATCGCGTGACAGGCGAAAGCACGGCTCGGTGAGCCGACGACGGGCGCGCAGTGAACCCGGACTCGTGTCTCGAACTTGCGGACCGCTCGAACCGTACTCGTCAGCTCGCTGGGACTTCCGGCCGTGACCGTCTGGGAGACGGCGACGGCCGGCTGTGCGAGGACCACCGCCAGTGCAACAGCGAACCACCTCACGCCGTTGGTGGCTGTCACCGGTGCGCTTTCACGACTGTCTGGAACCCGTTGTTCGGGCAGTCCGGGCTCGCGCGAACCTCCGCGGAGGCCGGGTGCGCCAGCCCCAGCCCGAGGACTTCGGGCGGACTTGATTCCATCGCGATTCTCCTGTCGCCGACGCTTGGCCGACTCCCAGCGCCCCCTCGGCGGTGGGTGTCAACCATCGGTGTAGTGCCGGCGGGTTGTCCGGCGCCGAGGGCTGGACGCCGGACAACAACGTCAAGACAATGAGCAACTGACCTGGGGAGGGGTGGGGGAGTCGATGCCACGCCAAGAGCGGCCGCTGGCCGAAACCGACGACAAGCTCACGCGGTTCGCTGCGGGGCTGCGCCAGCTGCGGGACAAAGCGGGCAAACCGACTTACCGGGAGCTCAGTACCCGCGCGCACTACTCGACGTCGGTGCTGGCCGACGCGGCGGGCGGGCGCAGGCTACCCAGCCTGGCGGTGACACTGGCGTTCGTGCGGGCCTGCGAAGGCGACGTCGAGGAATGGGAACAGCGGTGGCGTGAAGCCGCCGAGGAACTGTCCGCCACTCCCCGGACGGGCACGGACGCGACCGCGCCCTACGCCGGGCTCGCCGCGTTCGAGATCGCGGACGCGGGACGGTTCTTCGGCCGGGACGGACTGGTCGCCGAGCTGGTCGAACAGGTCGGTAAACGCCGTTTTCTCGGCGTGTTCGGTGCGTCCGGGACGGGGAAGTCGTCGCTGTTGCGGGCGGGCTTGGCGGCAAAGCTGGCCCACCGTCCCGTGGCGGTGCTGGTACCGGGCGCCCATCCGTTCGAAGCGTGCGCCGCGGCGTTGTCCGCGTTGTCCGGCGAGCCGGCGGAAGGGGTACGCGCGGACCTGGAGGCCGAGCCGGAGCACCTCCACACGCATGTCCTGCGGGCGTTGGCGAACGAACCGGACGATGTCGACCTGGTCTTCGTGGTCGACCAGTTCGAAGAGACCTTCACCCAGTGTGAGGACCCGGGCGAGCGGGAACGGTTCATCGCCGCGCTCGTGTCCGCAGCCCAGGCCGACGGCAGCCGCATCCGGGTGGTGCTCGGCATCCGGGCGGACTTCTACGGCCGGTGCGGCCAGTACCCACTGCTGGTGGCGGCGCTCAAGGACGCGCAGGTCATGGTCGGTGCGATGACCACCGAGGAGCTGAGGCAGGCGGTGGTGCGGCCCGCCGCCGCCGCGGACCTCAGCGTCGAGTCCGCACTCGTGTCGAGGTTGATCGCCGACACCGCTGGGCAACCCGCCGTGCTGCCGCTGGTGTCGCACGCGCTGCTGGAGACCTGGCGGCGCCGCAGCGGGATGGCCCTCACGCTCGCCGGGTACGAGAAGTCCGGCGGTATCCAGCACGCGCTGGCCCGCAGCGCGGAGGACGTCTACGCCGGGCTCGACGAGGAGCAGCGGGCAGCGGCCAGGAACCTGTTCCTGCGGCTCGTCGTGGTGGGCGACAGCACCGAGGACAGCAGGCGCAGGCTGCGACCGAACGAACTCGACAGTCTCGGCCCGGCCAGTGGCGTCGTGCTGGACCGGTTCGTGCGTGCCCGGTTGCTGACCGTCGGACGGCACGGCGTCGAACTGGCGCACGAAGCACTGATCCGGCACTGGCCGAGACTGCGGGACTGGCTCGGCGAAGACCGCGAAGGGCTGCGCATCCACCGTCAGCTCACCGAAGCCGCACTCGACTGGCAACGGCTCGGCCGCGACAAGGAGGCCTTGTACCGCGGCGTCCGCCTCCAGGCCGCGCGCGACTGGCTGACGGGCAACGAGCGGGCGGCAACGCCTGTCGAACGAGCCTTCCTGGATTCGAGCTCGGCGGCGGATCGCCGCCGGCTCCGGCGGTCCCGGCAGGTCATCGCCGTGCTCTGCGTTCTGGTGCTGGTCGCGGCCACCACCACGGTGGTCGCCTGGAAAGCCCAGCGAACCGCGGCGGACCAGCGCAACGTCGCCGTCGCGCTGAACATCGTCAGCCGGGCCGATTCACTGCAGTCCACCGATCCGGTGCTGGCGGCCCAGTTGCGGCTTGCCGCCTACCGGCTAGCGGCCAACGCGGACACCGCCGGCTCGCTGCTGAGCGCGTTCTCCACGCCGTACGCCGGACGCCTGGATGGGCACGGCAGGCCCGTGGTCGCCACGGCGGTGAGTGCGGACGGCAGGCTGCTGGCGACCGGGGGCCAGGACAAGACTGCGCGGCTCTGGGATTTCTCGTCGCCCGAGCATCCGCGGGAGCTGGCCAAAATCGGCCATGAAGACGCGGTGGTCAGCCTCGCCATCAGCCCGGACGGCAGGTTCCTCGCCACCGTTGGCGAGCTGGCCGGGAAAACCCAGCTGTGGTCGATCGCCGATCCGGCCCACGCCGCGCTGGTGGCGACGATCGACGGCGAGGGAGTCACCTGGACCGGCTCGATCCTCACCACGCGGAACACGGGCGTGTTCGGAGCGGGTGACCAGGTCACGTTGTGGAACGTCGCCGATCCGCGCAAGCCGGTGAAGTTCGCGCCGATCCCCGGCAACGGGCTGCCGGTCTTCGGTCCCGACCGCCGTCTGCTTGCGGTCGCACCGGCAGCCGGTGGCGCCTTGCTCTGGGACGTCTCGGACCCGGCCGGCCCACGGCCGCTGGAGGCACCGGTGGCCGATCCCGACCAGGTGAAGAGCGTCGCGATCAGCGTGGACGGCAAGACGCTCGCCACCGGCAACGGCGAGACCATCCGGCTCTGGGACATCAGCGATCCCCGGCACCGCAAGGAGCTGACGCTCCTGCCGGGCGAGGGCAGCGCCGCGGTGTTCGGCCCGGACGGGCACTCGCTGATCACCTGGTCACGGAGCGACGCGCCGCGCCTGTGGGACATCGGAGACCTGGCACATCCGCGCGAGGTCCGCGCCTTGGAGTTCAACGAAGGACTCGTGGATTCGGTGTCGTTCAGCCGGGACGGCCGGTGGGCGGTCATCGCGGGCGACGAGGTCCGCCTGGTCGACCTCGCCGGATTCACCTTGGACGGCATGCGCGGCGAGATGCCGTCGGTGGAATTCTCCGGCGAAACGCTCATCGCCGGTGCCGACGCGAAGAACGTCAAGTTCTGGAACGTCTCCGACTCCGCCCACCCGGCGGCGGCCGGGTCGCTGCCGATGCCACCGAAGAGCGAGGTCGCCGGGGTGACACGCAGCCAGGACGGGCGGACAGCAGCGGTCCAAGGCATGTCGGGTACCACGTACCTGTGGGACATGACCACGCGGCCGCCCCGGCAGGCCGCCGAACTCGCAGG
>NZ_MUMI01000390.1 GCF_002155975.1 Amycolatopsis kentuckyensis
GGTGCGGCCGCGCGCAGCAGCCGGTCCGCGCGGGCGGGGGAGTGCGCGGTGAGCGCGGCCGCCCGCGCGGACCGGCTGCTGCGCGCGGCCGAACTCGCCCTGGAGTCGGGACAGCCGGCCGTCGCGGCACACCTGCTGGCCCAGGCGCGGTCGCTGGACCTCTCGGTCCGGGACCAGGGCCGGGCGGCCTGGGTCGGCATCGCGCTGGTCGAAGGGTCGGCGCAGGGCGAGGGCACCGCGACCGCCGAGCTGGCCGAGCTGGCCGTCGGGCTCGCCGCCGACGGCGAACCCGTGCTGGGGCTGCGCATGCTGTGGGGCGCGGTCCTGCACTGCTTCTGGGGAGAACCGGGGCCGGACGCCCGCCGGCGGGTCGCCGCCGCCGTCGACCGGATGCCCGTGGACGCGGACAACGCCGACTTGGTGGCCCTGCGGGCGTACTGCGCGCCGGTCGAGCGGGGGCGAGCCGTCCTCGACTCACTGGCCGGACAGCTGGACCGTTCCTCCGAGGACCCCGAGGGGGATCAGCTCTTGGGCGGTGCCGCGGTGACGGTGGGTGCGCCCGCACTGGCGAGCCGGCTGACCGCGCGGTCGCTGGACGCCCTGCGGGCCCAAGGCCGGCTGTCGATGCTGGCCCGCGCCCTCTGCGTCCAGGCGGGGAGCTCCGCACGGCTCGGTGACGTGCGCGCCGGTCACCTCGCCGCCGAAGAGGCCGCCGAGCTGGCCCGCGAGACCGGTCAGCCCCTCGTGCACGCGATGGTGCACGCCATCCGCGCCCAGCTCGCCGCCGTCTGCGGCGACCCGCAGGCGGAGGCGTGGGCGGCGGAAGCGGAGCGCACCGCCCTCCCCGGCGGCGCGCGCCCGGCGCTGGCCATCGTCCAGATGGCCCGCGGGCAGGCCACCCTCTGCCAGGGGCGCTACGGCGACGCCTTCGGGCACCTGCGCCGCGTCTTCGACCCGGCCGACCCGGCTTTCCACCCGTGGCTGCGCTTCTACGGGGTCGCCGAGCTGGTCGAGGCGGCCGTGCGCAGCGATTCCGCCGAGGCGGCGCGGAACATCCTGGACGAGCTGACCCCGCTCGGCGAGCTGACGCCCTCCCCCGCCCTGCTCTGCGGGCTGCGCCTCGGCCACGCCCTGCTCAGCCCGCCGGCCACCGCCGAGCCGCGCTACCGGGCGGCCCTCGACGCCGTTCCCGTCGACTGGCCGTTCGAGCGGGCGCGGGTGCACCTCGCCCTGGGCGAGTGGCTGCGGCGGCACCGGCGCCCCGCGGAGTCCCGCGTCGTCCTGCAGGTCGCGCGCGAGGTCTTCGACGCGCTCGGCGCGACAGCCTGGTCGGAGCGGGCACGCCAGGAACTGCGCGCGGCGGGCGCGTCCTCCCCTCGCCGGGACCTGGCCGCCGTCGACCGGCTCACCTCGACCGAGCTCCACGTCGCCCAGCTCGCCGCGCAGGGGCTGACGAACCGCGAGATCGGCGAGCGGCTGTACGTCTCGCCCAGGACGGTGAGCACCCACCTCCAGCGGATGTTCCCCAAGCTGGGGGTGACCTCCCGCGGCGAGCTCGCGGCGGTGCTCGGCGGCACGATTACGTACGCCGAAGACGTCGTCTGACGGACGCGGCCGCCCCTCTTCGCTCCCTAGGTTCGTGCCATGCCCGATCCGCACACCGCGGACGGGCGGGAAAGGCGAACCATGGCAACCATCACCGTCGGCACCGAGGGCTCGACCGACGTCGAGCTCTTCTACGAGGACCACGGCTCCGGCCGGCCGGTCGTCCTGATCCACGGCTACCCGCTGGACGGACGGTCGTGGGAGAAGCAGACCGAGGCGCTGGTCGAGGCCGGCCACCGCGTCATCACCTACGACCGCCGGGGCTTCGGCCGGTCGAGCCAGACCATGACGGGCTACGACTACGACACCTTCGCCGGTGATCTGGACCGGGTCCTGACCGAGCTCGACCTGCGTGACGTCGTCCTCGTCGGCTTCTCGATGGGCTCGGGCGAGGTCGCCCGCTACCTCGGTACCCACGGCTCGGAGCGGGTCGCGAAGGCGGCGTTCCTCAGCGGGCTCCCGCCGTTCCTGCTGCAGACCGACGACAACCCCGCGGGCGTGCCGCAGTCGGTGTTCGACGGCATCGCCGAGCAGGCCAAAGCCGACCGCTACGCCTGGTACGAGAGCTTCTTCGTCGACTTCTTCAACACCGATGAGACGCTCGGATCCCGTCTCAGCGAAGCCGCCCTCCGGGCGAACTGGGTCACCGCCATCGGCTCGGCGCCCGTGGCGGCGTACGCGTGTGTTCCGACGTGGCTGACGGACTTCCGGGCCGACCTGGAGCGCATCGACGTGCCGTCGCTGATCCTGCACGGCACCGCCGACCGCATCCTGCCGATCGACGCCACCGCGCGCGAGTTCCGCCGCCGCCTGCGCGGCGCGCGCTACGTCGAGATCGACGGTGCGCCGCACGGCCTGCTGCTCACCCACGCGGCCGAAGTCAACGCCGCCCTGATCGCCTTCATCGCAGACTGAGAGCCGGACATGCCCAAGTTCACGCGCCGTGTCACCGTACGCATCACCGCTCTGCTGGCCCTGCTCGCCACTGTCGGCGGGTTCGGCACGGCGAACGCGGTAGCCGCCCACCCCGCAGGCGGACCGAAGCCCACGATCGTCCTCGTCCACGGCGCTTTCGCCGACGGCTCCAGCTGGACCCCGGTCATCGAGCAGCTGCAGCAGCGCGGCTTCACCGCGATCGCCGTGGCCAACCCCCTGCGCGGAGTCCGCTCCGACGCCGAAGCCCTCGACGCGCGTCTCGCCGGCATCGACGGGCCCGTGGTGCTCGTCGGCCACTCCTACGGCGGTGCCGTCATCACGAACGTGCAGGCACGTTCCCCGAAGGTGAAGGCGCTGGTGTACGTCGCCGCCTTCGCCCCCGCCAAGGGTGAAGCCGCGGCCGAGCTCGCCGCGAAGTACCCCGGCAGCACCCTGGGCGAGACGCTGGCCCCGGTCCCCCTGCCCGACGGCTCGCAGGACCTCTACATCAAGCCCTCGCTCTTCCGGCAGCAGTTCGCGGCCGACGTGCCGGCGCGGCAGGCCGCCGTCATGGCCAGCACCCAGCGCCCCATCCTGGACGCCGCCCTGGCGGAGGCGTCCGGTGCCCCCTCCTGGGCGAGCATCCCCTCCTGGTTCGTGCTGGCCGGCGCCGACAAGAACATCCCCGTGCGGGCGCAGAAGTTCATGGCCGACCGGGCCGGCGCACGCGCCACCGTGACCGTCGACGGGGCCTCGCACTCCGTGGCGGTTTCCCACCCGGACACGGTCGTCAGGCTCATCGTGCGCGCCGCGAGCTGACCCCCGGCCCCCGCGGGTCGCGGCCCGCGGGGGCCGTCCCCCACCGCTTCGATCGAGGGAAGTCATGCGCTTCAGCCCGTCCATCGTGCTGTCCCGGATCATCGAGAGCACGCTCGTCCTGCTGGGCGTCCCCATCTTCTTGTCGGAAGACATCAGGTGGATCGCGTTGTGGGACCTCGTCGCCGTCGTCTACCTCGCGATCCGCGTCATCCGCCTCAGTCGCGGCAAGCGGGCCGGCGACGACCGGGGCGCGTGGGTCAAGAGCGCGCTGGGCCGCCGCAGCGGCACTCTGTTCACCCTGTGCACCAGCTTCATCGGGATCATGTCCGGCCTGACCATGGTGTTCGCCGAGGAGGGCACCGATGCGGCGCTGTACGGCAAGACGGCGGGGGTGCCCGCCGTGCTGCTGGCGTGGGCGATCCTGCACTTCGGTTACGCCGACCGCTACGCGCAGGCCTACTACCGCGCCCTGCCCGAGAAGCTGTTGGTGTTCCCCGGTGCCGAGCACCCGACGTTCATCGACTTCACGTACTTCTCTTTCACCGTCGGCACTTCGTTCGCGGTTTCCGACGTCGAGTCACGCACCTCCGGGATCCGGCTGCGGGTCCTCGCCCACGGCGTGCTCTCGTTCATCTACAACACCGCGATGCTCGGCATCGCCATCGGCGTGATCAGCGGCTGATCACCCGGGTGGCCGCGGCGACGGACTCGGTCGGTTCGCCGGTGATCCGATCGGCGACGACGCGAGCCGGAACACGGGCCGGCCGATCTCCGTTCGCCAGGTGGCCGGGTCCGGGTTGTCGCGCGGGCCGACCTGGTCCTGGACCGCGCCCCGGCCGCCGGTGAACAGCTCGTTGGCGTAGCGGCCACCCGGCGGACCGGGCGGCGGCGGGCCGGCGGTCGCGGCATCGAGCTCGGCCATCGCCCGGTCGAACCACGACAGCACATCCTCCTGGTCGACGACGTCCTCCACTGCCGCGACCGTCGTCACCGACGAGGGCCGCACCCACCGCGGCAAGCGCGAGATCCGCGACTGACTCGCCCGCTCCGCGAGCCAGTACACCTACACCACGACGCTCGTTGCGGCCCACCGCGTCGACGACCGGCACTACGTCGCCGCGCTGGTGATCGAGCCGTGAAGCTCACGGAGCGTCCCCGGGCTCCGGACGCCGAGGCTGCCCGGCCCGGTAGGAGCCGGGCGTCCGCCCCATGGTGCGGGTGAACGTTTCGACGAACGCGCTCGGCGTGGCCCAGCCGCACCGGTGCGCGGTCCGGGTGACGCTGGCGCCCTCCGCGAGCTGGATCATCGCGTGGAACACGCGGGTGGTGGTGCGCCACTGGGGGTAGGTGGTCCCGAACTCGACGCGGAACAGCCGGGACAGCGTGCGCTCGCTGGTCCCGGTGCGACGGGCCAGCCACGCCGTCGTGCGGGGCCGGCTGAGGTCTTCGGTGACGAGCCGGCACGCGTGGGCCAAGCGGGGGTCGCGGGCCACGGGCAGCGTCAGCGGCCGGTCCTGGGCGCGGCGGAGGCGGTCGCGGAGCACCAGGTGGAGCCGGGCTGCTTCGGCGGCACCGAGGCCGGGTTCGGTGGCGGCGATGAGGAGTTCGCGCAGCAGCGCGCTGACGGCGATGACCGCGGGCGCGGTGCCGTCCAACGGCGCGTCGTGGCTCGGGAACATCAGCGTGAGCACCTCGGAAGCGCCGTAGACGCGGTGTTCGTGCCAGGTGCCGGCGGGCATCCAGACGGCGCGGTCGGCGCAGGCGACCCACGCGCCGCGGTCGGTGCGGACGGCGAGCACGCCCCGGATGACGTACACCAGCTGGTGCTCGTCGTGCCGGTGCCGCTCGATGACCTGCCCGGCCGCGTGCTCGTGGCGGTTTTCTGACACAAGTCGACAGATTATCGGAAGTGCGGCCCCGGCGGTGGCTGCGAACGTGAGCGCATGACGACCAGCGCTCCGAAGAACCGCCTCCGCCGGATCGCCGTGGACGTCCGGCCGCTGGCGGATCCCGTGTTCCGCCGGACTTTCTTCGGCCAGGGCGCCGCGGTGGTCGGGACGGTGGTGACCGAAGTCGCCGTGCCGGTGCAGATCTACGACCTGTCGCATTCGTCGTTCGACGTCGGTCTCGCCGGGCTGGCCGGGCTCGTCCCGATCCTGGTGTTCGGGCTCTACGGCGGCGCGATCGCCGACGTCGTGGACCGGCGCCGCCTGTACCTGGTCTCCTCGGCGCTCACCTGGACGGTCACGCTCGCGTTGTTCGCCCAGGCGGTGGCCGGGCTCCGGTCGGTGCCGCTGATCCTCGCGCTCGTCGCTGTGCAGTCCGGCGGTTTCGCGGTGTCGTCCGCGGTCCGCGGCGCCATCGTCCCGGCCCTCGTCACCCCGGATCTGGTGCCCGCGGCCAACTCGCTGAACTACACCGCCTCGACGGTCGGGCAGGTTCTGGGTCCGCTCGTCGCGGGCGTTCTCCTCGGACTGCCGAACGGATTCTGCTACGCCTACGGCGCCGACGCGGTGTTGTTCACCGCCGCGCTCTACGCCACCTTCCGGCTCCCGCCCCTGCCTCCGGCGGCGCCCCTCGGCCGCCCCGGCCTGCGCTCGGTCCTCGACGGCCTGCGGTTCCTCGCCGGGCGCCAGGTCCTGCTGATGTCCTTCCTGGTCGACATCGCCGCGATGGTGCTGGCCATGCCGACCGCGCTGTTCCCCGAAGCGGCCGAAACGCGGTGGCACGGCGGAATCGGCCTGCTCTACTCCGCGATCGCGATCGGCTCGGTGCTCGCCGGGCTGTCCGGCGGCTGGATCGGGCGGGTGCGGCGCCAAGGCGCCGCCCTCACCGCGGCGGTGGTGGTCTGGGCCGGAGCCGTCGCGCTGGCCGGGCTCGCCCCCACCCTGTGGCTCGCGGTCACGCTGCTCATCGTCGCCGGCGCGGCCGACCTCGTCAGCGCGGTGTACCGGCAGACGATCCTGCAGACCGCCGTCCCCGACCGGATGCGCGGCCGGCTACAAGGCGTGTACACCGTCGTCGTCGCCGGCGGTCCCCGCCTCGGCGACCTCCGCGCCGGGATCATGGCCTCGGCGCTCCCCCTCGCCGTGGCCTGGTCGGCGACCGCACTGACCTGCGCGGTCCTCGTCCTGACCGGCGCGGTCCTGGCGAGGTCGTTCTGGCAGTACACACCGGACGGAAAATCGAGCGGGGAGAGCTAGTGGTGGGGTCCGGGAAGGTTGGCCAGCCGGTCGCTGCTCCAGGTTCCGGTGCGTCGGAGGGCGGGATCACCGCCGGGAGACGACCTGGCCGACCGCGACGAGGAGCCTCCGGAGTTCGCGCTGGTCCTGTTCGCCGAGCGCGGCCAGGACCCGCGCCTCGGCCGCGGCCACCTCGGGGTCCAGGCGCGCGAGCAGGGTCGCGCCCTCGCGCGTCAACGTGGCGGGCAGCGACCTCCCGGACGACACCGTGGCGGGTCGCGTCACCAGGCCGCGATCCTGCAGCTCGCGAACCACCTTGTTCATCGCCTGGGGCGACACCTGGGCCTCGCGGGCCAGCTGAGCGTTGGACTTCGGCGCCTGCGACAGCATCCGCAGGCAGAGGTACTCGGGCGCCGCCAGCTCCGCCGGCTCGAGCACGGTGGCGGCCACCTCGGCGCGCAGCGCCGCGGTGACGCGGTGCAGCAGGTAGCCGAGCGGCTCGTCGCGGGCACTTTCCATGTCAACCATGTTGACATATATCAACCCGGTTGACATCCTGAGGCGCATGACGAGCTCATCGAACGACGCGTTGTTCGACTCCGCCTATCGTGGCCAGGCCCCCGATCTGGGGCAGGGCTCCCGGCCGCCGTGGAGCATCGGCGAACCGCAGCCCGAGATCGCCGCGCTCATCGACGCGGACGCGTTCCACGGCGAGGTCCTCGACGCCGGCTGCGGCGAGGGCGCGACAGCGCTTTACCTCGCCGAGCGGGGCTTCACTACCGTCGGCCTGGACCTGTCGCCGACCGCGATCGCGATCGCGCGCGCGGAAGCCGCCCAGCGCGGCTTGGCCAACGCCGACTTCGCGGTCGCCGACATCAGCACGTTCACCGGCTACGACGGCCGGTTCGGCACCATCGTCGACAGCACCTTGTTCCATTCGATGCCGGTCGAGCTGCGCCGGGGATACCAGGAATCGATCGTGCGCGCCGCGTCGCCCGGCGCGTCCTATTTCGTGCTGGTGTTCGACAGCGCGACCGTGCCCGCCGGCCGGGTCAACTCGGTCTCCGCGGAGGAACTGCGGGAGGTGGTGGGCGCGTACTGGACGATCGACGAGATCCGGCCGGCCCGCATCCACGCCAACGTCCCCGAGAACTTCCCGGACTTCGCGGACTTCGCCGGCAGCGATGTCCGGAACGAGGGCAACGGCCGCAAGTCGACACCCGCCTGGCTGCTGTCGGCGCACTTGTCCTGACCGGGACGTGCCGGTGGGTTCCGCTAGGCCGTCTGTGCGCCTTCGCGAAGTATCCGCCAGCACAGGTAGAGGCAGGCGCCGGCCGAGGGCGCACCGCCCAGCACCGTGGCGGCGATGCCGAGTGCGGCGGTCTGCCCGGCCACGTACAGCGGCATCTGCACCGCTGTGGCGATGGTGCACTTCACCACGAACACCGCCGTGCACAGCTGGAAGCGCCGCCGCGCTGCCGGGTCGCGTCGCCAGCCGAACCGGTCGCGGCGCACCACCGTCATCGCCACCCCGACCACTGGCCACCGCACCAGCATCGACAGCAGGAAGACCGCCCCCTGAGCGGCCTGGATGACCACGGCCGGGAGGTAGAAGTCGATCGCCTGCCCGGTGGTCCCGGCCAGCAAGGCCGAGCCCCCGACGATGGCCACCCCGATCGCCGCCGACCAGGAGCGCCGGTCGGTCCACGCTCGCACGACCGCGAGCACCGCCACTCCGCCGACGGCGATCAACGCGGCGGTCCACACCTGGCCGGTCAGCAGGTAGGCGACCAGGAACACCACCCGGGACGCGACGCCCTCGACGACCGTGCGCCAACCGCCCACCGCGTCGAACAACGACAGGGACTTCCGGGTCAGCACGTCGAGGCTCATGCGCCGGCCTTCGCCGCGACGGGCGCGAAGCTGGTGCGGCGCATGGTGTCCTCGTAGGCGCCGATCGCCTCGAGCAGGCCGAGCCGGCCACGGTCCGCCTCGGCCAGCGCCTCGCCGAGGCGGTGCGCGTCCCGCATCGCCAAGTTGCCACCGAAACCCGGGGCCGGGTGGATGGCGTCGCCGATGACCGTCACCGGACCCGCGGGCCAGGCGGGCATCGGCGGGATCATTCCGATCCGGAGCGCGGCCGTGACCTCCGGCCAGGCCTCGGCGACGATCAGCCGCAACGTCGGGTGCAGGTCCACGGCCAGGTCCTGGGCCTGGCGCCACACCGTGGCCGGTGAGCCGAACGGCGCTCGCGTGCCGGGCAAGGCCCACATCAGGTAGTCCTCGGCGTCGACGACAGCGCGAGGGCTCAGCGCGGGCAGCAACTCCTCCCGCGCGGTCACCGGCCGCCGGGTGAACCGCAGCACGCCCAGCACCATCATCGTGCCGCCCACCCGCGCGGCGGCCGGACTGTCACCGACCAGCCCCGGCAGCCCGGTGCCGGCCACCGCTCGCAGCGGAGTCGCGCCCATGATCGTGCGTCGTCCCGTGTCGGCCACCCGCACGTCCGGCAAGTACTGGCCGCGAACCGCCGAACCGATCCCGTCCGCGCCGACCAGTACGTCCCCGGTGTCCGTGCTTCCGCCGGCGAAGAAGACCCGGACCGTGCCATCGGCTCGCGGTTCGAATCGCGTGAACTCCGCTCCGAACCGGACGACGTCGTCCAGTCCCGTCAGCAGCACCGCCCGGAGCAACGGCCGGTCGACCTGGCGGCCAGGCCGCGCCCGGCCGGCCGAACCGTCGGACGGCCGAGCACCCACGACGGTCAGCTCACCCTCCACATCGGACAGCATCAGGGTCTGCTCCCGCAGCCCTCCCATGGTGGCCTCCGCCATCGCGGCGTGCGCCGGGGGCAGGCACGCCCGCATCGCCGCCGCGCCCCGGTCGTCGACGTGCAAGCTCACGCCCTGCGGACGTCCCTGCGCGCCATCCCGCTCGTACACCGCGACGTCGATGCCGGCCCGGCGGAGCCCGTGGGCCAGCGTCAGCCCACCGAGACCGGCGCCGATCACGATCACCCTCATGCCCTCACCCTTTCTTCACCACTTGATGAAGAACACGCTACGGCGAGTTCGGGCAAAACTCCACCGTCCGATGAAGAAAGGGTGCTAAGCTTCGGTGGTCATGACGGAAGACGACACCCACGGCCGCCCCGGACGCTGGCGGTCCGGCGCGGAGAGCAAGCAACGGATCCTCCGGACCGCGCGTGAACTGTTCGGCGAGCACGGTTACCGCGCCACGACCGTGCGCGCGATCGCCACCGCGGCAGGAGTCGATCCGGCGATGGTGTTCTACTTCTTCGGCACCAAGCAGGGCCTGTTCGGCGCCGCTGTCGAGATGTCCGGCAACGTCCCCCCGGCCATCGAGTCGATCTTCGCCGGCCGGCTCGACACCATCGGCGAGCGCATCATCCGGACCTTGGTGGAGAATCTCGACAAGTCCGGCCACACCCCCCTGGTGATGCTGACCAGATCGGCACCGACCGACGCCCAGTCCCAAGAGCTGCTGCGCGAGTTCATCGACCGCGAGATCACCGACCGCCTGGCGGCGCTGCTCGGCACGCCGGACGCCGCACTGCGGGCCGCCATGGTCAACGCCCAGATCCTCGGCCTCACCGTGGCGCGGTACATCATGCGGATCGAGCCGATCGCGTCCGCTTCCCTCGACGAACTGGTCGAAAGGTTCGGCCCCCTGGTGCAGCACTGCCTGACCGGCCCCACGACATCGAACGCCTCACCGTCGACGTCACCGCGATGAACCCGTCCGCCGGCGAGTCGGTGACCGCTGCGATGCGACCTGGAGGGCGAAGGCGAGTTGCCGGGTCTGGAATGCGGCGCCGACCCGGTGGTAGTCGATCGCGTGCCCGGCCGAAGGGAACAGCGCCGCGTCGACCGATGGGGAAGAAGTCAACGCGGCGGCGAACTCGGCGATCTGCTCGTCGTCGACGATCCACAGCTTGTCGAACTCGCCCATGCGCAGGTGGACCGGCACGGAAATCTTCGGCGCCAGGTCGTGGAAGAGGCCGAGCCAGCCGGAGGAGCTCTCGACCAGTTCGGCCTTGAGCACGGGCTCGTTGGCGAAGTAGGCCGCTTCCGGCATGTCGTCACGTCGGGTCCGGTCCGGGCCGAACATCCGCGTCGCCTTCTCCTCGTCCGGCGACCGCAGCGTCAGGTCCGGGATCGACGCCCAGATGGCGGCGAAGTGCTCGGGTTCGCGCAGCAGACACCCCGACACCGCGACACCGAGCAGTGGCCACTCCGGCGCGCGTGCGGCGATCGCCAGCGAGATCGGCACCCCGATGGAGTGCCCGATGAGCACGACACCCGCGGCGCCGGATCCATGCGCCTGCCACAACTCGCCGATCAGGTGCGCCAGCGCCGCCGCGTTCGCCAGGAAGACGGACCCGCCGGCCGGCACCGGACTGCTGCCGCCGTACCCCGGTCGGTCGACCGCGATGATCGGCACCCCCAACGCCGCCGCCCGGTCCAGCAGCGAATAGCCGGGAACGTCGAAGTAGGCCGACGAGTACCCGCCCCCGTGCACCGCGATGACCAACGGGGTGTCCTCGTCGCTCTCGGCGATTCGCCGTCGGCCGGTGAACGTCATTCCCTGTGCGGGGCCGGCCGATGTCACCTCGTGGGTGAAACGGACTGTGCCGGTCGAGGACACCTAGATCTTCTCCTTGTCGATTTCGGAGTGGAGGTCGCGAAGCTCCTTGCGTTCCGGCGCGACAGCCCACAGGAACGCCAGCGCGACGAGGGCTGCGCCGGCGGCGACGAGGGGCACGAAGCCGACTCCGGCCAAGGTGATGACACCACCGCCGAGAGCCGCCCCACCGCCGCTGCCGACGTAGATCATCGAGCCGTTCAGCCCGAGCGCCACGGTCGCCGCCGCGCCGCTGGCCGCGAACACCCGGGTCTGCTGCGGCGTCACCTGGAAGGAGCCGACCAGGCCGAGCACGGCGAGTGCGGCTACAGCCGGGACGAGACTCGACCGCACGATCCACAGCGCGACCAGCGCCAGTGCGCTGACCGTCAGGCCGACCGTGATCACCCGGAGCCCGCCCCAGCGATCGGTGAGGGGCCCTACCAGGCGGTTCCCGGCGAAGAAGGCGACGCCGAACCCGAGCAACGCGACGACCGCCGAGGTGGCCGCCTGGCCTTGCGCGCCGATGACGGGGGCGACGTAGCTGAGGACGGCGTACAGCGGCACGAGCTGGAGGGCGGTGCCGCAGAGCAGCAGGAGCACACTGGGCGTGCCGAGGATGCGGACCCTCTCGCGCAGTGACGCGACGGGCAGCCGGACGCCGGGCAGCGCGAGGCAGAGTGCCGCGGCCACCACGGCCCCGCCGGTGATCAACCACAGCGCCGCGCGCCAGCCGAGGTGCTGCCCGACCAGCGCGCCGACCGGCACCCCGATGACCATGGCCAGGCTGGATCCGGCACCGACCATCGCCAGCGATCGTGCTCGCCGCTCCGGCGCCGAGAGGAACGCGACGACCGCGTAGGCGTTGGCCTGGAAACCGGCCGCTCCCAGCGCGGCCAGGATCCTCCCGGCCATCACCACTCCATAGGTCGGCCCGAGCGCCTGGCCGACCATGCCGATCAGGAACACCACCATGCCGCCGCCGAGCACGAAGCGCCGGTCGAGCCGGCCGGTGACCGTCGCGATCAGCGGCGAGCCGATCGCGTAGGTGAGCGCGAACGCCGTGGTCAGCTGCCCGGCTTGGGCGAGGCTGACATGCAGGTCCTGTGCGACCGCGGGGAGCAGCCCCGCCAGCACGAAGCTGTCGACCCCGAGCACGAACGTGCCGACGGCGAGCACCGCAAGCCGTGCCGACGAGAGAGACTTCGATGGAGATCGAATCATGGCGGCAACGGTAGACTAGACTTCGATGTGCGTCAAAGTCTGCCGCCCGTCCCGCGCGAAGGAGTCTCGATGTCGCGAAAGCTGCCGGAGCCGTCGGTCGACGAACTGGACCTGACGGCGATCCTCGGCGCGCTGGTCGACCCGGCTCGCCGGACGATCATGACCGTGATGTACCGGGGGTCGGAACCGTTCGACTGCAGCGCGAGCACGTGGTGCGCGAATCTCGGGTTGACCCCTCCGACCGTCTCCCACCACTTCCGCACGCTGCGCGAAGCCGGTCTGACCCGCACCGTCGTCGACGGCCGCACGCGCAACGTGCGGGTGCGCAAGGAAGATGTGGAAAGCCGCTTCCCCGGTCTCCTCGATGCCTTGCTGACCCACGAGCACGACATGGACACGATCGCCCGGCTGGCCAGGCCCTGACGGCACGGTCGCCGAGGTCAGGCGTATTTTCGTGGTCAGGTGCGGGGAGAAGTTGTCGAGCACGATCCCGATCCGGATCTCGGCCGGCTAGAGGCCGCGCCGGTAGCGACAGAACGCCAGGAACCTCGTCCGGTTCGTCCTCGGCTTGAGGTGGCCGTAGAGCTTGTCTTTGCCCAGGTCGCAGGCGGCGAACAGGTGCCGGACTCCGTGCGGGCGGGTGTAGGTCGCCGTTGACCCGCCGCTACGACCCGCATGACCGGGTGCTCGGGCCGGCGCTGCCGCACCTGTTCCAGCGGCGACGCAGCTGGCGCTGGGAGATCATCTCCTACTCCGGACTGAACCGGCTGCTCGAAGCGACGCTCGCGGAACCCGGTTGTGCGACGCGGCCGGCGCGCCGTTGTCTACACCCCGTACGACTTCCGGCGGATGTTCACCACCGAGGCCGCGACCGGCGGGCTGCCCGTGCACATCGTGGCGCAGCTGCTGGGGCACGCGAACATCAACACCACCCAGGCGTACATGGCGGTTTTCGATGAAGACCTCGTCCGCAATTACCGGGCCTTTCTCGACCGGCGACGGTCGGTCCGCCCGGAAGCCGAATTCCGGGAACCGACCGAGGCGGAGTGGCGTGAGTTCCAGCAGCACTCGATCATGACGTCTTCTCGATGTTTCGGTCAGCTCCCTGCGGTAGTGCGCGGCTGGACGAGGGTTTCCAGGTTCGCCCTGGCGACCTGCTTGCGGAATTCGCCTTCATAGGACGGGTCGCCGGCGTCGTGCATCGTCTGGGTCATCCAGACCGCCGCTGCCTGCCGCTGCCAGGTGTGGTCCAGGCAGGTGTCGGAGTACTTCTCGAGCAGGCTCGCGTCGTCCTTGTCGAGGTACGCGATGACCGCGCGGGCGAGCACCTCGGCGTCGTGCAGGGCCAGGCTCATCCCCTCGGCACTCATCGGGGAGATGAGGTGGGCGGCGTCGCCGACGAGGTGGAGCCGGCCGTAGCTCATCGGGCTGAACACCACCCCGCGCAGCGGCACGACCTGCTTGCTCACGATCGGCCCCTTGACTTCGATCGGGTAACCGAACCGCGTTTCGAGCTCGGCCCAGATGCGGTCGTCCGGCCACTGCTCGACGGAGTCGGTGACCGGGCACTGCAGGTAAAGCCGGCTCGCCTCGGGGCCGCGGGTGATCTGCGCCGCGAAGCCGCGGGTGTGCACGGCCATCGTCGCCGGGGGATCGGCGGGAACTTCCGCGAGGATGGTCAGCCAGGCGTAGCCGAACTCGTGGGTGGCGCACCGGAGAACGTCGTCGGGGATCGCCGTCCTGCTGACGCCGTGGTACCCGTCGCTCCCGGCGACGATGTCGCAGCTGATCGCCCGGGCCGAGCCGGTGGGGTCCCGGTACCGGACCACCGGACTTGCGGTGCCGACGCCGTCCAGACAGATGTCCTCGGACTCGAACCGCAGGTCGCCGCCGTCACGGAGAAACACCTTGATGAGGTTGCGGACGAGGACCTGCTGCGGGCAGAAGGCCGAGCTCACCTCGTCGTCACCGCTGCCGCCCATCTTCCACAGCCGCTTCTCCCCGTCGATCAGCAGCGGCATTTCCGATTCGGTGGGATCGTCGTGGGGAGATTCGGCGGCTTCTTCCACAACCTCTTCAATTCCCCACTGGCGCAGTATGCGCACGCCGCCGGCGTCCAGTGATCCGGCACGCTGCCGGTTTTCGACGTACCGGCGGCTGCGCTTTTCCAGGATTGTGCACGGGATCCCGCTGCGGAGCAGGAAAGTGCCCAGCGTGAGCCCGGCCACCCCGCCGCCCACGATCACCACGGCGGTGTTTTCGGATTCCTGTGTCATCTGCGTTTCCACCTTCTCGGAGGGAGTCTCACGATCGACGCCCGGAGCAGTCCGACCGCTGTCGATCTCCACTGTGGACCGCCGAGCCAGGCGCAAACCACCGATAAGAAGACGCCGGATGAAGGAAACCCGCCAACTTCGGCGGGCTGACGCGCCAGGGGGGTACTAGCGGTCTCGGAGGTGCGATTCGACCTGGTACCGACCTGGGGTCTGCCCGATGACGGCGGTGAAGGCCTCGATGAACGTGGACGGGTTGGACCACCCGCAGGCGATCGCGGTGTCGGTCACCGATCGGCCGTCGGTCAGGTGCAGGACCGCGTGGTGGACCCGGAGGATGGTGCGCCATCGATGGAAGCTCATGCCGAGTTCGGCGTGGAACAGCCGGCTCAGGGTGCGTTCGCTGGCTCCGGCGGCGCGGCCCAGTTCGGTCAGCGTGGTGTTCTGCCCCGGGTCGGCGCGCAGCAGGTCGGTGACGACCCTCAGACGATCATCGTGCGGCTCGGGCAGGTGCAAGGACTGTTCGGGAGTCTCGACGATCTCGTCGATCACCACTGCGCGCAACCGCTTCTCCGCTTCGGGTGTTCTGCCTCTGCGGCTGGTCAGCGCGAGGATCGCCTCGCGTGCCAGTGGGCTGACGGCGAACACGCTTGGCCACGCCACCACGTCATGGCACTCGTCGGCGGGGATGGTGAGAACGCGGGCGTCGGTGTCCCCGTAGAAGCGGTGCGAGTGCTCGAATCCCGGCGGAGTCCACGTTACCCGGTTGGCGGGCGCCATCCAGGTTCCACGCTCCGTTGTCGTGGCCAGGACGCCGGCGGCCGCGTACACCAGCTGGCCATCGGGATGGGAGTGGTTGTCGAGGTGGTAGCCGTGCGGAAGCCAGGCGCCACCCAGCAGCGTCGCCGGGGCCGTTGCCGCGGGCGTCGGGGAAGGATGGCTGGTTTCCTGCATCGAGCGTCAGTTTAACGGTGGCAGGGCACCCGAGCCAGCGGACAAGCTCGTGACGTGAGCACAACGCGCCGACGTGCATCGGAGGGACCCTTGGCCGGCTTGGGAACGTTCAGGGCCGGCTACCGGCACCCACGTCACCGACGGATGCTGACCCTGGCGGTGCAGGGACAGGAGCGAATCAGCCCGAACTTCGTGTCCGTCACACTGGGCGGACACGACGTCCGGCACCTTGAATACACCGGGTTCGACCAATCAGGACGCTTGTTCTTCGCAGAACCGGGCCAAACCGAGGTCGTGCTTCCCAGCAGCGAGAAGTGGATGCTGCAGCAGTCCCTGCAGTCGGCCAAGCGGCGTCCACGGGTCAGGACGTACTCGATCCGGCGCTTCCGGCCGGACGAGCTCGCGTTCGACATCGAATTCTCCATCCACGACCAGAGCAACCCGGCTCGCGCGGCGGCTCCGGGAACCGCTTGGGCACGGGCAGCCAAGCCGGGTGAACGGGTTGCCTTCCTGGACGAAGGCGGTGGCTACGTTCCCACCGCCGGTGCCGGCTGGCAGCTTCTCGTCGGCGACGAGAGCGCGGTACCGGCGATCCTGGCAATCCTCGAACAGTCGCACGACACCTTGCCGGCACAGGTGTTTCTCGAGGTACCCACCGACGCCGACATCCGCCACGAGGTGACGGCGCCGGCCGCAACGAAGATCCACTGGTTGCCCCGCAACGGCTCGTCCCTCCAGCCGGGCTCACTCGCCCTGCGGACCGTGCGGGACGCGGAACTGCCCGACGGACCCTTCTACACCTGGGTCGCCGGCGAGTCGTCCTTGGCAACGGGGATCCGCAGGCACCTGGTCGCCGAACGAAACGTTCCCAAGTCCGCTGTCTCGTTCCGGGGCTACTGGCGACGAGGACGATCTGCTCTCGGGTGACCGGGTGCTGTACGAAACACATCCGACCGCGCACAGCAAGCGGTGGAGTATGCGTAGAACAAGGGAGAAGAACACTGATGAAAATCAGTCTGCTCGACCTGGGTGACCGGATGGAAGATCCGGTCACCGGCTACTTTCCCTCTCAGTCCGAACGTCATCGCGCGATCGTCGACGCGTCCGCGGCGGCCGATGAGGCAGGATTCCACAGTGTCCACATCGGCGAGCACCACGGGCTCGAGTACATCTACTCGGCCCCGCCGGTGATCCTCGCGGCGATCGCCGAACGCACCAAGAACCTACGCCTCTCGACGGGCGTGACTCTCGCGGCCAACCTCGACCCGGTCCGCGTGGCGGAAGACTACGCCACCGTTGACGTCCTCTCCGGCGGCCGATGCGAGGTCGTCGTCGGCCGCGGGCACTTCTTCGCCGACACCTACGCACTGTTCGGCCAAAGCGTCGATGACTCGCATGAGCTGTTCAAGGACGCGATCGAACTTCTTCTGCGGCTGTGGAGCGGCGAACCGGTGACCTGGCCGGGTTCCCGCCACCGCGCACCGATCAACGGATTCAGCCTGCAGCCACAACCGGTCGCCGGCATGCCACTGTGGATCGGCGGCGGCGCCTCGGGCACGAGCGTCGAACTGGCCGCCCGCCTGGGCCTGGACCTGCTACTGCCCAGCGTGTTCGGGGACCCTGAGAAGCTCAAGCCCGGTGTCGAGGCCTACCGGGAGAAGTTCGCTTCCTACGGGCACGGGCGGGAACCGCGGATCGGGGCCGCCTGGCACGTCAACGTCGGCAAGACCAGCCAGGCCGCCCGGGAACGGTGGGAACCCCGGTACCGCGCGTACTTCGACCTCATGACGCAGCGGGGCAGCCGCGCCAAGCCCACCTCGACCCCGTTCTACGACCAGCCTCTCGACTTCGACCACGTCACGACCCACGGACCGGCCATGGTCGGCAGCCCGGCCGAAGTCGCCGACCGGCTCGGCCACGCGGCCGAGCTACTGACCGCCGACACCCATCTCCTGTCCCTCAACATGGGCGGCTGCCCCACCGAGGAGTTCATCGACATGGTCGAGCTCATCGGCGCGGAGATGATCCCGCAGCTGGACTGACGTGAGGCGGCGACTGCTCCGACACAGATGGGGAGGCAACGCGGTGTACGTGAAGGTCGCAGGGACGCACGAACAACCCAAGGTGACCGTCGAAGAGGGGGATGACTGCACCCGGCTGCACGTCATCGTGGAAGAACTCGACGAGGTGCTCGCGGGGACCGCGCTCACCCGAGCGGGTCTCGGCCAGCAGGGCAAGCGCGGCCACGTTCTGCTCGACATCGCTGCTCTGCGTTCTCGGAGTCGAAGCCGCGCACCTGATTGGGAAGCGCGATTCGACGCGATGATCGAGTACGCCAAGAAGAGCGGATGGGTCAGCGCCGACGAAAAGTCGGTTGCAGCCCACATCGCCGACGCGCCGTAAGAGTCGGTACGGTCATCGCCCGCCCTCCAGTGGCTTCGCGGTCACCCGTACGATCGGCGTTCGGCGCCCAGGACCGGCCCGGCGGTGCTGCGTGGGAGCGCAGCCCGCACTGGTCGACCCAACCGACGCCCTGCTCGGTCGTGGCGACCCCGACGACCAGCCGGATCAGCTCGACCACCGCCTGGCAGGTCCACATCGGGCCGCCGATCAGCAGTTCCCCGGGGGCGTAGTCGGCCATCGCCGCGAACAACGTGCCGGTCCTCCGCGCTGATCACGTGCCCACCGACCGTTCGGAGACTCCGAACACCTCCGCGGCCCGTCGGTAGCCCTCGACCCGACCGGACTCCAACGCGGCCACCACCCGCAACCGCAGCACCTCACGCTCCGCAGGCGATAACCGGTGCGCACCCTCGACCTCGATCGCAAGTGATCAACCTACCGGAAGATGATCACTTTCGACTCAAAAGTACGAGCCGATGCAGTCATGCAGAGGCCTGGCAATCCACGCTTCTTCCCGTGCTGAATGTTGGCACTAATGAAATTTACCTGGCGTCGAACCATCGTCGAACAGTGGGGAAGGAACCACATAATCGCAGATAGAGGCAGTGCTAAAGCCCTGAACGAGGGCTCCGTCCCGAACTGTGGTTCACCCGGATCGCCGCATACCTTCTTTCTTACGGAGACACTCTTGTGAGCGTGAACATTGGGTGCCAGACTGTCTCCGCCGAAGCCTGCGCCGCTGACGGAAGCCGCCGCGTCACAGCCCGCCGGCGGATTTGTCGAACCCGGAATTCCGGAGCAACGCTGTGCCCGGCCGTGCGGCAGCACGGATGGCAGCCGGAAAACCGTACGCACCGAGGAGTGAGATCAGGGTGACAGCAACACGACTTCCCCGTCTTCGCAGGGCGGCAACGCTGTTGGCAGCAGGCGTGCTGCTGTCCGCGATGACGGCGGTACTGCCTACGTCGTCCGCGGAGGCGTTGGAAAACGGTGTGGCACGCACGCCACCGATGGGGTGGAACTCGTGGAACACGTTCGGCTGCAACATCAGCGAAGCGTTGATCAGGCAGATGACCGATGCGATGGTCAGCTCCGGCATGCGTGACGCGGGCTACCAGTACGTCGTGGTGGACGACTGCTGGATGAACCCGAACCGGGACTCGGCGGGCAACCTCCAAGGCGACCCGAGCCGATTCCCCAGCGGCATGAAGGCGCTCGGCGACTACATCCACGGCAAGGGCCTCAAATTCGGGATCTACCAGGCACCGTTGGCCGAGACGTGCGCCCAGTACTTCAACTCCTACGCCGGTTCGACCGGGGCGCTGGGCCACGAGGAGCAGGACGCCCGCCAGTTCGCGGCCTGGGGCGTGGACTACCTCAAGTACGACTGGTGCTCGCCCAGCGGCACGATCGACGACCAGGTGCGCACGTTCGCCAAGATGCGCGACGCGCTGCACGCCACCGGCCGCCCGATCGTCTACAGCATCAACTCCAACAGCATCCACGACAAGACCGGGCCCCGGCGCAACTGGGGCGACGTGGCGAACATGTGGCGCACCACCGAGGACATCACCAACAAGTGGGACACCGGGCAGACCAACGGCTACCCGATGGGCATCCAGAACATCGTCAACGTCACCGTGCCCCTGGCGTCCTACGCCAAGCCCGGCGGGTTCAACGACCCGGACATGATGGAAGTCGGCCGCGGCGGCATGAACGACACTGAGATGCGCAGCCACTTCGCCCTGTGGGCCGTCATGGCCTCGCCCCTCATCGCGGGCAACGACCCGCGCAACATGAACGCCGCCACTTCGACCATCCTGAAGAACGCGAACCTCATCGCCATCAACCAGGACAGCCTCGGCCTGCAGGCCAGGCAGGTCTCCAACGACGGCACCCGGCGTGTCCTGGCCAAGCCGCTGGCCAACGGCAACGTCGCGGTCGCCCTGTTCAACCAGGGCGGCGGCACGACCACCGTCTCGACCACGGCGAGCGCGATCGGCCTGTCGGGCAGCTCGTTCACGCTGCGCGACGCCTGGACCAACGGCACGACCACCACGTCCGGCGCCATCTCGGCCAGCGTCCCGGCGCACGGCACCGCGGTGTACGTCGTCA
Organism: Amycolatopsis kentuckyensis; assembly: GCF_002155975.1. Taxonomy (GTDB): domain Bacteria; phylum Actinomycetota; class Actinomycetes; order Mycobacteriales; family Pseudonocardiaceae; genus Amycolatopsis; species Amycolatopsis kentuckyensis. The sequence goes on from NZ_MUMI01000390.1 coordinate 20,135, forward strand.
GCGGCGGCGAAGGCCCCGCGCCCACGTCGTTCTCCTTGGTGAGCCAGAGTTCCGGCCGCTGCCTGGACATCCCCGGCAGCACGCCGACCAACGGCGCCCTGGCCCAGATCTGGGACTGCACCAGCCAGACCAACCAGCGCTTCACCACGACCGCGGCCGGTGAGCTGCGCGCCTACGACGGCGCGAAGTGCCTGGACATCTACAACCAGGGCACGGCCAACGGCACCGCCGTGACGTTGTGGGACTGCAACGGCCAGGGCAACCAGCAGTTCCGCGTCAACTCCGACGGCAGCGTGACGGCGGTGGCGTCGGGCAAGTGCCTGGACGTCAACGGCGGCGCCACCGCCAACGGGACGAAGGTCATCATCTGGGACTGCCACGGCGGCACCAACCAGAGGTGGACCCGCACCTGATCCCGAGGCGGCGACCGCGAACTCCGCGGTCGCCGCCGACCGGACCGACTTCGGTGGCGCGGTCAGCGGCTGGGACCCACCCGGGCACGACCGGCGAGAACGAGCGCATGACCGCGCACTTCCGGCTCGAATATCCGGCTAAACCGGTGCGGGCGAACGCCTTGAAGAGCCAATTGTCGAGCGCGGGGACGATGTAGACATTGCGTGGGTTGCTGGACTCGTGTTTCTGCTGTTCCGTGACAGCAGGGCTGCCGGGCCGTTGAGCGCGCCTTCACGGGATGTTCGCGCGGAGGCTTTTCTGGCGCTCACCCCGCCGCTCGGCACAGCGAGCTCCCGGTTGCCGGTTGCCCATGATCGGCGGGGCTCGCTGCGCGCCATCAACGTCGCCAAGGCCCCTTACCGATGTGAACGCTCACACCTCCGGCTCGATGACCGGCTGCTCACCTCCGGTGACGCACGACGCCTACGGCGCACAGGACCGCGTTGACCAGCGCACCGAAACTCGCAGTTGACATCCCCGTAACCGCCAGCGACTCTGTTAGCGCTCACATCGCACCTGCTCGTGCGCCAGCCCTCCTGGCTCGCCGGCGCGGTCCCCTCCTTCCCCCGAGGAGCCCACCTATGGCAACGTTCACCCGGGTCCGCCGGAGATTGGCAGTCGCGCTCGGCGTGATCGTCGTGCTACTGACCGTGTTCGCCCCGCCGGCCGGCGCGCAGTTCATCACGATCAACAACCCGGTCATCCAGCAGCGCGCCGACACCGCGATCTACAAGCACACCGACGGCTACTACTACATGACGGCCTCGGTCCCCGACTACAAGCGGGTCGAACTGCGACGCGCCACGACACTGCAGGGCCTCGGCAGCGCCGCGACGGTCAACGCGTTCACCGCGCCGTCCAGCGGCGCGCTGAGTGGGTGGATCTGGGCGCCGGACATCCAGTTCATCGACGGCGCCTGGTACATGTACTTCTCGGCCTCGCCCGGCACCGCACGATTCGACCAGCGGCTCTACTGGATCCGCAACACCTGCGCCAACCCGATGACCTGCGCATGGAGCGCGCCCCAGCGCTTCACCACCGGCTGGGAGTCCTTCCAGCTCGACGCGGCCTCGTTCGTCAATCGCGGGGTGCGCTACTTCACCTGGGCCCAGGACAGCCCGTCCACCAACTTCAACAGCCACATGTACATCGCCCGGATGAACGGGCCCACCGGCATCACCGGCACGGTCACCGAGATCGCGCGCCCGACGTACGCCTGGGAGATGGAAGGCGTCGCCGGCGTGGTGGAAGGGCCATCGCCGCTGGTCAAGAACGGCCGCGTGTTCATCGCCTACTCGGCCTCGGCGACCGACTCCCGGTACAAGCTGGGCCTGCTGTCGGCCGACGACACCGCGGACCTGCTGGACCCCGCCTCCTGGCGCAAGAGCCCGAACCCGGTGTTCCAGACCGCGAACGGGGTCTACGGCCCGGGCCACGGCAGCTTCACCGTGGCCGAGGACAACCGCACGGACGTGTTGGTCTACCACGCCCGTGACTACGCCAACCCGACGCCGGACGCTCTCACCGACCCGAACCGGCACACCCGCTTCCAGCAGCTCTACTTCGGCGACAACGGCGCCCCGTTCTTCGGCCAGCCGCTGCCGAACGGAATGACCGCGCCCGGCATCCGGGGCCAGTACAGCGACCGCTGCGTCGACAACTACGACTTCGACACCACGCCCGGCGCGCTCGTTCGGTTGTACAGCTGCAACGGCAACGCCGCGCAGGAGTGGGAATTCAACTACCAGGGCGTCAGCGGGTACGAGATCCGCAACCGCAACACCGGTACCTGTCTGACCGACATCAACGGCAGCACGGCGCTGAACGCCGACGTCGGCTTGGTCGCCTGCACCAACTCGACGGCCCAGCAGTGGCAGATCATCGACCAGGGCAACGGTTGGTTCTCGCTGCGCAACGTCGCCGGCAACATGTGCCTGGACAACTATGACTGGAAGGCCGTGAACGGCGCCCGGCTCTCGCTCTACACGTGCAACGGCTTCGCCGTCCAGCTGTGGCGGCGTGGCTAGAGCAGCACCGATGCCGTAAAGCCTCGCTGCGGCCCGGATCGATCCGCGCTTTCGCAAGATCGCTCCGGGCCGCTTCCCTGCTCGACGGCGGCAATTGCCGGCTAAGGGGACGAACCTGACGATGCGGCAGATCGGGCCGTTGTTCGGGGTGTCGCATTCCGCGGTGCACCGGGTGATTGACACGATCGGGTCGCTGCTGGCGCTGGCCCGGTCCGCAAACGCCGCATCGACTCCGTGGCGATCGTGGACCGCCAATAGGTCGCGACCAGCAGCACCCGGTCGGCCGGCGGCAACGCCCACTGCCGGCCCGGGCGACCGTCGGCGATCTCCTCCCCCGCCCCGCTTCGCGACCAGCCGCACCAGCTTGCGGAACCGGCCCGGCTCCAGCCCGGTGAACGGGCAATCCACTCCGGCCGCGACGCTGTGATCACCTGCACCACACCAACATGATCAACTACCGGCCCAGCCAGCCCGACACCGGGTTACGAGACATCCCTTAGGCTGGGCACGCCTGACCGACCAGAGGAGTTCGCCGCCGCCGTTGCCCGCCACCTCGGTGGCCGAGGGGGCCACCGCCGGAGCGGGATCGGCGCGTCGAGGCGCTGCTCGCCAAGATGACCCTGGCCGAAAAGATCGGGCAGCTGCAGCTCGTCGGCGACGAAACCGCCGCACTGGCCGACGGCCGGCTCGGCGGTGTCTTCTCCGTGGTCGGGGCCGCGAAACTCAGTGCCCTGCAACGCATCGCCGTCATGCGGACGCGGCTGGGAATCCCGCTGATCTTCGGCCTCGACGTCATCCACGGGGACACCACCAACTTCCCGATCCCGCTCGCCCAGGGCGCCAGTTTCGATCCCGCCGTCGCGGGCACGGACGCAGGAGTTTCGGCCGGGGAAGCCCGCGGCAGCGGCATACAAACGAACTACACGTCGCACGACAATCTTTCCGCTGTCCGGACGCACCTGCTGAGCCGTTCCACGCAAGCGGCGCCGATCACAGGCCCGGCGGTCGTCACGCCCGAACCGCCGGAGCCCCTCTTTCCCGAGTTGGCGGAAACCGGCGACGAAGCACCGTCCTGACCGGACGAATGCCCCGGTTCGCCGTGCGCTATCCGGGGTCGGCCGCGCCGTTCCGGGACTCGTGGCGGAGTGCCATGGCGCGGAGCACCATCTCCATGGTGAAACGGGCCTTCGGGTCGTGGAGGTGGTCTCCGAAGACCTGCTCGAGCTGGCGCAAGCGGTAGCGGACCGTCTGCGGGTGCACCACCAGCTCGGCCGCGATCTTCGGGATCTTGCCGCCGTGGCCGAGCCAGGACAGCAAGGTCTCGGCCAGCCTCAGCTGAGTGGCCTCCGAGAACCCGGCCAGCGGGCCGAACTGGTGGCGGGCGAGCTGGTCGACCAGGTCTTCGTCCGACAGCAGCCACAGCGTGGTCAAGTGCTCGGCGCACCAGGTGATCCGGGCCGCGGGCAGCACCCCGCGGGCCACGAGCCGTTCCGCGGCGCGGGCCCAGCGCAGCGAGTTCGCCGCCTTGTCCAGCGGTGTCGGCGGGCCCACCACGATCCGCACTCCGAGGTCCGAGGCGATGCGGTGCAGCCGGTCCTGGTCGATCGGGGCCGGCAGGAGCAGGTGCGGTTGCGGCAGCTCCAGATTGCTCAGGACGTCCGTCCCCCACGAAGTCACCGGGGTGCAGCTCACGTGGGCGTGCGGCTCGACCGACACCGCGGCCACGGTGTCCGGTGGCACCCAACCGACGGCCTGGGCGGAGTCGGTGATCACCTCGTTGGGGACGGCCGGCCGCTCGAGGACGAGCTGCAGCAACCGTCGGCGCAGGCCTTCGCGGGCGCCCTCCATCTCGGCCTGCGCCTCGCGGTAGCCCTGGAAGGACATTTTCGCGAGCTCGTCGGCGTAGCCGAACAGCATCTCGCCCAGCCGTCCCATGGCCATCGACGACAGGTGGTGGCGCTGCCCGAGCCGCATGATGCCCTGCCAGGCGACCCGGGTGCCCACCCGGTACGCCGCGTGGAGGTCGTCGAGGGTGCGGCCTTCGCGCGCTTCGCCGGCACCCAGCCGCCGGCACGTCTCGTGCAGCTTGTCCCGCGCGGTCGCCGGGTCCTCGACCAGATCCACGAAGAGCTTGACAGCGCAGTCGACGCCCTGCCGCGTGACGTGGGTGTACCGGCCCTCGCCCGGCCTGGCGTAGACCGGGACCGCCCGCCAGACCTCGCGGACGATCTGCTCGACCAGCCTGGGCAGCGCCGGCCGCATGAACTCGGCGAGCTCGCGGGCCTGACCGCGCCGTCGGAGCTCGTCTTCCTCGCCGTCATCGGCCGGACGCCGGACGGCTGTGGCGGCAAGCTGATGACCGTTTTGCCGGGGTGTCAAGCGTTCCTCCACCCGTCGTGCTGGCATTCCGTGCTTTACCCGGAAGTAAAACAGTGGTCACGGATCACCGTAAACCGCCAAGGGATGGCATCGCTCCCTCGACCGATCAAGACCATGTCACGGTCACGGGGCAACCGCCGGTTTTCGCAGTGCGGCCAGGACGCTGTCGAGGTGCCTGGCGATCACCTCCACGTTCGGAGCGTCCAGAAGCGACAGGTGGTGCCCGGGGACGACGACGAGATCGAGGTCCGGGCAGACCGCGTCCCAGCCCCTCGCCGGATCGGTCCGGTCGAATCGCGGATCCCGCAGCCCGCCCGGCACCGGCGAAGCGGCGCTGTAGAAGAGCGTACGGCCGGGGTAGACCGACGGCTCGTAGCGTTCGAGCAGCCGGGCGTCCAGGTAGGACGCTCGCTGGTGCGCCAGGATCGCCCCGCTCACCCCGGGATCGATCAGCCCGGACCGGCGGAGCGCGGCGACCAGGAGGTCCGCTTGCGCCGGTTCGTCCAGTTCGGCGAGTTCCTCGTAGGGAAGGTCCACCTCGCCCCCGTAGGCGGTCCGGAGGAACTCCTGGTAGCGGGTCAGCCGAACCCGCTGGACGTCGGCATCGGCGGGCAGGGGCAGGATCGGGTCCACGAGCGCGAGCAGTTCGACGTCTTCGCCGGCGGCGGTCAGCTGTTGCGCCGCTTCGAAGGCCAGGAAGCCGCCGAACGACCACCCGGCCAGCCGGTACGGACCGTGGGGCTGCATCCGCCGCAGTTCGGCCAGGTGGCACTCGGCCCGTTGCTCCACTGTGGACGTGTCGGCCACGCGATCGAAGCCGTAGGCGGGGACGTCCGGATCCAGGAGATCGACGAGCTGGCGGAACACCCCGGTGTCGCCGCCGCCGGGGTGGAAGAAGAACACCGGGGGCCGGGCACCCGAGTCCCGCAGCACCCGGACCGGACCGGTGACCCGGTCGCACTCCCGCACCACCGCGGCCATCAGCTCGACCGTCGGCCCGGCGAACAGCCGGTCTTTCGTGAGCACCGTTCCGGTGCGCGCGGAGATCAGCTCGGTGATCCGCCCGGCCTGCCGGTCGTCGCCGCCGAGCG
>NZ_MUMI01000391.1 GCF_002155975.1 Amycolatopsis kentuckyensis
CTGGCCGCGGTCTCCTGGATGCGACGGAATTCGAAGAGCATGTAGACGTGGTCGAGATCGGTGGGCAGGAAGAACGCGCCCCACCGGGACCCGCCGAGCATGCCCTCGTCGTCGGAGACATACAGCCCACGTCCTTTGTGCGCTCGCACCCGGCCGATGGCCGAGAGGATCTTGACGGCCTCCCGCACCATGGTCCGGCTGGTTCCCATCCGCGCCGCCAGCTCGTTCTCGGTCGGCATCCGGTCGCCGGGACGCAGTTCCAGTTCGGCGATCAGCCGCAGGATCTGCTCCGCCACCACTTCGTAACCGGGGCGGTACGGGACAGGCGGTGCTACTACTTCCTCGTCACGGGTCACGCAATGAGTATGACTCAGTAACCCCGGGCAGCACCTTACCTCGACAACCCACCACCCGGTCAATCTTTGTCAAAGCGGCCTGAAAGTTACATCCAGGGCGGCCTCCGGGGGTCAGGACGGAGCAATGCGCCTGCTCCTCGCTTGACGTCGGAGGGGCGCGCTGCTCTCATGGATCACCGACACCACAACGGAAAAGCCGTCAGGCAGCCTCGAAACTTTCGAAAACCGCCGGCACCCCGCCGCGTCGGATGAGTCGTACACATCCTGCCCGGTCCGCCGCCGGCCGAGGCCGGTCCGGCCCCGCGCCCGGCCGGCCGGACTCCGCTTCCAGTACACAGTGGACGGTTGGGCGCCACCCCGTCCGGAGAGGTACTCGCCCATGCCGTCGCGCATCGCCGCCGCACTCGTCACCGCTCTCGTGGTGACCGCCCTCGCCACCCCGTCCGCCCACGCCGCGACCGTCACCATCGCCGTCGCCCCGGACGGCGACGACTCGAATCCCGGCACGCCCACGCAGCCGGTCGCCACCCCGGCGAAGGCCCAGCAGCTGGCCCGCGCGCAGTCGGCCGGCAACGACGTCGTCGTGCAGCTGGCCGGCGGGACCTACCGGCTCACCGCCCCGCTGCGGTTCACCAGCGCCGACTCGGGGCAGAACGGCCACACCGTCACCTGGCAGGCCGCGCCCGGCCAGAAGCCGGTGCTCTCCGGCGGTTCCCAGGTCACCGGCTGGTCGGTGCAGGACGCCGGGCAGAACATCTGGGTGGCGTCCGTGCCGCCGGGCGCCGATTCCCGGCAGCTGTTCGTCGACGGCGCGCTCGCCCCGCGCGCGGGGATCCCGATCTCCCGCAGCGACGTGCAGTTCACCACCAGCGGGATGACCATCACCAACCCGGCGCTGAACTACCTGGCCACGCTGCCGCAGCAGAACCGGATCGAGGTGGAGAGCCAGAACTCCTTCACCGACCGGTACGCCCCCGTCGACCGGATCAGCGGTACCTCGATCGTCATGCAGCAACCCGCGTGGAACAACAACAACTGGGGCTACGACACCCTCGCCAAGCCGTTCGGCGGCGGCCAGCTGTTCCTCGAGAACTCCTACTCCTTCCTCAAGAACACCGGCCAGTGGTACCTCGACCCGCAGGCCGGGAAGCTCTACTACAAGGCGCCCGGCGGCTGGGTGCCCGGCAGCCACGACGTCGAGCTCCCCCGGCTGCAGTCGCTGCTGCAGATCGGCGGCACCTACGACAGCCCGGTGCGCGGGCTCGCCTTCAAGGGCCTGAACTTCGAGCACACCACCTGGCTGACGCCCAGCACTTCGGTCGGGTACGCGAACCAGCAGACCGGCACGTTCCTCCCGGCCGCGGCCCCGATGCCGGCCGACTTCCTGACCTCCTGCCAGTCGGGCTGCCGCCAGTTCGAGGGCGCCCGCAACAGCTGGGCCCAGGCACCGGCCGCCGTCCAGATCTCGGCCGCCACGGGGATCACCTTCAGCGGCAACACGTTCACCCACCTCGGCCAGGTGGCCCTGGGCATCGGCAACGACGCGAACGCGCACGCCTCCGGCGTCGGGCTGGGCGCGTCGTCGATCACCGTGGACCACAACACCTTCACCGAGAACTCCGGCGGCGGCGTCATCGTCGGCGGCGTGCGCCCCGACGCCCACCACCCGTCCAACGCCGCCATGACGAACCGGGACGTGACCATCTCGTACAACACGGTCAGCCGGGTCGCCCTGGACTACCGCGAAATGGCCGGCATCCTCTCGACGTACGCGACGCACACCGTCATCACGCACAACGACGTCTCGAACCTGACCTACGACGGCATCGACGTCGGCTGGGGCTGGGGCGCCAACGACCAGGGCGGCAGCCAGGACTACCGCAACCGCGGGCTGTACGACTACCAGCCGGTCTACTCGACGCCCACGACGCTGCGGGACACCGTCGTCAGCTACAACCGGGTGCACGGCACGAAGAAGCTGATGCACGACGGCGGCAGCATCTACAACCTCTCCGCCAACCCGGGCAGCTCGATCGACCACAACCACATCTTCGACAACAACCGCACGGTCGGCCTGTACCTCGACGAGGGCTCCCGGTACGTGAGCCTCTCGGCCAACGTGATCCAGGACTCCGGGGTCTGGGCCTTCACCAACGCCAACGGCAGCAACAACACCAACGACAGCACGTTCAGCGGCAACTGGTACAACGGCGGCGCGACCCAGGTGGCCACCGGATCGCCGCACAACAACGTGCTGACCGGGAACGTCCAGGTCAGCGGCACGAACTGGCCGTCGGGCGCCCAGCAGGTGATCGCCGCCGCCGGCACCGGCGGGAGCAGCCCCGCCGCGGGGCCGGTCCGCGCGCTCGGCAAGTGCCTGGACGTCAGCGGCGCCAGCACCACCCCGGGCGCCCAGGTGCAGCTGTGGGACTGCCACGGCGGCACCAACCAGGCCTGGGCCCGGACCACCGCCGGCGAGCTGACCGTCTACAGCGGTGACAGCACCCGGTGCCTGGACGCTTCGGGCCAGGGCACCACGCCGGGCACCAAGATCGTGACCTGGAACTGCAACGGCCAGGGCAACCAGCGGTGGCAGGTCAACGCGAACGGCAGCATCACCGGTGTCCAATCCGGACTGTGCCTCGACGTGACCGGGTCCGCGACCACGAACGGCACGCTGATCCAGCTCGCCACCTGCACCGGCGCGAACAACCAGAAGTGGACTCTCGGCTGACGAACAGAGGAGTTCGGCCATGGTCTTCACCCAGCGTTCGCTGCTCAGAACCCTGCAAGCCGCCGCCGCGGCCGTCCTCCTGGCCACCGGGGCGGTGGCCGCCGCGGGCACCGCCGCCCAGGCCGCCACGCAGGAAGCGTGCGACCTCTACGCCGCCGGTGGCACCCCGTGCGTCACGGCGCACAGCACCACCCGCGCCCTGTTCGGGGGCTACAACGGCCCGCTCTACCAGATCCAGCGGGCCTCGGACCAGAAGTACCTCGACATCGGCCTGCTGGCGGCGGGCGGCTACGCGAACTCGGCCCCGCAGGTCACCTTCTGCGCCGGCACCCGGTGCACGGTCACGAAGATCTACGACCAGACCGCGAACCACAACGACCTGCCGATCTCGTGGGGCGGGTTCTGGAAGGGCCCCGGCCCGAACGGGTCGGACATCGGCGCGGACGCGATGGCGCTGCCGGTCACGGTGGGCGGGCACCCGGTGTACGGGATCAAGGTCACCCAGGGCGTCGGCTACCGGATCGACAACGCCAAGGGCGCGCCGGTCGGGGCCCAGCCGGAGGGGATCTACATGATCACCTCGTCGAACTACGTCAACCAGTGGTGCTGCTTCGACTACGGCAGCGGGGAGGTCTCCCACACCGACACCGGCAACGCCACCATGAACGCCATCTACTGGGGCACCGCCTGCTGGTTCAACGGCTGCACCGGCACCGGCCCGTGGGTCGAGGCCGACCTGGAGAACGGCATGTACCACACCGGTTCCGGGTCGAACAAGGACCCGAACAACCCGGGCGTGCACCACCCGTTCGTCAGTGCGTGGCTGAAGAACAACGGCACCACCAACTTCACGCTGAAGTACGGCGACGCCACCAGCGGCGGGCTCACCACGCCGTACTCGGGCGGCCTGCCCCGGGGCTACTCGCCGATGAAGCTGGAGCCGTCGATCCTGCTCGGCACCGGCGGGGACAACAGCGTCTCCGGGGTCGGGGAGTTCTTCGAAGGCGCCGTGACCAGCGGTTTCCCGACGGACGCCACGGAGAACGCGGTGCAGGCCAGCGTCATCGCCGCCGGCTACAGCAGCCCCGGCGGCACGAACACCGGCGCGGTGCACGCGGTGGGCGCGAACAAGTGCCTCGACGTCAACGGCGTCTCCACCACCCCCGGCACCCAGGTGCAGATCTGGGACTGCAACGGCGGCACGAACCAGACGTGGACGCGCACCGGAACCGGCGAGCTGAACGTCTACAGCGGTGGCGACACCCGGTGCCTCGACGCCTCCGGCAAGGGCACCACTCCGGGCACCAAGGTCATCATCTGGACCTGCAACGGGCAGAACAACCAGCAGTGGACGTTCAACGCCAACGGGACCGTCACCGGTGTCCAATCCGGACTCTGCCTCGACGTGACCGGCTCCGGCACCGCGAACGGCACCGCGATCCAGCTGGCCGCCTGCACCGGCGCGAACAACCAGAAGTGGTCCCTGAGCTGAAAGGTCGCCCCATGTCTTCGTTCGAGCTGTCGAGGCGCCGGCTGATCGTGGTGGCCGGGGCCGCCGCGGCCGCCGGCGTGGTCCGCGTCCGGCCCGGGTGGGCCACCGAAGGACCCAGCAGCTACACCCCCAGCTGGGCGTCGGTGGACCAGCACCCGCCCGCGCCGGAGTGGTTCCAGGACGCCAAGTTCGGCATCTACTACCACTGGGGCGTGTTCAGCGTCCCGGCGTTCGGCAACGAGTGGTACCCGCGCAACATGTACATCGGCGGGTCCAACGAGAACAACCACCACAAGCAGGTCTTCGGCGACCCGTCGGCGTGGCCGTACCAGAACTTCATCAACGGTGCCCGCGACAAGTCGGGCAACTGGGTGCAGTTCGCGCCGAAGCTCAAGTCGGCGGGCGGGGCCTTCGACCCGGCCGAGTGGGCCCAGCTCTTCGCCGACGCCGGCGCGAAGTTCGCCGGCCCGGTCGCCGAGCACCACGACGGCTACTCGATGTGGAACAGCGCGGCGAACGAGTGGAACTCGGTCAAGACCGGGCCCAAGCTGGACCTGCTGCGGCTGCACGCGGACGCCATCCGCGCGAAGGGTCTCAAGCTGCTGGCGGCCCTGCACCACGCGTACCACTTCACCGGCTACTACGACCACGTGCCGAACCAGCCGACCGAGTCGCTGCGCCGGCTCTTCGGCCAGAACGGCCGGTCCGCGGAGAACCAGCTCTGGTTCGACAAGCTCCGGGAGGTCGTCGACGGCTACCAGCCCGACCTCGTGTACCAGGACTTCAACCTGACCCAGGTCGACGAAGCACAGCGGCTGAACTTCCTGTCGCGCTACTACAACCAGGCGGTCGCCTGGAACAAGGACGTCGTCGCCACCTACAAGGACGGGTTCAACAACCGCGGGGAGGTCTTCGACTTCGAACGCGGCGGCCCGGGCGACCTCATGAGCCCGTACTGGATGACCGACGACAGCATCTCGAGCTCCAGCTGGTGCTACACCACCGGCATCGGCTACTACTCGATGAAGGCCATCCTGCACTCGCTGCTCGACCGGGTCAGCAAGAACGGCACCATGCTGCTGAACATCGCGCCGATGGCCGACGGCACCATCCCGGCCGGGCAGCGCACGATCCTGCTCGGCATCGGCAACTACCTCAAGCGGTTCGGCGAATCCGTCTACGGCACCCGCGCCTGGGCGGTCTACGGCGAGGGGCCGACGAAGATGGGCGGCGGCTCGTTCACCACCCCGGTGGAAGGGACCCGGACCGACGTCCGGTTCACCCGCAGCAAGGACAACACCGTGCTGTACGCGACCGTGCTGGGCTGGCCCGGGAGCACCTTCCCGATCACCACGCTGAGTTCGAACCGGATCAACCTGAGCACCCTGGTCTCGGCCCAGCTGCTCGGCCCGGACGCCGGCACCGCCACCACCCTGCCCGCGCCCGTCCAGGACGGCTCCGCGCTGCGCGTCCAGCTGCCTTCGGCCAATCCGCCGTTCGACGCGCCGGCGTACGTGGTGAAACTGACGTTCTCCGGCCAGGTCCCCACGCCCGGCACCGGTCCCCTGCCGACCGGCTGGTCCCGGATCGCGAACGTCACCACCGGTCTCGTGCTGGACAGCGGCGGCAGTGTCGCGGCCGGCTCCCCGCTCAAGCAGTGGAACTGGGACGGCAGCACCAACCTGCAGTGGCAGCTGACCGACGCGGGCGGCGGGTACGTCCGGATCGTCAACCGCACCAACGGGATGGTCGCCGACAGCCGGGGCAACACCGCCAACGGGGCCACCTGCGCGCAGACGGCGTGGACCGGCGCCACCAGCCAGCAGTGGAAGCTGACCGGACTGGGCAACGGCCGCTACCAGATCGTCAACCGGGCCACCGGCACGGCGCTCGACGGCATGGGCAACACCACCGCCGGCTCGAGCGTGGGCCTGTGGACGCCCAACAGCAGCACGAACAACCAGTGGACCATCACCGGCGTGTGACGGCCGATCACCGAGGAGACGAGATGCGCACACGGCTCGGGTGGCTCGCCGCCGCCGCGGCGGTCCTGGCCGGTACCTTGCTGCCGGGCACCGCCGCCGCCGAATCGAACGGCGGGGTCAAGGTGATGCCCCTGGGCGACTCGATCACCGAGGGCACACAGGTGCCCGGCGGGTACCGGATCGGGCTCTGGCAGCGGGTCACCGCGGGCGGCTACCAGGTGGACTTCGTGGGATCGCAGTCCAACGGACCGGCGTCGCTCGGCGACCACGACCACGAGGGACACCCGGGCTGGCGCATCGACCAGATCGACGCGAACATCACCGGCTGGCTGCGCACCAGCACCCCGCACACGGTCCTGCTGCACATCGGCACCAACGACATCCTGCAGAACTACAACGTCTCGGGCGCGCCGGCCCGCCTGTCCGCGCTGGTCGACCACATCACCGGGGCGGTGCCGGACGCGGAGGTCTTCGTCTCGACGATCATCCCGATCGCCAACAGCGGCCAGGAAGCCGCCGGGCGCACCTTCAACGCGACGATCCCCGGCATGGTGCAGAGCAAGCAGAACGCCGGCAAGCACGTGCACCTGGTGGACATGCACGCCGCGCTGACCACCGCCGACCTGATCGACGGCGTCCACCCCACCGCCGGGGGCTACGACAAGATGGCCGCGGTGTGGTACTCGGCCCTGCAGGCGGTCCCGGGCAGCATCGGCAGCCCCGGCCAGTCCTCGGCCCGGCAGCTCGTCGGAACGCAGTCGGGCCGGTGCGCGGACGTCCCGGGTTCCGCCGACGGCACCGCGGTGCAGCTGCAGGACTGCGCCGGGGCGACCTGGACGCCCAGCGGGAAGCAGCTGACGGCCTTCGGGTCGAAGTGCCTGGACGCCTCCGGGCAGGGCACCGCCGACGGCACCCCGGTGATCATCTGGAGCTGTTCCGGCCAGGCCAACCAGCAGTGGAACGTCAACGCCGACGGGACGATCACCGGTGTGCAGTCCGGCCGGTGCCTCGACGCGACCGGGCAGGGCACCGCCGCCGGGACCAAGCTGATCCTGTGGACCTGCCACGGGCAGGCGAACCAGAAGTGGACGCTGCGGGCGGCCGCGTGACCGGCTCGTTCCCCATTGCGCGCGAGACGGGAGAACGCATTCGGTAAATCGATCACGGCCATCCTCTTTGCTCCGGCCGCCCGCTGTGGTTACATCAATGGCGATTCGGTTGAGAGCGCTCCCAGAAAATGCCACGACGACGTGGAGGAGACCATGAAACTGAGGAACGCCCTGTCCGCGGCCTTGCTCGCCGCGGCCAGTGTCGCGGCGCCCGTCGCCGTCGCCCCGGCCGCCCACGCGGACACCCTGATCTGCGACCAGTACGGCTCGACCACCATCGGCGGCCGGTACGTCGTGATGAACAACCGCTGGGGCAGCAGCGCGCAGCAGTGCATCAACGTCACCGGCAGCGGGTTCCGGATCCAGACCCAGCAGGGGTCCACCAGCGGCGGCGCGCCGTTGTCCTACCCGGCCGTCTACCTCGGCTGCCACTACTCGAACTGCTCCCCCGGCAGTCCCCTGCCCCGGCAGCTCAGCCGGATCGGCAGCGTGCCGTCGTCGATCTCCTACACCTACGTCGGCAACTCGGTTTTCGACGCCTCGTACGACATCTGGCTGGACCCGACGCCGAAGACCAACGGGGTCAACCAGATGGAGATCATGATCTGGTTCAACCGCGTCGGCGGGGTGCAGCCGGTCGGCGGCCGGGTCGGCACCACCAGCATCGGCGGCCGGGGCTGGGAAGTGTGGCAGGGCAACAACGGCGGCAACGACGTGGTGTCCTACGTGGCCCAGTCCACGCTTTCGGGCTGGTCGTTCAACGTGCTGGACTTCGTCAACGACGTCGACAACCGCACCCGCGTCGACCGTTCCTGGTACCTCACCAGCATCCAGGCCGGCTTCGAGCCGTGGCGCGGTGGCGTCGGGCTCGCGGTCAACTCGTTCTCCGCGAGCGTGAACTAGGCCGGAAACCGGCGGCCGGGCGCCACGAAGGCGCCCGGCCATCGGCTCCCGACCACTGTTAGCGCTAACGTTCCACCGGGCAATTCCGGAACTGCCGGCGGCGAAAGTTTCGGAAACCAGAAGAAATGTAATTTACACCGGATCCGCGGCCCACGAAGGATTCACCGATGAAACTCGCCAAAATCTTCGCCGGTGTGCTGGCGGCGGCCTGTGCCGTGTTGCCCGTCGTTCCCGGCACCGCGGAAAGCGCCGCCGCTCCGGTGCCGATCATGCCGCTCGGGGATTCGATCACCCAGGGCGGCTCGATCGGGGGCTACCGCCTCGACCTCGGCGCGAAACTGCGCGCCGACGGGCGTTCGATCGACTTCGTCGGCTCGCTGGCCGACGGGCCGGCGAGCATGCCCGACCGCAACCACGAAGGCCACCCGGGCTGGACCATCGCCCAGGTCGACGGCTCCGTGACCGGCTGGCTGAACACCTACCGGCCCCGCACGATCCTGCTCCACATCGGCACCAACGACATGTACGGCAGCGACCCGGCCGGCGCGCCGCGACGGCTGTCGGCCCTGGTCGACCGGATCACGAACCTGGCCCCGAGCGCCGACGTCTTCGTCGCCACCATCATCCCGATCCGGTTCGCCGACCAGACCGTCCGCACCTTCAACGCGGCGATCGCCCCGGACATGCGGGCCAAGGCCGCCGCCGGCAAGCGCGTGCACCTGGTCGACATGTACCCGGCGGTGGCCATCGCGGACCTGCCCGACGGCATCCACCCCAACGCGGCCGGCTACAGCAAGATGGCCACCACCTGGTACAACGCGCTCAAGGCGGTCCCGGGCAGCATCGGCGACGACCCGCAGCCCCCGACCGGGGACGGCCCGTGCACCGCGACGGCGAAGGTCGTCGGCAGCTGGAACGGCGGCTTCCAGGGCGAAGTGACCGTCGCGAACACCGGAACCGCCGCGCTCACCGGCTGGACCGTGCGGTTCACCCTGGCCGGCGGCCAGAGCGTCGGCCAGATCTGGGGCGGCACGGCGAGCGGCACCAGCCCGGTGACCGTCAAGAACGTCGACTACAACGGCACGCTCGGCGCCGGCGCCACCACGACCTTCGGCTTCCTCGTGTCCGGTCCGGGCGCGGCAAGCCTCGACGCGGCCACGTGCACCAGCCCGTGACCGCGCACCCCCGCAAAACCACGAAATGAAGGTGTGAACATGAAGACGACATCGCGGTCGTTCTCCCGAGCCGCGCTGGCCTCGGCTTTCCTGGCGACGTCACTCGGGGTTTCGCTGGTGCTCGCCACCTCCGCCGACGGCGCGGCCTCGACGCTCGGCGCGGCGGCGGCCCAGACCGGCCGGTACTTCGGCGCCGCCGTCGCGGCCGGGAAGCTCGGCGACTCGACCTACGTGAACCTCCTGAACCGGGAGTTCAACATGGTCACGGCCGAGAACGAGATGAAGTGGGACGCCACCGAGCCCAACCGCGGGCAGTTCAGCTACGGCAACGGCGACCGGATCCTCAACCAGGCCGTGAGCAACGGCAAGCGGATGCGCGGGCACGCGCTGCTGTGGTACCAGCAGGAACCGGGCTGGGCGCAGCGCATGGAAGGCTCCGACCTGCGCCAGGCCATGATGAACCACGTCACCCAGGTCGCCACCCACTACAAGGGCAAGATCTACGCCTGGGACGTCGTCAACGAGGCGTTCGCCGACGGCGGCAGCGGCGGGCGCCGCGACTCGAACCTCCAGCGCACCGGCAACGACTGGATCGAAGCGGCCTTCCGCGCCGCGCGGGCCGCCGACCCGGGCGCGAAGCTCTGCTACAACGACTACAACACCGACGGCGTCAACGCCAAGAGCACCGGCATCTACAACATGGTCCGCGACTTCAAGTCCCGCGGCGTCCCGATCGACTGCGTCGGCTTCCAGTC
>NZ_MUMI01000392.1 GCF_002155975.1 Amycolatopsis kentuckyensis
CGAACACCGCGAGCCGCCGGGCCAGCACCAGCTCGGGCTCGGCCAGCAGTTCCCAGCTCCACTCGACGACCGCGCGCAGCGTCCGCTGCCGCGGCAGCGCCGTCCGGCTGCCCGAGGTGAGCAGCCGGAACCGGTCGCCGAGCCGTCCGGCGATCTGGGTCACCGTCATCGACCGCAGCCGCGCCGCGGCCAGCTCCAGCGCCAGCGGCATCCCGTCGAGCCGGCGGCAGATCTCCCCGACGTGGTCCACAGTGGACTCGTCGAGCAGGAAGTCGGGGCGGACCGCGGCGGCCCGGTCGAGGAACAGCCGCGTCGAGTCGAGCTCGGCGGCCTCCGCGGGCGCGGCGCGTTCCGCGGGCACCGGCAGCGGGCCGAGCGGGCACAGCGCCTCGCCGGTGATGGCCAGCGGCTCGCGGCTGGTGGCCAGGATCCGCAGCCGCGGCGCCCGGTGCAGCAGTTCGTCGGCCAGCCGCGCGGCGGCGTCGACGACGTGCTCGCAGTTGTCCAGCACCAGCAGGGCTTCCTCGCCGCCGAGCACCTCGACGGCCTGCGCCACCGGATCCGGCGGCCGCCGGTGGACCTCGGCTTCGGTGCGGATCTCGCGGACTTCCAGGGCGCCCAGCAGCGCACCGGCGACGTCGTCGGGGTCGCGGACGCCGGCCAGCGCGGCGAACCAGACGCGGCCCCGCTGGTGGGCGGGGTGCCGCGACGCCGCCTCGGTGGCCAGCCGGGTCTTGCCCGCCCCGCCCGGCCCGGTCAGCGTGACCAGCCGGGCGCCGCCGAGGAGCTCGGCGAGCAGCTTGAGCTCGTCGTCGCGGCCGACGAACGTGGTCAGCCGGGTGGGCAGCCGATCGGCCACCGGCGACGGCGGCGCGAACTCGCCGCGCAGCGCGGCGACGTGGATCTCCTGCAGTTCGGCCGAGGGGTCGACGCCGAGCTGGTCGGCCAGCGTGCGGCGGATCCCGGCGTAGACGGAGAGGGCTTCCGACTGCCGCCCGGCCGCGCACAGCGCGCGGATCCGCAGCCCGGCGAGCCGTTCGCGCAGCGGGTCGGCGTCGGCGGCCGCGGTCAGGTCGGCCAGCACGGCGGCGTGCTCGCCCAGCCGGATCAGGGCGTCGAAGCGGTCCTCGGCCGCTTCGGCCCGCAGGTCGGTGAGCCGCCGCGCCGGCGCGGACGCGAACGGCGCGTCGAGGACGTCGGCGAGCGCGGGCCCCTGCCACAGCGCGAGGGCCTCGGTGAGCAGGTCGGCGGCGCGGGTGTCCCGGCCCGCGGCCAGCTCACGGCGCCCGTCGGCGGCGAGCCGTTCGAACCGCTCGGCGTCGACGTGACCGGCGTCGACCGCGAGCCGGTAGCCACCCGGCCCGGATTCGACCGCCACCGGCAGGACCTTCCGCAGCCGCGAGACCAGCGACTGCAGGGCGTTGGCGGCGTCGGCCGGCGGTTCGGCGCCCCAGAGCCCGTCGACGAGCGCGTCGGCCGGGACCGCGCGCCCGGCGTCCAGCGCCAGCCTGGCCAGGAGCATGCGGAGGCGGGCGCCGCCGATGTCGATCGGCGTGCCGTCGTCTTCCGCCGCCCGCAGCGGGCCCAGCAGCGCAACGCGCATGCGTCCAGCTTTCCAGACGGCGGGCCACCGCCGGGGCGGGCCGACGGAAGTGCTGATTATCCGGACAAATGCGACGCCCTCTCCCGGAGCGCCCGTTCCCGGCGATACGTTGCGGAAGATGCCCATCCGCATACGGACAGGAGCGTTCATGAGGGGACAGAAACCGGTCGTGGTGGCGGCCGCCGTGGTCGCCGGCCTCTGCCTCGGCACCGGCGTCGCCGCGGCGGGCGACGGCTGGGGCGCGGCGAAGCCCGGCAGTGACGGCGCCGGTGACAGCTACTACCCGCAGGACGGCAACGGCGGCTACGACGTCGCCGACTACAACCTCAAGGTCACCTACGACCCCGCGTCGCACCAGCTGACCGGGAACCAGGACATCGCCGCGCGGGCGACGCAGGCGCTCAGCTCGTTCAACCTGGACTTCAAGGGCCTGACCGTCGACTCGGTGAAGGTCGACGGCCGGGACGCCCGGTTCAGCCGGAGCGGTGACCACGAACTGGTCGTCACGCCTTCGCGCGCGCTGTGGCGGGGCCAGCACTTCAAGGTCAAGATCGCCTACCACGGCGTGCCCGCGCCGATCAGCGATCCGGCGCTCGGCAACAACGGCTGGCAGTTCGCCCAGGCGGGCGGCGCGTTCGTCGCCGGCGAGCCGAGGTCGGCCACGACCTGGTACCCGGTCAACGACACCCCGCTCGACAAGGCCACGTTCCACCTGGCGATCACCGTGCCCGACGAGTGGGGCGTGATCGCCAACGGCCGCGAGAAGCCGTCGGTCAAGGCACCGGGCGGCACCACGCACGTCTGGGCCGAAGAGACGCCGATCGTGCCGTACATGACGACGGTCGCGATCGACAAGTGGACGTTCGACCGCCAGAAGCGCAAGGACGGCACGCCGATCGTCAGCGCGTTCGCCCCGGGTGTCCCCGACTCGACGAAACAGGCCGAGGCGCGGCTGCCGGAGATCCTCGACTTCCTCGAGTCGAAGTTCGGCAAGTACCCGATCGACGCGGCGGGCGGCATCTTCCTCAACGAGCAGATCGGCTTCTCGCTGGAGACGATGAGCCGGCCGATCTACTCGGCGGGCTGGGCCGGCACGGTCCCGACGATCGTCCACGAGAACGCCCACCAGTGGTACGGCGACTCGGTGGCGGTCGCGCACTGGCGTGACGTCTGCCTCAACGAGTGCTTCGCCTCCTACGCCACCTGGCTGTGGGACGAGGCGAAGGAAGGCGTCGACCTGAACAAGCAGTACGCCGACGACGTCAAGACGGCACCGGCGCGGCTCTGGAACGGCAAGCTCTACGACATGGGTCAGGGCAACGAGTTCACGTACGTGTACTCGAAGGGCCCGATGATGCTGCACGCACTGCGCAACTACATCGGTGAGCAGGCCTTCTCCTGGGTCCTGAAGACCTGGCCGTCGCTGCACCGCGACGGCAACGCGAGCGTGCAGGAGTTCCAGCGGTTCACCGAATTCGCCGCGCACCGGAGCCTCCAGGGCTTCTTCGACGCGTGGGTGTACGGCACCGGCAAGCCGGCCGACCAGTACCTCTACCCGGGTGGGCTGAAGCCCGCCGCCTGATTCGCGGTAGTTCGTCGAGGCCACCCTGCGGACGTAGGGTGGCCTCGACGCTTTTCGGTCCGTTCCGGGAGGGGACATGGCCAGGGTGCTGATGACGGGGTTCGCGCCGTTCGGCGGCGAGTCGGTCAACCCCTCGTGGCAGGCGGTTTCACTGGTGGCCGCGCGCCGAGGCGACGTGGCGGCGGTGGAGCTGCCGTGCGCATTCGCGACGTCGCTCCCCGCGCTGCGGCGGGCGCTGGCGGAGCACCGGCCGTCGCTCGTGGTCTGCGCGGGCCAAGCGGGCGGCCGGGCCGAGGTGACTCCGGAACGGGTGGCGATCAACCTGATCGACGCCCGCATCCCGGACAACGCGGGCGCCCAGCCGGTGGACGCCCCGGTGGTTCCGGACGGCCCAGCGGCGTACTTCACGACGTTGCCGGTGAAGGCGTGCGTAGCGGCGATCCGCGCGGCGGGCGTACCGGCGTCGGTGTCCCACACCGCCGGGACGTACGTGTGCAACCAGGTCTTCTACGGCCTGATGCACCTGCTGGCCACGGAGTTCCCGGGCGTGCGCGGCGGGTTCGTGCACGTCCCGTTCAGCCCGGAACAGGTCGCCGCGGCGGGCAAGCCCGAACCGTCGCTGAGCGCGGCCCGGATCGCCGTCGCGCTGGAAGCACTGGCGGACACGGCATTGCGCGTCACCGAGGACCTGCCGGTCAGCGCGGGCGCGGAGCACTGACCCGCCAACCCCCTTCAACCACGCGAGTTACGTCCCCAATCACGCGAGATACGTCCCCAATCACGTCACTTACGTCCCCGATCACGCGAGTTACGCCGCGGGTCCCTTCGCCATGCCGGCGCGGCCGTTCCACAGCTCGCTCCGCCGGCGGGTTCGCGCCCCGCGGCTTCTGGTCACGTAGGCGCCGAGCACTAACCACCGCGGCCGGTGAGCTCGACGAACGCCGCCGGGCCCGGGACGTTGTGGTGGACCGTCAGGTCCGCGACCCGGTCGCCGCTCCAGGTCGGCGTGAACCTGACCACCAGCGCGCAGCGGCGGCCGGGCGCCACGTCCTGGCCGACGCACGCGCTCGCGTCCACCGTGAAGTCCGCGCTGTCCACCTCGATCCCGCTGACCCGCAGCGCGCTCGCGCCGACGCTGCGGACCGCCACCACGCAGGTCGTCGTCGTGTGCACCGGGGTCGTGCCACACGCGACCGACTCCGGGACGATCACCCGCGCTTCCGCGGCCACCTCCGGCACCCCCGGGAACGTCGCCGGGCGCCCCCGCACCAGGTCGAGCACGGTCACCCCGGTGACCGTCAGGACCAGCGCGCCCGTCGCCAGCAGCACGATCGCGATCGCCTTGATCCCGCGGGCGCTGCCGTCCTTGGCGGTGAACCCGCCGGCCGCCAGGACCGTGACCACCAGCGTGGAGATCAGCGTCGCGTCCGGGCCCGCGCCGATCGCCGCCGGGACGAGGGTGCCGAGCAGCGACGCCCCGACCGTGACCGCGAATCCCGTCCAGGAGAAGCGTTTCGCCTCGCGCAGCCGGCGCCGCACGGTCGGCGCCCGGGGTTTCGTGACAGTGCTCATGCAGGTAGGAGCGCCGACGCGGCGCGCTACGGACCACATTCCCCCGTTCGGCGGTACGGCGAGGCCGTCGTGATCTGAGGCACACCCCCGGCAAAGCCACCTGTCACGTGATCGAACGGTGTTTACATGTCCGGAACGCGCAGTCCGAAGAAGAGGTGAGCGATGATCGGATTCGAGACCGACCTGCAGGACCTGCGGGACTCGGCCCGAGCCCTCCAGGGAGCGGCCGATGCCGCGGAAGCCGCGTCGACCGGCCTGCGCGGCACCGACGTCCCCGTCAAGTCGGACGGCGGCGGCGGGCTGTTCGGCGGCCTCGGCGCGATGTTCCCGGCGGACAACGCCTTCGGCCGCACGCTCGGCATGCCGGCCGTCGCGGCGGCCTACAACGACCACCTGGCGAAGATCCAGAAGCTGGTCGCGCAGCTGCACCAGACCACCGCGGACACCAGCCACGCGCTGATGCGGGTCGCGGAGCTGTACGAAAAGGCCGACGAGGACTCGAAGCAGCACGTCAACCGCGCGGCCGCGGGCCTGGAGGGGAACTGACGTGGACGGCTACTTCGACACCGGGCTCGACGCCCAGCCGATGTCCAGTGGCGACGACCGCCGCGCGGAACTCCTGGACGGCGTCTCCGAGGACCTGAAGGAGGGCGCGACCGACGCCCTCGACGCGCTGGAAATCCTGCGGATGACCGACTGGATCTTCGGCATGGGCCCCGGCGACGACGGCTTCCGGAAGATGCAGGACGACGTCGCCGCCATCTACCGCGAGTTCTCCGACGCCGACATCGACCACGACTCGGCCGACGGCCTGCAGAGCCTGATCATGCGGCACGACGCCGTCTGGAAGGCGCTGCAGCGCGACTCGGGCCCGAAGCTCGACGACGCCCGGCAGTTCCTCGACGTCTGGCGCGGCTCCGCGGCCAACGCCGTCAAGGCCTACCTCAACGAGCTCGCGGACACCTTCACCGAGGTCGAAACCAAGATCACCATCCTGGAGAGCGACATCGTCGCCGCGCGCGAGGCCATCGCTTCGGCCCGGCAGGACCTCAACAACCTCGGCTCCACGTTCAAGAAGACGGCGGAGGACTACCAGAAGTCGCAGGAGCGCAAGCGCGAAGCGGCCATGTCGAAGGTGCTGGCGGCGACGTTCGCGGGCGCGGTCACCGGGCTGCTCACCGTGGCCACCGCCGGTGCGGGCGCGGCGGCCGGCGCGACGATCTTCACCATGGCCAACGGCGCGATCGTCGCCGGGAACGCCGCCGGTGGCGCGATCACCGCGGTCGTGGCGAACCAGGCGGAGATCACCGGCGACAACGGGTTCGACCTGTACCAGAGTTTCCTGGACAGCGCGGGCAAGATCCGCGACGCCGCCGGCGAGGCCGCCGGGACGCTCGCGGACCGCATCGGCGACGAAGCCGTCGACCTGCCGAAGATCCCGGACGCGCCGGACGTCAGCCCGGGCTCGAGCTTCGACCCGGACAACTTCGAAACCGACCGCACGTCGCGGCAGACCGAGAAGAACGTCCGCGACGCGAACGTCGACATCGCCTCCGACGGCCAGGTGTCCAGCGGCGCCACGCACGCCGGGAGGCTGGATGGCTGACGGCCCGGACCGCGAAGCCCTCCTGGCCGAACTGTCCACGCTGTCGGCGACGGCGACGTCCGCCGACGGCGCGGTTTCGCTGTCGGTCAACACCGACGGCGTGCTGACCCGGCTGCGGCTCACCGACGCCGTCTCGGGGATGTCACCGGCGGAGATCGCGGACGCCGTCCTGCGCACCTACGTCGAGGCCCAGCGCGAGTCGGCGAAGCGGACCGGTCAGTTGCTGGCGCCGCTGGGCAGCGGCGGCTACCTGATGGACCGGCTGCGCTGGCGGGTGCAGTTCGAGCCGGCGCCGGTTCCGGTGGCCGCCGCTCCTGCTGCTCCGGCACCGCCCGCGGAGGACGGCAAGGTGCTCAAGGACCGGTCGTCGGACGCCGCGGCCGCCGCACCGCCGTCCGGGCCGGTGCCGGACGACGACTGGTACGCCGGCGGCATGCGGTTCGACAAGGCCTGGTGAGTCAGGCCGGCTTGAGGCTGCGTTCGAAGAACGCGAGCAGGTCGCTGGTGCGGTGGGCCTCGCGCGAAGTGAAGAGCCCGGCCGCCCGGCGGCCGTCCGCCCCGAAGAGCACGATCGCGGACGACCTGCCGGCCCCGGCCACGTACCGGCCGTGCAGCCCGCCGCCGGCCCAGGTGCCGCGCTCGAGCGCGTTGCCGTCCGCTTGCAGCTTCGCGGTCACCTCGATCTCCTCGACGGTCACGCCCTGGTAGTAGCTGACGGCACCGCCGGTGATCCCGCAGGTGACGGCCGCCTGGGCGTGCAGCCGCGCGCCGATGTCGTCGGCGGCCCGGCAGGTGGCCCGGTCGGGGACGGTGCCGGCCAGTGAACGCAGGCAGGGGGTGAACCCGGCCTGGTCGCGCTGGGCCGTGGTCGTGCAGTCCACAGTGGATTGGGCGGAGTCGCTGCGAGTCGCGAGGAGCACGACGACGGTCGCCGTGATCGCGGCAACCACGAGCACGGCCAGGCCGATGACCAGCTTGGTCCGCTTGCGCGGCACCGGTTCCGGCCGCGGCGGCGCCAGTGGTGGCGCGTACTGCGGCGGCCGGACTCGCTGCTGCCACGGCTGGGGCCGCGGCGGCGTCACCGGCGGGCGGACCGGCGCGAACGCGGGCACGGTGAGGTCGGTGGGGGTGCCGAGCGGAACGTGGTGGAGCCCGAAGGCGACGGCCGTCTCGGGCTGGTCCTGCGTGGTCGGCGCGACGCCGAGCTGCCGCCCGAGCAGGGTGGCCAGCAGCGGCATCCGGCTCGGCCCGCCGACGAGGTAGACACCGGCGAGCTGCCCGGGCGTGAGACGGGCGCGGCGGATGGTGGCGGCGAGCAGTTCGGCGCTGCGCAGCAGGCTGGGCCGCACGAGCGCCTCGAGCTCGTCCCGGCTGACGAGGACGTCGCCGAAGGGCTCGGGCATCGGCACGTGGGTCTGCGCGTGCCGCGAGAGGCTTTCCTTGGCGTCACGCACATCCTGGAGCAACGCCCGCCGCGTCCGGCGGTCGGCGGTGGTCTGCGGCCGCAGGAGGCGTTGCCACTGCGCGGGATCGGCGTGCGACACCTCGCGTCCGATGTGGACCAGCAAGGCCTGGTCGATGTCGAGGCTGCCGAGGTCGGGCAGGCCGTCCTCGGCGAGCACGGTGAAGCCCTGCCGGGTGACCCCGACGACGGCGCAGTCGAAGGTGCCGGCCCCGAGATCGTAGACGCCGATGGGCCCACCGGCCCGGCTCCCCAGGCTGGCGTAGTGCGCGGCGGCGGCAACGGGTTCGGGGATCAGCTGGACATCGGCGAGCCGGGCGTCCGCGGCGGCGGCCCGCAGGACGTCCTGCCGGTCCGCGCCCCAGCCGGCGGGGTGCGAGATCCGGGTCTGCGCGAGCGGGCGGCCGAGCTGCCGTTCGGCCTCCTCACCCATCCTGCGCAGGACGGCGGCGAAAGCGTCGATGACCGGGATGTCGGCGTCCCCGAGCCGGATCGCGCCTTCGTCGATGCGCCGCTTCGGGTTGGGTTCGAACCGGCTGGGCTCGAGGCGGGCGCGCCGTTCGGCGTCCTGGCCGACGACGAGCAGGCCGTCATCGTTGAGGTAGACGGCGGAGGACATGGTGACCGACCCGTCGACCTCGATGGCCCGCGGCCCGCGCCCGAAGGCGGAGAGGACGCCGACGGTGCTGGAAGTCCCGAAGTCGATCGACAGCACGTCCAAGCGGATTCCCCTCCCAAGGTCCGCGGGCATCGTCTCACGCGCCCCAACAGCGAAAAGGGCGGCTCCCCGAACCGGGGAACCGCCCTCCTCCTGGCGTACTACGCGACGATCACTCGCCTTCGGCTTCGCCGCCCTGCTCCTCGTGGCCGGCGCCGATGCTGACCGGCGGGGCGTCCGGGATCGACGACGGACGACGCTCACCGCGGAAGGTGAAGCGGGCCTGGTCGTCCTTGTCTTCGGGGTTGCCGCTCCAGCCTTCGACGTCGACCAGGATGATCTGGCCCGGTTCGACCTCGCCGAAGAGGATTTTCTCCGAGAGCTGGTCTTCGATCTCGCGCTGGATGGTGCGGCGCAGCGGCCGGGCACCGAGCACGGGGTCGAACCCGCGCTTGGCCAGCAACGCCTTGGCCTTGGCGGTGAGTTCCAGCTCCATGTCCTTGGCCTTGAGCTGCGTCTCGACCCGGCCGATCATCAGGTCGACCATCATGATGATCTGTTCCTGGGTCAGCTGGTGGAACACGATGATGTCATCGATCCGGTTCAGGAACTCCGGGCGGAAATGCTTCTTCATTTCCTCGTTGACCTTCTGCTTCATCTTCTCGTACCGGGTGCCGGTGTCGTTGGACCCGGCGAACCCGAGCGACACGGACTTGGAGATGTCCGAGGTGCCCAGGTTGGACGTGAAGATGAGGACGGTGTTCTTGAAGTCGACCGTGCGGCCCTGACCGTCGGTCAGGCGCCCGTCTTCCAGCACCTGCAGCAGCGT
>NZ_MUMI01000393.1 GCF_002155975.1 Amycolatopsis kentuckyensis
CAGCCGGGCCATGATGGACTGGCTGATGCCGAAGCCCGGGGGCCGGTCGCGGACGTCGAAGCCCTGGCCCTGATCGCGGGCCACCACCGCGATCCCGCCGTCGCGCTGCTCCACGCGCAGCACGACCTGCTTCGTCCCCGAGTGCTTCACCGTGTTGCGCAAGGCTTCCCGGACGGCTTCGCACAACGCGGTGCGCCGGTCCTGCGAGACTTTGTGGTCGTCGGCGAAATCCGCGGCGACGAGCTGCGTGCGCAAGCCGTCGCGCGCGAGTTCGGTGGCGACGTCGGCGAGTTCGACCGCGAACCCGCGCGTCGGCCCGGTCGGCACGGGCTCGGTGATCCGGCGGCGCAGCTCGGCCGCCTCCGCCTTGGCGACCGACCGCAGCTCCGAGAGCCGCGTGACGGCCTGGGCGTCGTCACCCGGTGCCGAAATGGCGAGCGCTTCGAGGGTCTGCAGCACGCTGTCGTGCATGATGCGCCGCGTCCGGCGGCGCTCGGCCTCGCGCCCGCGCCGCAGCCCGATGTCCACCGCGAACCGCGTGCCGACGCCGAGCAGGATGAGGATCGCCACGGCGAGCACGATCGCCACGGCGAGCGCCACCATGCAGCCGATCGACCGCGTCAGGGCGAGCTGGTGGCTCAGCGGCAGCCCGCCGGCCAGGGTCAGCAGGGCCCGGAACGGAACGGCGGCGGCGAACAGCCACAGCGCGGCGGGCAGCCCGGACGTGCCGGCCCACATGGCGACCGAGCCGACCAGCCAGGTCCAGGCAACGTCGACGGCGAACGGCTGGATCGCGGCCGGCGCCGTCATCGCGACGACGAGGTTGAGGACCACGCCGAGGGAAAGGTCCAGACCGAGGGCGCGGCCGGTGCGCCGGGCCCGCAGGCCGCCCGAGCGCAGCACCCAGACGACGGCGGCGGTGTTGGCCGCGACGGCGAAGACGGTGGCGCCGAGCACCGGCCCGAGCCCCAGCACGCCGTTCGAGGCGGTGAACCCGATGAACACCTTGACGAACGCGGCGGCCCGGTAGGCCAGCGGCACGGCAACCCAGTAGCGCGAGGCACGGGCGAGCGTCGCGTCCCCGACGGCGGTGAGGTCGCCGCCGTCGCCAACGGGTTCGGCCGGTTCCGCGGGTGTGCCGCTGCGCAACAGCGTGCGGACGAAAGCGCGTGGCGGTGCGGCAGAGCCCGCCTCGGGCATCGGTGGTCCCCATTCATCCGGCCGTCCGGGCGGCCTGAGCCTGGCAGCGGGGCAGGGGGATAGTCAACCGTCCCGGCCCGGAGCCAGCCCGCTGGAGCAAAGCCATCGACCGCTTCGTGATCTGCCGGTCGCACAGGGCGTGGTGGCGGTGGCACAGGGTTGCGGCGCGGGTGCGGTGGGCCGAGACGGGATCAGGGTGTGGCTGCCGCGGAGCGTTCGGGCGGCCGGATTCGTGAGCGGGCCGAGCCGGCGGCGGGGCACCAGCACTCGACCGGGCCCGCGCCGCCGTCAGTACGCGTGGAACATCGTGTCCTCGCCCGTGTACTCCGCCCAGCCCGGCGATCCCGTCGTCGCGAAGCGGAGCCAGGCGCCGTTCAACTCCGCCGCCAGCTCGTGCGGCGGGTTCTCGCCGAGCAGGCCTCGCGGTCCCGACAGCGCGTCCAGCGCCCCGAACACGAACGGCAGCTCCAGCCCGTGGCACGCCCCCAGCCTGCCTTCGAGCAGCGGCGAACCCCACTCGAACTCGTACCGGAACGTCCGGCCGGTGTGGTTTTCGGCCAGGTCGCGCACGCCGTCGCGGAAGACCAGGTCCGTCAGGGCCTCGACCAGGACCTCGCCCGCGGTGCGGCCCGAACCGAGGCCGTACGCGTACAGCACGCCCGCCGGGTCCGGGTGGGACACCGCCAGGGAGGCCACCGCCTGGTCGTCGGTAACCGCTTCGAGCGCGCCGGTCGGGACCAGGTAGAGCCGCATCTCTTCGCTGCAGCTGCCCGCGATCAGATCGACGTCGCCGGCCGCGCCCGCCTTGATCGCCTTGGCCGGGTGCTGCGGGAGGACGTCGTCACCGGTCACCGGGAGGAACGGGCTCAAGCCGTAGCCGCGGTCGTAACCCAGTGCGTCGCGGAGGTCGGGGGCGCCGCCCGGGCGGAGGACCGCGTCCTGGGCGTCGAGCAGCTGCTCGGTCGACACCTTGCGGAACGCCTCCGCCGTCGGTTCCGCCTTCAGCTCGTCGGCGACCACCTTGGCCAGCCGCCGGGCCTGGACGCCGTCGCGGACCATGTCCGGGTGTCCGCTTTGGACGATCGCGCGCCGGAACAGCCCGGTCGAGAGGGGCGAGCCGAGCAGGCAGGCGACGCTGACCGCGCCCGAAGCCGCGCCGAAGAGGGTGACGTTGGCCGGGTCGCCGCCGAACGCCGCGATGTTCTCCCGCACCCAGTGCAGGGCGGCGAGCTGGTCGCGGAGGCCGAGGTTGGTCGCCCCGCCGTCCAGGGGGAGGAAGCCGTCGATGCCGAGCCGGTACTGGACCGTCACCAGTACCGCGCCGGCGCGGGCGAACGCCGTGCCGTCGTGGACCGCGGCGGACGCGGCGCCGCCGAGGAACGCGCCGCCGTGCACGAACACCAGCACCGGCAGGGAAGCGGCGCCCGGCTGCGGGGTCCAGACGTCGACCGTCAGGTACTCCGGTCCCGGGCGCCAGCCGGTGCCGGTGAGCGGGGTCAGGTCGAGGCCGGGCACGTCGTGACGGCGCTGCGGCGCCGTCGGCCCCGGTCTCCGGGTGTCGCGGACGCCCTCCCACGGTGGTGCCGGGACGGGCTCGGCGAAGCGCAGCTCGCCGTCGGGCGCGGCGGCGTACGGGATGCCCCGGAAGAGCGCCACGCCGGCGGGGGTGACCTGACCGCGGACCGCGCCGGACGTGGTGGGGACGACGGGGTCGGTCATGCGGGGGGTCCCTTCGTGGACTGTCGGGGGAAGTGCCCGTCAGCCTAGGACCGCGGACGGGCCGCCGTCATGGGCGTTCCGTCTCCGAGGTTGTCGCGGATGGATAACGGCGCCGGGCCCGGATTGACCAAGCGCGCGACGACACCGTGAATTCCTGTTGCGGCGCGGGCAGGGCGTCCGGGAACGCCCTGCCCGCGAACCTCAGTCTTCGAGGCCTTCGAGGAGGTCCTCGATGGTGATCGGGATGTGCCGGACCCGGATGCCGGTGGCGTTGTACACGGCGTTGGCCACCGCCGCCGCCATGCCGACCGTGCCGATTTCGCCGAGGCCCCGCGCGCCCACCGCGTTGTGCAGGGTGTCGGGGTACTCGACGAAGTGAACGCCGACCTCCGGGATGTCGGCGTTGACCGGCAGCAGGTAGCTCGCGAAGTCGCCGTTGGCGAGCCGGCCGCTCGCCTCGATCTCCAGGCCCTCGTGCAGCGCGGCCGAGACACCCCAGATCATGCCGCCCATGATCTGGCTGCGGGCCGCCTTGTCGTTGATGATCCGGCCGGCGTCGAACACCCCGAGCATCCGGGAGACCCGCGCCTCGCGCGTCCACTTGTGCACCCGGACTTCGCAGAACTGGGCGCCCCACGAGGCGAAGGAGTGCTTGGTCATCTCCTCGCCGGGCGCCGACGTCCCGGTCACCTCGAGCGTTTCGCGGCCCACGGCCCGCAGCAGCTCGCCGAAGGTCATCGACTCGCCGTCGGCGAAGACGCGGCCGTCGGCGTAGGTGACCTGGCGCCCGGCGAACGGTGCGCCGGGATCGGCGGCGAGCGCGGTCAGTTCGTCGATCGCCTTGGCGGCGGCGAGCATGATCGCCGTGCCCGCGCTTGCCGTCGCCGTCGAGCCGCCCGACATGCCGCCCGGCGGGAGGGTCGAGTCGCCGAGGCGCGGGGTGATCCGGTCCGCCGGGATGTCCAGCGATTCGGCCCCCACCAGGGAGAGCACGGTCAGCAGCCCGGTGCCCGGGTCCGCGCCGCTCGTCGCGACGTCGGCGGTGTCGTCCGCCCGCAGGGTGATGCCGACGGTGGCCGGGAACCGCAGGGCGGGGAACACCGCGGTGGCGACGCCCATGCCGACGAGCCAGTCGCCGTCGGTGCGCGAGCCCGCCGGGCGGTGGGCCCAGCCGAAGCGGTCCGCGCCGATGCGGAAGCACTCGTCGAGGTGCTTGCTCGACCACTGCAGGTCGTGGCCGGGCGGGGCGGTCGAGTTGTTGCGGACGCGCAGCTCGATCGGGTCCATGCCCAGCTTCACGGCGAGCTCGTCGATCGCGCTCTCCAGCGCGAACGAGCCGGGCGCCTCGCCCGGGGCCCGCATGAACGTCGTCGGCGGGACGTTCAGCGGCACGACCTTCTGGGTGATGGACAGGTTCCTGGTCGCGTACCACTCGCGCGAGGTGCCGTGCGACGTCGGTTCGACGAACGACCGCGCGGTGTCGCTGTGGCACCACGAGTCGTGCCGCAGGGCGACCAGGGTGCCGTCCGGCTCGGCGCCGATCGCGAGCTTCTGGATCGTCGAGGCCCGGCCGGCGGTGGCGGTGAAGACCTGTTCGCGGGTGAGCGCGGCCTTCACCGGGCGGCCCAGAGCGCGGGCCGCCGCCGCGGCCAGGAACGCCGGCGTGGACGTCCGCCCCTTGCCGCCGAACGCGCCGCCGACGAACGGGTTGACCGCGTGGACGGCTTCCCGCGGCAGGCCGAGCGCGATGGCCAGTTCCGTCGCCTGCATGTCGGAGGCCTGGTTGCCGCTGTAGACGGTCAGCTCGCCGTCGTCCCACACCGCGACCGCGGAGTGCGGTTCCATCGCGGCGTGGTGCTGCGTCGCGGTCGTGTAGGTCGCCTCGACGACCACCGGGCTCGCGGCCAGGGCGGCATCGATGGATTCGACGCCGTCTTCGAAGACCTCGATCTCCGGGGGAGCGCCGTTGAACGTCGGCGGCGCCATCTCGGCCGTGTCGAGGAACTCGGTGAGCGAGGTGCGGGCGGGCCGCTCGCGGTAGGCGACCTCGACGAGGGCGGCGGCGTCCCTGGCCTGCTCGAACGTCTCCGCGACGACGAAGCCGATCGGCTGACCGTAGTAGGTGACTTCCTTGTCCTGCAACGGAACCCACGTCTCGCCGAACACCGGCAGGCTCGGGGTGTCCAGCGTCAGCGGGTCGAACGGCGTGTACACCTCGAGCACGCCGGGGGCGCTCTTCGCCTCGGTGGCGTCGACGGCCTCGATCTCGCCGTGGGCGATCGTGCTGAGCAGGACGTAGCCGTAGACCATGCCGGGGAAGGTGTGGTCGGCGCCGTACTTGGCGCCGCCGGTGACCTTCAGCGGCGCGTCCAGCCGGGTGATCATCGGGAGTTCCCCTCGGTCAGTTCGAGCAGTGCCCGGACGATGGTCCGCCGCAGCAGCGGCACCTTGAACCCGTTTTCGGACAACGGTTGCGCGCCGTCGGCGGCCACCGCCGCGGCCGCTTCGAAGGCGGCTTCGGTCGCCGGGCCGCCGCGCAGCGCCTCTTCGACGGCCGGCAGCCGCCACGGCACCGTCCCGACGCCGCCGGCCGCGACCCGGGCGTCGGCGACGATCCCGTCCCGGACGTCCAGCGCGACCGCGGCGGAGCACAGCGCGAACTCGTAGGACTGCCGGTCGCGCACCTTGACGTAGGTGGAGTTCGCGGCCCAGTCCAGCCGCGGCACGAGCACCTCGGTGATCAGTTCGCCGGGGCGCAGGTCGTTCTCCACGGCCGGGGTGTCGCCGGGCAGCTGGTAGAAGTCGCGCAGCGCGACTTCGCGGATGCCGGATTCGGCCGCCAGCCGCAGGCGGGCGTCGAGCGCGACCAGGGCGACGGCGACGTCGCTGGCGTGCGTGGCCGCGCACGACTCGCTCGTGCCGAGGATCGCGTGCATCCGGTTCGCGCCGGTGAGCGCGGGGCAGCCGCTGCCGGGAACGCGCTTGTTGCACGGCATGGCGACGTCGCGGAAGTACGAGCAGCGGGTGCGCTGCAGCAGGTTCCCGCCGATGCTGGCCATGTTCCGCAGCTGCTGGGACGCGCTCAGCAGCAGGGCCCGCGAGATCGCCGGGTAGACGCCGGGGTGCGCGGCGATGGCGCTCATCCGCTCGAGCGCGCCGAAGCGCAGCCCGTCGGTGGTGTCGATGCCGCGCAACGGCACGTCGTTGATGTCCATGACGTGCTGCGGGGTCAGGACGTCCAGCTTCATGAGGTCGACCAGGGTCGTCCCGCCGGCGAGGTAGGTGCCGGACGTGGCGACCGCCGCTTCGACGGTGGTGGGTGCGGTCAGCTCAAAGGGACGCATCGGCCCGCCTCGCCTGCTCGACCGCCTTGACGATGTTCGGGTAGGCCGCGCACCGGCAGAGGTTGCCGGACATGAACTCCCGCACGTCTTCGACGTCCTGTTCGACGGCGGCGACCGCCGACATGATCTGCCCGGCGGTGCAGAACCCGCACTGCAGGGCGTCCTGGTCGACGAACGCCTGCTGCACCGGGTGCATGCTGTCCTCTGTGGACAGTCCTTCGACAGTCGTCACGGGCTGCTTGACGGTGGCCGCCAGGGTGAGGCACGACAGCACGGGCCGGCCGCCGACGTGCACGGTGCAGGCGCCGCACTGCCCGCGGTCGCAGCCCTTCTTCGGGCCCGTGACGGCGAGGCGCTCGCGCAGCGCGTCCAGGAGTGTGACGCCGGGATCGACGTCCAAGTGTTCGGTGGTGCCGTTGACTTCGAGTGAGATGTCCACTGGTCTCTTTCCGCGGAGCCGGGCGGTCTGCCCGACGGTGTGGTGGGGCGGTGAAGGGCGGGAGCGGATACTCATCCGCTTCACTCGGTCGCGAGGCTAGCGGATTACAATCCGCTTGGCAACGAGCCCGGCGGGCTGGAGCAGCTCCAGGGCTCGGCTAGATTCAGCGGGACGGCACGACCACCGGGAGGAACGATGACGACCGGATCGGTCAGCCCGCGCCGCGCGGACACGCGGCGCAACCACGAGCGCATCCTCGCCGCCGCGGCGGCGTCCCTGGCCGACACGGGCGAGGTCTCGTTCAACGCGATCGCCAAGCACGCCGAGGTCGGCGTCGGCACGGTCTACCGGCACTTCCCGACCCCGGAGGCGCTGATCCTGGCGGTCTACCGGCGCGAGGTCCGGCACATCGTGGAGATCGTGCCGGTGCTGCTGGAGAAGCACGCCCCGGACGAAGCGCTCCGGCTGTGGGTGACCGACCACGTCGCCCACTACATGATGACGAAGAAAGGCCTGGCCGACGCGCTGCGCACCGCAACGGCGGCCCGCGGCGAGCTGCCGGGCGACGCCTGGGAGGACATGCTCGGCGCGGTGTCGGCGATGCTCGAAGCCAACGTCGAGGCCGGCACGGTCCGCCCCGGCCTGAGCCCGGTCCTGGTGATGCGCGGCCTGGGCGGCCTGCTGTGGCTCGACCCGAACGGCGACTGGCGACGCGACGCGGCGGACCTCGCCGATCTGCTGTGGCACGGTCTGGCCGCGCAGCCCGGCTAGGCGTCGCCGTCGAGACGGACGGTGACGGTGACCCGGCCCTTCGCATCACGCCGGGCGACGGCGTGCCCGGTGCGCCCGGAGCCGTCGAGTTCGAGGGTGAGCGGCGCACCGTCGCCGGTGAAGTTCCGCCACCACGACTTCGCGTCGGGCAGCCGCACGCCGATGGTGACGACATCGCCCGCCCGCCGGTAGCCGACCGGCGTGCTGAAGGTGCGCCCCGACCGCCGGCCGGTGTAGGTGATCTCGGTGAGGTGGCGGCGCACGAGCGACCCCCACCGCGGTGACGTCCGGAGCGCGCCGACACAGGTGTTGACGCGGTTGACGGCGTTCTTCGGGAGCGGGCCTCGATACCCCACGGCAGCCTCCTTCGAAGGGTTGCCGCCACGGTACCGGAAAACGGAGAAGAGTGTTCCGGTTGCGGGTGCCCGGTGATCGCGGGGGTCGGGACTGAAGGTGCGGTCCGGACGGCATCGAGGCACCGCCCACCTGGGGCGCGCCGCGCGGCGCGCCCCAGGTGGGCGG
>NZ_MUMI01000394.1 GCF_002155975.1 Amycolatopsis kentuckyensis
CGGCGCCGGAAGCGGTTCCGCTGGCTGGCCGGCGCGCTCGTGGTGCTCGTCGTGCTCGCCGCGGCCGCCATCGCCACCCGCTACTTCGTGCTGAGTCAGTACTATGTCGGCGAGGGATCGGACGGGGAGGTCGTGATCTACCGCGGCGTCCCCGGCAGCATTCTCGGCATCGACCTGCACGCCTACGAGCAAGGGTCCTGCCCGCCGAGCCAGGTGTGCACGGACAAGCTCCGCGTCAGCCAGCTCCAGGAGGACGCTCGGCTGGCGGTGCAGAACGGCGTCAAGAAGGACAGCCTCGACGAAGCGCGGAAGTACATCGACGACTTCCTTCAGCTGCGCAAGCGCCTGAACAACTGCGCGCCGGCGGGCGGTCAGCCGTCGTCGACGCCGACCCCTACGGCCACGCCGACGACGACGCCGTCGGCTCCGGCCGGCTCCACTGCTCCGTCGTCGGTGAACCAGCCAGCGGGGAGGGACTGCTCGACGCCGAGTTCGACGGCACCGACGAACGGAGGCGGTAACTGATGAGCCAGCCCGCCGCGCGCGCCGCCGAACCGCTTGCCGCGCAGTTCCAGACGAACCCGCCGCGCGAGGTCCCGACCCGCCGCAACACCGAGCTGGTGCTGCTGGGGTTCGCGACGTTCATCGTCACCATCGCGCTGGTCCTGGTGGAGGCGAACCAGGAGCAGGAGCTCACCGCGTCGATCATCTGGCTCGGGCTGGCCTACCTCGGCGTGCTGACCGGCGCGCACCTGGCCGTCCGCAAGTGGGCGCCGTACGCCGACCCCGTGCTGCTCCCCTGCGTCGCGCTGCTGAACGGCATCGGGCTGGTGATGATCCACCGGATCGACCTGGCCCTGGCCGAGCGCGCCACGCAGCAGGGCAAGGACTACACGCCCGCCGTCACCGCACAGGTCCTGTTCACGGTGATCTCGCTGGTGTTCTTCGTCGTGGTACTGGTTGTGGTGAACGACCATCGAACGCTGACCCGCTACGGCTACACGGCGGGCCTGGTCGGCATCGTCGCGCTGGCGCTGCCCGCCCTGCTGCCGTCGAGCCTGTCCGAGGTCAACGGCGCCAAGGTGTGGCTGAAGCTGCCGTTCTTCTCGATCCAGCCGGGCGAGTTCGCGAAGATCCTGCTGATGATCTTCTTCGCTTCGTTCCTGGTGTCGAAGCGGGACCTGTTCATGGTGGCGGGCAAGAAGCTCGTCGGCGTCGAGCTCCCGCGGGCCCGCGACCTCGGCCCGATCCTGATCTCCGCGTTCGTCTGCATCGGCATCCTGGTGTTCGAGAAGGACCTCGGCACGTCGCTGCTGTTCTTCAGCGTCATCCTGGTGATGCTGTACGTCGCGACCGAGCGGGTCATCTGGGTGGTCCTGGGCCTCAGCTTCTTCGCCGTCGGCTGCGTGATCGCCTACAACCTCTTCACGCACGTCCAGCAGCGCGTGGCGAACTGGCTGGACCCGCTGGCCACCTACGACCAGGCCGGCGGCGGTTACCAGCTCGCGCAGGGCCTGTTCGGGCTCGGCACCGGCGGTGTCGGCGGCACCGGGCTCGGCGCCGGGCGGCCGGACATGGTGCCCGAGGCCAACACCGACTTCATCACCGCGTCGATCGGCGAAGAGCTCGGCTTCATCGGCCTGGCCGCGGTGCTGATGCTGTACCTGATGGTCGCCATGCGCGGCATGCGGAGCGCGCTCGCCGTGCGGGACACGTTCGGCAAGCTGCTGGGCGGCGGGCTCGCGTTCACCATGGTCATGCAGATCTTCGTCGTCGTCGGCGGGGTCACGAAACTCATCCCGGAGACCGGTATCACCGCCCCGTTCCTGTCCAAGGGTGGTTCGTCGCTGCTTGCGAACTACATCCTGGTCGCGCTGCTGCTCCGCATCTCCGACGCGGCCCGCAAGCCCGCCGCGCGCCCGAAGCCGCAGCAGCAGCCGCAGGCCCCGATCGCGGAAGCGCACACCGTGCTCGTGCAGCGGCCGCCGGCGGACGGGGGCGCGCAGGCATGAACACCCCGCTCCGCAAGGTCGGCATGGCGATGCTCGTGATGATCGTCCTGCTGCTGGCCAACGCCACCTACATCCAGGTGGTGAAGGCCGACGACTACCGCACCGACTCGCGCAACGCGCGGGTGCTCTACGACGAGTTCGCCCGCCAGCGCGGCAAGATCGTGTCGCAGGCCAACGGCGAGGTGCTGGCCAGCGTCAACCCGTCGAACGACAAGTACAAGTACATCCGGACCTACGCCGACGGCCCGATGTACGCGCCGGTCACCGGCTACTACTCGATCAACTACGGCGCCGGCGGCCTGGAGCGCGCCGAGGACGACGTGCTCAACGGCTCCGACCCGCGGCTGTTCGTGCGGCGGCTGTCGGACATGGTCACCGGCCGCGACCCCAGCGGCGGCAACGTCCGGCTGACCATCGACCCGGCCGTGCAGAAGGCCGCGTACGACCTGATGACGCAGAAGGGCTACACCGGCGCCGTCGTCGCGATGGAGCCCAGCACCGGGCGGATCCTGGCGATGGTGTCGACGCCGTCGTACGACCCGAACCAGCTGGCCTCGCACACGTCGAAGGCGCAGACCGACGCCTGGACCGCGAACAACAAGGACCCGAAGAAGCCCATGCTGAACCGGGCGATCTCCGAGACCTACCCGCCGGGTTCGACGATGAAGCTCGTCACCGCGGCGGCCGTGCTCGAAGACGGCAAGGGCCCGGACACCCAGGTCAGCCAGGCGGCGAACACCAAGCTCCCCGGCACGAACACGACGCTGGAGAACTACGGCGGCGCAACCTGCCCGGGCAACACGTTCAAGGACGCGCTCGCGCACTCCTGCAACGTGCCGTTCGCGGAGTTCGCCGGCCAGCTGGGCGCGGACAAGATGAAGAAGACGGCCGCGAACTTCGGCATCGGGCAGACCGACCTGACCGTGCCGATGAAGGTCGCCCCGTCAACCGTCGGCCCGCTCGACTCGCAGGGCGCGCTCTACCAGAGCGGCATCGGCCAGCGGGACGTCCGGCTGACCCCCCTGCAGGACTGCCTGCTCGCGGCCACCGTGGCCAACGGCGGGATGGCGATGAAGCCGCAGCTAGTGCAGTCGGTACTGGCACCGGACCTGTCGACGATCGAGGACTACAGCCCGACCGAACTCACCGGCACCCCGGCACTGTCGTCGGCGAACGCCGCCATCCTCAAGGACATGATGGTCGCTTCCGAAGGCTTCACCAAGGGCGGTGGCAAGCGCGCGGACGTCCAGATCGCGTCGAAGACCGGCACCGCCGAGCACGGCACGGACTCCAAGAACACCGCACCGCACGCCTGGTACACCGCCTTCGCCCCGGTCGACAACCCGCAGATCGCGGTCGCCGTGATCGTCGAGGACGGCGGCAACCGCGGCCTCGCGGCCACCGGCGGCACGGTCGCGGCGGAAATCGGCCGCGCGGCGATCAACGCGAAGCTCGGGGGTGGATAGCGCATGCTGTCCTCCGGTCAGCTGCTGGCCGACCGCTACAAGCTGACGAGCCGGATCGCCGTCGGCGGGATGGGCGAGGTCTGGCAGGCCAGCGACACCCGGCTCGACCGGACCGTGGCCGTCAAGATCCTCAAGGCCGAACTCTCCGGCGACGCCGAGTTCCTCCACCGCTTCCGCACGGAAGCGCGGATGACGGCGTCCCTGAACCACCCCGGCATCGCCGCGGTGCACGACTACGGCGAGACCATCGCCGACGGCGACCTGTCGATCGCCTACCTGGTGATGGAGCTCGTCGACGGCGACCCGCTGGCCGGGCTGCTGGCCAAGCACGGGCGGCTGTCGGCGGAGTTCACGCTCGACATGCTGGAGCAGGCCGGCAACGCGCTGCAGGCGGCGCACTCGCACGGCCTGGTCCACCGCGACGTCAAGCCGGGCAACATCCTGGTGACGTCCGCCGGGCAGGTGAAGATCACCGACTTCGGCGTGGCGAAGGCGGCCGACGCGGCGCCGGTCACCCGGTCCGGCATGGTCATGGGCACCGCGCACTACATCGCCCCGGAGCAGGCGCTCGGGCAACCGGCCGAGCCGGCGTCCGACGTCTACTCGCTGGCCGTGTGCGGCTACGAATGCCTCGCCGGGCACCGGCCGTTCCTGTCCGAGAACGCCGTGACGGTCGCGATGATGCACATCCGCGACATGCCGCCGCCGCTGCCGCCGGACGTGCCGCCCGCGGCGCGCGCGGTGATCGAGGCGACGCTGGTCAAGGATCCGCGGCAGCGCTACAACAACGGCGGCGAGTTCGCGTCCGCCGTCGCCGCGGTCCGCGCCGGGCTGCCGCTGCCGACGCCGTCCGGGCTGGTCAACGCGACCTACACGACGGGCCAGCAGCCGGTGGTGCCGCAGCAGGTGCAGCAGCAGCAACCGCCACCACCGTCGATGCCGGTGCCGATCCCACCGCAGCAGCTTCCCCCACAGCAGCAGCAGATGCCGGGCGGCCCGCCGTCCCCCGCGATGAACCCGATGATCGCCATCGGCCCGCCGTCCCGGCCCGCCCCGCGGCAGGTCATGCTGCCCGCCGCGCGGAAGAAGACGCAGTGGGGCTGGTGGGCGCTTCTCGCCGCGATCCTGCTCGTTGTCCTGGTCGCGGGCATCGTGCTGGTGGCGAAGATGCTGGGTGGCGGCAACGGAACGCCGCAGAACGGCCAGCCGCAGAGCCAGGTGGTCCCGGGCAGACAGGTGCCCGCGGAGCAGTCCTCGAGCGGCTTCCCGGCGGAAACTCCCGGTACGACCGACGATGGCCGGCAAGGCATCATGACCACACCTTGGACGGAATGGAACGGCACCCAGAGATGAGCACACCCAGACTGCTCTCCAACCGGTACGAGCTGGGCGAAACGCTCGGCTACGGAGGCATGTCCGAGGTCCATCACGGCCACGACGTGCGTCTCGGCCGGGAAGTCGCGATCAAGATCCTCCGTGCCGACCTCGCCAGGGACCCGCAGTTCCAGGAGCGTTTCCGCCGGGAGGCGCAGAACGCCGCCGCGCTGAACCACCCGGCGATCGTCGCGGTCTACGACACGGGTGAGGCGAACACCGAGTTCGGGCCGCTGCCGTACATCGTCATGGAGTACGTCGAAGGCCGGACGCTGCGCGACATCGTCAAGACCGAAGGCCCGATGTCGCAGAAGCGGGCGATGGAGGTCATGGCCGACGTCTGCGCGGCGCTGGACTTCTCGCACCGCCACGGCATCGTGCACCGCGACGTCAAGCCGGCCAACGTGATGATCACGAAGAACGGCGCGGTCAAGGTGATGGACTTCGGCATCGCGCGCGCGATGCACGACGGCCAGTCCGCCATGACCCAGACGGCCGCGGTGATCGGCACGGCGCAGTACCTGTCGCCGGAGCAGGCCCGCGGCGAGTCGGTCGACGCCCGCTCCGACGTCTACGCCGCCGGCTGCGTGCTGTACGAGCTGATCACCGGCGAGCCGCCGTTCACCGGGGACTCCCCGGTCGCGGTGGCCTACCAGCACGTCCGGGAAGACCCGAACCCGCCGTCGTCGGTGAACCCCGCGGTGGCGCCGGAGCTCGACGCGGTCGTGCTGAAGGCGCTGGCCAAGGGCCCGGCGAACCGCTACCAGTCGGCGGCGGAGATGCGTTCGGACCTGGTGCGCACCCTCTCGGGCCAGCGCCCGGTGGCGCCGATGGTGATGTCCGAGGACGAGCGCACGCAGGTGATGAACGCCGACCGGCGGCAGCCGCAGCGCTACGACGAGTACAACGAGCCGGACGACGAAGACCCGAAGGCCAAGCGCCGCCGCCGCACGATCCTGGCCGCGGTGGCCGCGGTGTTCGTGCTGGGCGCGGTGCTGCTGATCATGTGGCTGGCGGGCTCGTTCAAGAGCAACGACAACACGACGGTCGCGATCCCGGACGTGCTGCACCAGACGGTGCCCCAGGCTCGGGAGACGTTGAAGAGCAGGGGCTTCGACGGCACGCTCGAGCAGAAGCCGGTCACCTGCGGAGTGACGGCCACCGACGGCAACCCGGAGTGCGGGCAGGACGACATCAACAAGGTGATCAAGACCGACCCGTCCGCCGGGGTCTCGGTCGCGACCAACACGAAGATCACGCTGTACGTCGGCGCCGCGCCGGGGAAGTCCGCCGTGCCGGACCTCAAGGGCAAGACGCGGGAGCAAGCCGAGCAGTTGCTGACTCAGGCGAAGCTGACCCTCGATCCGACCAGCGGGGAAACCGAGGTCACCGACCCGAGCCAGGTCGGCCTGGTGCAGTCGCAGAACCCGAGCGCGGACACCCAGGTCGCCGAGGGCTCCAGTGTGAAGATCACGGTCGGCAAGTCGAAGCAGCTCAAGGCCGTCACCGACTTCACCGGCCAGCAGTACTCGAAGGCCAAGTCCGCGCTGGAGGGCCAGGGCTTCACGACGAGGCGGGTCGACCAGGCTTCGGAGACGGTGCCGAAGGACACGGTCATCACCCAGAACCCGAACGGCGGTCAGGTGGCGGTGGGCAGCCAGATCGTGCTGACCGTGTCGACCGGGCCGGACAGCTCGAGCCAGATCCAGATGCCGAGCCTGGTCGGGATGACCCTCGACGAGGCACAGGACAAGCTGTCGAGCATGGGCTGGACCGGCAAGTTCAACCAGAAGTCCGACAAGAACAGCAACGCGCCCGAGGGCACGATCACGGGGCAGAACCCGAACCCCGGCGCGCAGATCAGCAAGGACCAGAACGTCACGATCAACGTGTCGGAGGGCAGCGGGTTCCCGTTCCCCACAACCTCGACCCCGAGACCCACCAACTAGTGAGCAGGGGAAAGGCCCGCACGGTTCGCCGTGCGGGCCTTTTTCGTCGTTCAGGGCTGGTCGAGAAATCCTTGCACGGCACCGAGAACCTGATCGGCATCACTCGCGGCCCCGAAGTCGAGCTGGAGTTCTTCGGCGGCGCCCGAGCGTTTGACCTTCAACGAGACGCGGGATTCCCGCTCCCGCGTCAGCCACGCGAACAGCGAGCGGCAGAAAACGCCGGCGGAGCTACTCGAAACCCCGACCACGACGGCGTCGAAAACCTGAACGCGGCCACGGAGTTCATCTTCGCCACGCAACCAGGCGGCGAGCTCCGGAAGCTCGCCGTCGGAGTTTGGCACGGTGATCGCGACGATCCCAGCCGTCACCCGATCTCCCTTCGCCCGAAACCGGAGAGGCCCCGAACCTTAGTCGGCCGCGCGGTCCGGCTGGAAGCCCGGGCCGGAAATTGAAGAGTGCAAATTGCAGTCAGGAGCGCCGGTGCACGAGTGCGGAAACGGCGAAGAAGCTGACGGCCAGCATCGCCACCGACGTCACCAGGGCCAGGACCAGTGGGCCGCCGACCGGTTCGTCGTCGGTCAAGGCGTGCAGCAGTGGGTGGATCAGCGGGATCTTCGCCAGCAGGACGACGACGAGGGTCATCACCGCGGCCAGGACCGTCCAGCCGATGCGGTGGACCAGCAGCCGCGAGCACGGGAGGGCGATCGCGATGCCCAGCAGCGTGCACGCCAGGTGCGCGAGCAACCCGATGCCGAGCGCCGCCGGTTGGACCTTGAACGACTTGAGGGCCGACCAGACCTCGGTGATCGCGGTGAGGACCAGTGAACAGGCCAGGACCGTCAGGATCGCGCCGGTGATCATCCGGCGCCACTGGCGCGCGTGGCTCAGGGTCACCAGGCGCTGTACCGGATCCTCGATGTCCAGCAGCGCGATCGTCAGCCAGCACGAGACGACCAGCAGGCCGCCGGCGCTCATGCCGAACAGGGGCAACGGCGGGGAATTCGGGTCGGCGTAGAGGATCACGCACAGCGCGAGGTAGGCCAGCAACGCCGGCAGGTACCGCTGCGAATGGCCGAGCAGCGCCAGGTAGTACCGGGTCAGGGCGAGCACGGTGCCACCTCCCGGACCGACCAGCCGTCTTCGAGGGCCCGCCGCAGGACCTCGTCGACGCGGGCGACCTCGACCGTCAGCACCACCTGCGGTCCTTCGGTGACGGCGTGCCGCACGCCCGGCTCGTCCGCCCAGCCGGTGCCGTCGCCGCGCAGCACGATCCGCGTGGTCGGCTCCGTGCTTTCCGCCGTGAGCCTGCCCTCGTTCATCAGGTGGACGACGTCGGCGTGGTCGTGCACCACCTGCGGGCGGTGGTCGGTGAACACGACGCTCGCCCCGCGCGCCCGCGTCTCGGCGACGAGCTCGCCGAGGATCGTGTGCGTCCCGACGTCCAGCCCGGACCACGGCTCGTCGAGGATCAGCAGGTCGGGCCGGACCATTACGGCCTGCGCGAGCCCGACCTTCTGCGCATTGCCCTTGGACAGGGTGCGCAGCGGTGCCGTGGGGCCGCCGACGAGGGCGAGCCGTTCGAGCAGCGGGTCGATCACCGAGAGGTCGGCCAGCCCGTGGATGCGCGCCATGTGCCGCAGGTAGGCGCGGGCGCCCATGCGCTGGCCGGCCGGGAAGCGGTCCGGCAGGTAGCCGATCCGCGGGGTGCCGCTCACCGTGCCGGTGGTCGCGTGCGAGACGCCGGCCATGATCCGCAGCAGCGTCGACTTCCCGGAGCCGTTGCTGCCGAGGACGCCGACGACGTGCCCGGGCTCCACGGTCAGGTCGACGTCACGCAGGACGAAGTCACCGCGCCCGTACCGCTTGCCGACCCCCTCGAGCCGGATCACGCAACAGCGGCCTTCTGGAGCGCCTTGGTCGCGCGCTCGAGCTCGTTCACCCGAGCCGGATCGACCGGGTGACCGGCGGTGGCCAGCCAGTTCGCGAGCATCCGGTGGCCGCCCTCGGTGAGCACGGACTCCGGGTGGAACTGGACGCCTTCCAGTGGCAGTTCGCGGTGGCGCATGCCCATCACGATGCCGGACTCGGTCCGGCCGGTGATCTCGAAGACGTCGTCGGAGATGGTGTCCGGCACCACGGTCAGCGAGTGGTAGCGGGTGGCCGTGAACTCCTCGGGCAGGGTCTTGAGGATGCCGGCGCCGGTGTGCCGCACCTGGCTCGTCTTGCCGTGCAGCAGTTCGGGCGCGCGGTCGACGGTCGCGCCGTAGACGACACCGAGGGCCTGGTGGCCGAGGCAGACGCCGAGCATCGGCGTGCGCGTCTCGGCGCACTTGCGGATGACGTCCATGCTCTGGCCGGCGCGTTCGGGGGTGCCGGGGCCGGGCGAGACGAGCACGGCGTCGAAGTCCGGTACGCGGTCGAGGTCCACGACGTCGTTGCGCCAGACCGTGCAGTCGGCGCCGAGCTGGGCCAGGTACTGGACCAGGTTGTAGACGAAGCTGTCGTAGTTGTCGACGACGAGAACGCGCATGGCGCCGAGCTTACCGGCTCCCACTCCGTGGACCGTACGCCAAATCACATTTTAAGTTAGGCGACCCTAACTTACCGTGGAGCGAGTGAGCCGATCTCTTCGTGTAGCCGTGGTGGGTGCCGGTCCCGCCGGGATCTACGCCGCCGACATCCTGGACAAGTCCGACGCCGATGTGACGATCGACCTGTTCGAGCGGATGCCCGCGCCGTTCGGGCTGATCCGCTACGGCGTCGCGCCCGACCACCCGCGCATCAAGGGCATCGTGACGGCGCTGGAGAAGGTGCTCTCGAAGCCGAACGTCCGGCTGCTGGGCAACATCGACTACGGCACCGACATCAAGCTCGACGAGCTGCGCGAGTTCTACGACGCGGTGATCTTCTCGACCGGCGCGTCCGCCGACCGCGCGCTCGACATCCCGGGTATCGACCTGGACGGCAGCTACG
Source organism: Amycolatopsis kentuckyensis (assembly GCF_002155975.1). Taxonomy (GTDB): domain Bacteria; phylum Actinomycetota; class Actinomycetes; order Mycobacteriales; family Pseudonocardiaceae; genus Amycolatopsis; species Amycolatopsis kentuckyensis. The sequence goes on from NZ_MUMI01000394.1 coordinate 9,775, forward strand.
GCGCCGCCGACTTCGTGTCCTGGTACGACGGCCACCCCGACGTCCCCCGCAGCTGGCCGCTGACCGCGTCCTCGGTCGCCGTTCTCGGCGTCGGGAACGTCGCGCTGGACGTGGCGCGGGTCCTGGCGAAGACGGCCGACGAGCTGCTGACCACCGACATCCCGGACAACGTATACCAGGGGCTCAAGGCCAGCCCGGTGACGGACGTGCACGTGTTCGGCCGCCGCGGCCCGGCGCAGGCGAAGTTCACGCCGCTGGAGCTGCGGGAGCTGGACCACTCGCCGAACGTCGAGGTCATCGTGTACCCGGAGGACATCGAGTTCGACGACGGCAGCATCGCGGCCCTGCGCGCGTCGAAGCAGATCGACATGGTGGTGAAGACGCTGCAGGAGTGGGCCATCCGCGAGCCGGGCACCCGGCAGCGCCGGCTGCACCTGCACTTCTTCCACTCGCCCGCCGAAGTCCTCGGCGAGGACGGCCGCGTCACCGGCCTGCGCACCGAGCGGACCGAGCTGACCGGCGACGGGAACGTCCGCGGCACGGGCGAATTCCACGACTGGGACGTCCAGGCGGTGTACCGCGCGGTCGGCTACCTGTCCTCGCACCTGCCGGAGCTGCCGTTCGACCACGTGGCCGGCGTGGTGCCGAACGAGGCCGGGCGCGTGCTGGACCTGGACGAGAACCAGCTGCCGGGCGTGTACGTGACGGGCTGGATCAAGCGCGGCCCGGTCGGCCTGATCGGCCACACGAAGGGCGACGCGGCGGAGACGATCGCGAGCCTCCTGGCCGACGCCGACACCCTCGCCGCTCCGAAGTACGCGTCCCCGGACGCGATCCTCGACTTCCTCGAGGCGCGCGGCATCCCGTTCACCAACTGGGACGGCTGGGGCCGGCTCGACGCGCACGAAAAGGCGCTGGGGACGGCGGCGGGCCGCGAGCGGGTCAAGGTGGTCGAGCGCGAGGAGATGACCCGGATCTCGCGCGGCTAAGCCCCCGCGCCGAGGTAGGTCAGCACGGCCAGCACGCGGCGATTGGTGTCGTCCGAAGCGGTGATGTCCAGCTTCGCGAAGATGTTCGCCGTGTGCTTGCCGACCGCTCCTTCGCTGAAGTGCAGCCGGGCCGCGATCGCCGCGTTCGAGCAGCCCTCCGCCATCAGCGCCAGGACCTCGCGCTCACGCGGGGTCAACGCCGCCAGCGGGTCGGACGCGTTGCCCGCCACCAGTTTGGCGATCACCTCGGGGTCCATCACGGTGCCGCCCGCCGCGACCCGGCGGACCGCGTCGATGAACTGCTCCGCGTTGAACACGCGGTCCTTCAGCAGGTAGCCGATCGCGCCCGTGCCGTCGGCCAGCAGTTCGCGCGCGTACAGCTGCTCGACGTGCTGGGACAGCACCAGGATCGGCAGCCCGGGGACGTCCCGGCGGGCGGCCAGCGCGGCCTGCAGTCCCTCGTCGGTGTTCGTCGGCGGCATCCGGACGTCCACAATGGACACCTCAGGGCGGTGTTCGCGCAACGCCGCCACGAGTTCCGGGCCGGTGGCGACCGCCGCGACGACCTCGAAGCCGTGGGCGGTCAGGAGATGCGTCAGGCCGTCTCGGAGGAGGTACTGGTCTTCGGCGACAAGGGTTCTCGGTCTAGCTGACACGGGATCTCCAGGGTCGCCTTCGTCGGGCCGCCGATCGGGCTGGTCAGCGTCAACCTACCGTCGAAACCGCCCAGCCTGCGCTCGATTCCGCGGAGTCCGGAGCCGAGCGCCGGGTTCGCGCCGCCCGGGCCGTCGTCGGTCACCACCACGGTCATGAGCTCGCCGGCGAATTCCACCTCGATCGTCACCCGCTTCGCACCGTGCTTCGCCGCGTTGCCGAGCAGCTCGGCCACCGCGAAGTACACGCACGACTCCACCGGTTCCTCGACACGTCCCGGCAGCGAGCCGGTGACCTGCGCCTTCAGCGGACTGTCCAGCGCCAGCGCGCGGACGGCGTCCAGCAGCCCGCGTTCGGACAGCACCGGCGGGTGGATGCCGCGGATCAGCGCCCGCAGCTCGGTGAGCGCCTCCGACGACGCCGCGCGCAGCTCCGCCGCGAGCCGTTTCGCCGCGGCCGGGTCGGTGTCCACCAGCGCCTCGACCGCGCCGAGCTTCATCCCCATCGCCACCAGCCGCGACTGGATGCCGTCGTGCAGGTCGCGCTCGATCCGGCGCAGTTCCGCCGCTTGCGTGACCGTGACGTCGGACCGCGTCTGCTCGAGCTGTTCGACGCGCTGGGCCAGCCGGGAGGATTCCGTCGGCCCGAACCACACCCGCGCGAAGCGGGCCTGCTGGCGGGCGAGCCACGGTGCCGGCGCCAGCGCCGCCGCCAACGCGAGCAGGATCAACGGCGTCTGCGCGAGCGCACCGAGGTGCGTCGACACCGCGGGCAGCGGGTACCACTCGGCTCGCGCGGAGACGAACGGCCGCCAGATCCACAGCTGCCAGAAGCCGGTCATGGCCCAGCCGAACAACGCGAGCGCCGGCAACGAGCACACGAGCGACACGAGGGAGCTCAGCGCGCCGCCCGCCATGTCCCGCCAGGTGGCCCGGTCACGCAGGATCCACCGCGTGCGGGCGTGCTGGACCGGCCAGAACAGTTCTTCGTACAGCTGCCTACCGGCTTGGTAGAGCCCGTCGGCGCGGGGCATCGGGAACCCGGGCGGCGGCTGGTACGGCCGCGGGATCCGCACCCCGGTCCAGTTTTCGGTCTCGCGCCGCAGGGTGTCCGTGATCGAGCGGCTCCACAGCACGACCGGGGCCGCCAGCGGCATGGCGCCGGCGACGACCACCAGCTGGACCACCGAAAAGATCAGCTGCACGAAGGAAAGCGCGAAGATGCCGAACTGGTGGCCCAGCGCTTCGAGGTGCCGGCGCGGCCAGTTCCGGCGCGGCTCGGCGGCCGGGCGCGGCCCGAGCCACCAGCGCGTCCAACGGCCGTAGCCGCGCAGCACCCGCGGCCCGCCGAGCAGGACGGCCACCGGC